>NZ_SMYJ01000029.1:0-116189 GCF_009720285.1 Bradyrhizobium sp. BR2003
AAGGGAGTGTTCGAAAGAATGGAGCCTACTGGTTGGGCTCTTACTTACCCGGCTTACCGGTGTCGGAAACGACTGAGACCTCGAAAGAGGAACGGGACCAGAGCATGCCGGGAAACGTCTCGAAATCGGGCGCCGCGGCCCGGTGGAGAGCACAGAGTAAGGTGTGCATGGTGAAAGCTGTATTGCCTGAATCCCAGTTTCCAGTCGCCAAAGGGCTGGCAGTAGCGAACGCGGCTGACACGCTACGCCACGCGGGGCGGATCGCACCGGCCAGTGCGAACTGCCACCAGTCCGCGTGGGACGACCACTATCCGTGGGTCAAGGAGACGAATGGGACACCTAAACACACCGCACCTCCCCACACACGCAACTACGGGATCGCCTGCAGCAGGTTCGTTCGTGAACCTGTATGGCGACGGAGCCGTCGTAGTACCCAAATGCCCGACGTAATGGCCGGGACAGCCGCAGCGAGGCGGACGATCATGCGTATAAGGCCGGGTGACCGGACCGAAAGCGCCTCCGATCGGGGGAAGGACGATGCCGCTAACAACGGCATTTGCAGTATGCGTAGAAGAGATTCTTCGACGGAAAGGTTCTGCTGATGCAGGCCGTTACCATCCAGAGAAGAATTGAATCACTGCCGACTTTGTCGCGGTCGGGTAAGCGCGTAAATGGCCTTCACCGCCTGATGAGATCCCCGCATCTCTTCGAGTGGGCCTACGAAAAGGTCTCCCGCAACAAGGGAGCCCTGACGCCCGGTGTAGATGGCAAGACCTTCGACGGCATGTCGCTGGAGAAGCTCGCCGACATCGCCAGGCGCGTGGCAGATGGCACTTATCGCTTCCGGCCGGTCCGGCGGGTTTATATCCCGAAGGACAACGGCAAGACACGACCGCTGGGTATCCCCACGGTGGAAGACCGGCTCGTTCAGGAGGCGGTCAGGATTCTGCTCGAAGCGATCTATGAACCTGTGTTCCTCAATGAATCACATGGGTTCCGCCCGGGGCGATCCTGTCATACCGCACTCAAGCTCATCAAGAAGAGTTGGACGGGCTGCAAGTGGCTGGTCGAAGTGGATGTGCGTGGGTTCTTCGACAACATCGACCATGACATCCTGCTTGGGCTTCTAAGGAAGCGGATCGATGACGATAAGTTCATTGGTCTGATCGAAGGAATGCTCAAAGCAGGCTACATGGAAGATTGGGTCTACGGACGCACTTACAGTGGCACGCCACAGGGCGGCGTTGTCTCGCCCTTGCTCGCCAACATCTATCTGCACGAGCTGGACCAGCACATGCAGATGATGAAGGCCGACTTCGACAAAGGCCGTGAGCGACGTCCATTCCCGCGCTACGTGGCGTTGGAACGGCGCGTCCTCAGTCTCCGCCGGAAGATTGAACGGCTCCGTGCCGATGGCGCGGATCGGGCCGAGATCGATGCTGCATTTGCGGAGATCAAAGCCACCAATAAGGAGAGACGGAAAGTGCCTTCCGTCGATCCGATGGACCCCAACTTCAAAAGGCTCCGCTACTGCCGCTATGCCGACGACTTCCTCATCGGCGTGATCGGGAGCAAGCGGGAAGCGTGTGAGATCATGGCCTGCGTCGAACGATTCCTGACGGAGACCTTGAAGCTCACCGTGTCGCCCGAGAAAAGTGGGGTCTACGCCGCTTCTAAGGGAGTGACCTTCTTGAGCTATCGCGTCTCGACATACACATCCTACGGGGCTGGACGAAAATCCAGCCACAAGGGTCCGGCTGGACGGACATGGCGCGTGATGCGTCGGCCGACCACCGGCAATGTCAGCCTGCGGGTGCCGCGCAAGGAAGTCACCAAGTTCTGCAAGCAACACGGCTATGGCGATCTCGCCAAGAAGACCGGCAGTCCGCGCGAGCAGTTCCTGGTAACCAGCGACGTTGCAACCGTCCTCGCCTATAACTCAGAGTTCCGTGGGTTTGCGAACTACCATTCGTTTGCCGACGACATCAAGAGCGCCTTGGGATTGCTGGAGCTTGTCGTGTTCCGCAGTCTCGTGAAGACGCTGGCGATGCGACATCGGACGACGAGAGCAAGAACCATGGCGCGTCTGTGGAAAGGCACGGACTACGAGGTTAGCTCCGTGGTCCGTGGTAAGCTTCGCAGCATCAAGCTGTGGAGACTGAAGCATCTGAACCGAGCCTACTGGACAAGTCCGACTATCGACAACGTCACGGCAGGTGCGTGGTGGGTCAAAAGCCCAAATGATCTGATCGATCGACTTAACGCTCGCAAGTGCGAAGCGTGCAGCGATACGACGGGACCATTCGAGATGCATCATCTCCGCCGCCTAGGAGACTTGCAAAGCGGATCGCTGACGGTCTGGAAACGGTCCGGTTGGCGGCGCAAGACCATTGTCCTGTGCCCGTCATGCCGTGCAGCCGTCTCCGGTCGAGAGCATGCGCGTACGGAAAGCCGTGTGCATTGAAAGGTGCCCGCACGGTTTGGGGGGAGGCGTAGGGATATCCTCTTCGAGGTGTCCCGCGCCTACCCTACCGAGACGCTCCGCGGCTCGGTTCATATGTGGACGGCCCCCGACTTGCAAGGATCGGCTCGGGCAGCATGCTCGGATCGCTTGCGCTCATATGTCCGGCCTATTTTCGGGTCTTGCGACCACTGGCCAAGATGGGCTTCGCGGACAGTGAGTTCCAAACACGAGAGCGGCATTTGCTGCCGGTAAACCGAGCGGAGTGTCTCACATGACCGGCTCGCGCCGAACGTACCACCTCTTCCTTTCCTGCAAGTTCCGCCCTCGACATCAGATCTGCTCGTCTGACGCCAAGCTCTACTTGTCGCTCAAGTCTATGTCGGCGTAGGCATCGGTACGGCGCTCGCAGGCCGGTACCGTTCGCCGCTAACCATCAGTTTCCAAGCAATCCGCGCCAGCTTGTTTGCTAACGCTATCGCCACCAGTTTCGGCGGCTTGTGCGCGATCATGTCTTTCAGCCAGGACCAAGGGCGGCTCCCGCGTCGTCGCATATCCGCGATCACTGCCGTCGCGCCTGCCACCAAAACAGTTCGCAACATGCCGTCGCCAGCGCGGGTAATGACCCCGAGCCGATTCTTGCCGGCCGTCGAGTGATTCTTTGGCGTCAGGCCAAGCCACGCAGCAAAGTTTCTTGCCGATTTGAATCCGCGCGCATCCACGACCTTGATTGACAGCAGCGTCGCGCCGATCGGACCAATTCCTGGAATGGTCGCCAGTCTTCGGCTCATCTCGTTGCTCCTATGGAGTTGCATGAGCTTCTTGTCGAGCGTAACGATCTGATCATCGACGCGCGCAAGTTCTGCAGCCAACGCCTCTATCAGCTCCATCGCCAAGTCGGGGACTGTCGCATCGGCCCTAATATCGATTAGCAATTGCGGGAGCCGCGAAAGCCCCTTTGGCGCGGTAAAGCCGAACTCTGCGGCGTAGCCGCGGATCGAATTGGCGAGCTGGGTGCGCCTGCCGATGAACTGGTTGCGCACACGAGTCAGCATCTGTGCGCCTTGCTGCTCGGGACTCTTGATCGGCACAAGGTTCTTCCGCAGTTTCGGTCGGCTCGCCGCTTCGCAAATCGCCTCGGCGTCCGCCGCATCGGATTTTCCGCGCTGCACGTACGGTTTGACATATTGCGGTGGAATCATCGCCACCTCATGCCCCAGCGATTGCAGCTCCCGCGCCCAATAGTGCGATGCTCCGCAAGCCTCCATCGCGATGAGCGTAGGCGGCAAACGGCCGAAGAACGCCAGAACCTGGCCGCGCCTTAACTTGCGTCGCAAGACCGGTTGCTCCATCCCGTCAACGCCATGCAACTGAAATACGCTCTTTGACGTGTCCAAACCGATACGAACAATCGCTTCCACGGGCGGCTCCTTCGTTTGAGGTCATCGACGACCCCATCCTGCCACGCAGACTGGTGGAAGGGGGCCGTCCACCCCAACACGAGAGCGCGGTGGGCGACAGCCGCACGCGCAAAACGGATAAGACGTCTGAAGTATCGGAAAACGGTTTCTTCAGTTCGTTCTCGCCTAACCCACCACCTGGCCGCCTGTAAAATTCGGCCTTTGAAGGACCACGAGATCCCACGATCCGGAATCCCAGTCGTGTGTTAGGGATGGGGAACGTCTGCGGGACTAAACGATTCGTCTCAGCGTGGGAGAACCTTTCAATGCTGATGACCAAGCAGAGACGGCCGGCGATCCGCACCCTGCGCGGTTGGGCGATCAACGTGCTGAACGAAGCCGGCGCCATCCGCGAGTGCGAGGAGCACGGTTGGATGCAGGACTTCGCCGATCCGCATGCACGACAGCGGGCCTTCGATATCGCCCGTGGAGACCCGCCGGCAGGCGTCTCCCCTGATGCAGCGGTCGCCGAGGTTCGCGACGTGCTGAACTCGATCGGTGATACCTGCCCAGAATGCCCCCCCTAACGAGGACCGGCGCTAGGCCCCGACGCCGACCCGTCTTCGACTCAGCGGCCCAGCCGTTTCTCTACGCGCTTGCGCGCGTTGCCGACCTTCTTGACTGCCTTTTTCACCGCAGGTGCCGACTTTCCCGTCTTCTTTGCCTCGTACTGAACTTCGTAGTCCTGCCCGCCGGCCACCCGCGCCCGGTCCTGTTTTCGTCCGCGCGCCGTCTTGCTCTTCTTCGCTACCGCCATCGGCGTCTCCTGTTGTGACATCGAAGCAAACGCGACAAGGATTCGCAGGTTCCGGAACGATTCGAACTGTGCCAATTTGAATCGGCTGTAACGTGAATTTCTTCAGTGGCGTTTCAGCGTAAAAGGCCGGCGGCTATCGGTATCAAGGCGGTTTTCCCCAGCTTCATCGAACCGGCCCCGGCCACCTCGAGCGATAAGGTGCCGTCGATGCATTACGCAACACGCTCCGAAGGAATGGCCCTCGAATGAGCCGGACGTCGACCCTGCCCAAGCGCTTACAGCCAATGCTCGCTACGCTCACCGACGCGCCGTTCGACGACCCCGACTGGGTTTTCGAGGATAAATACGATGGCTTCCGGATGATCGCGGAAATCCGCCGGGGCAAGGTCTCGCTCTACAGCCGCAACGGCAAGATCATCAGCCGCAGCTATATCGAGCTCGCCAAAGCGCTGGAGGGCGTGAAGGGCGATGCCGTGATCGACGGCGAGCTCGTCGCGATCGGAAAGGACGGCGTCTCGCATTTCCAGCTGCTTCAGAACGCGCTGCGCCATGAAGCGAAGCTCCTGTATTGCGCCTTCGATCTCATGTTTCAGAACGCAGTTGACTTGCGCAAACAGCCTCTGCTCGAGCGCAAGGAGCGGCTGAAAGCGATCCTGCCGAGCCACCGCCTGATCGCCTTCAGTCGCCACCGTAAAGCGAACGGCACGAAATTTTTCGCCGAGGCCGAGCGGAAGGGTCTGGAAGGCGTCATGGCGAAGCGCGCCGACAGCGCGTATGCGTCCGGAAGTCGGACGGCGGATTGGCTGAAGATCAAGACGGCAAAGCGGCAGGAAGTGGTGATCGCGGGCTTCACAGCGCCCAAGCGCACGAGGCCATACTTCGGCGCCCTGGTCCTCGCCGTGCGGGAAGACGACGCATGGCGCTACATCGGACATGTCGGCACTGGCTTCAGCCACAAGGTCCTGGAAGACCTCCATGCCAAGCTCATGAAGCTGATAACCCCTAAATCACCCTTCCCTGCCAAAGTGAAGGACGAGGTCGCCACGACCTGGGTCAAGCCCTCGTTGGTTGCCGAGGTCAAATTTGCGGAATGGACGAGCAAGGGCGAACTGCGCCAGCCCGTCTACCTTGGGCTCAGGTCCGACAAGCAGGCGAAGGACGTCTTGCGCGAGCGAGAACGTCCGCGCAAGTAGGGCTTCCGTTCGGCGAAAGCCGGCAAAAAGGATTGACGCACGCGCCTCCTCCGCTGTGAATTCCCTCGGCGGTGGCACTCAGTCGCTTCCAAGGTCGTGGATCGCCGGTCGCATGCCGTTAGGCGTGAGTTCGAGCGTCGCAAACGTGATCGGCAGCTTGAAACGCCGGGGTCCCGCGCTGCCGGGATTCAGATAGAGAACGCCACCGACCGTGTCGATCTTCGGCACGTGGGAATGCCCGGAGAGGATGACGTCGATGCCGGCGCCGCGGCCGGCCTTCAGCGTTTTCAAGTCGTGCAGAACGTAGATCGACTTTCCCGCCAGGCGCACAAGATTCGTGTCGGGGTAGTCGCGAGCCCACTCGCCACTGTCCACGTTTCCCCTGATGGCCGTGACGGGCGCGATCCGGCGAAGCGAATCGACGATCTCGGGGCGCCCGATGTCGCCGGCATGGATGATATGATCGACGCCCGTCAGGCCTCGTTCCGCCTCGGGCCTCAACAAACCGTGCGTGTCCGAAATGATTCCAATCCTAAACATCATTTCCCGGCGCTCTCAACTACGATTGCCAAAAGACGATCGAGGAACTCTACCTGAGCGGATAGCATCTTGGTCCGCGCGAGCTCGATATCAAACCATCCCGCCCGGTCAACTTCAGGAAAGCTCTGCCTTCGACCGCTTCGAGGCGGCCATTCAATATCGAAGGTATTGCTGGTCAGCGCTGCCGGATCAAAATGGCCCTCGCCGGCGAAGGCCATGACGCGCTTCCCTCCTCGCTGTCGGACTTCCCCCAGCGCCTGCAGTGGACCAATCGAAGCGCTTGGGCCGAGTTCTTCGGCAAACTCGCGTCGAGCGACGTTCTCCGGAGCATCATTGGCATCGATTTCACCCTTTGGAATTGACCAGGCGCCATCATCCTTCTTACGCCAGAACGGACCGCCGGGATGAACGAGGAGTACGTCGAGCCCACGCGCGCCCTTGCGGTATGCGAGAATGCCCGCGCTCAAGGTCGATCTCCTCGAAGTCTTTTTCACCGCAGACATATCGCTCCTACTTTGCAGAGCAATGGAGAGCCGGCGAGCCGTCGTCCCGCCATACCGGACCGCGCTCGCCGAGCGTCTGCTTAGCCTCGTCCACGGTCCTATGCACCGTTACCTCGGCCTCGCGGTCGGCCGTTCCTGGCGCGCGCACCGCCCCGCTGGGCCGCCATTAGACGGCTGACGAGATGATCTCGCGTGACCTCGTCGAGATGGGATTTGGCATTCGCCAGAGCCTGCCGCGGACGACGAAGTAGTGGCCGTCCGGCGTCACCGGATGCTTCACGACACCTAAGCCGACTTCCGCTGCGGCTTGGCCGCGGGCTTCTTCGCCGCGGCCTCTTTCGCCGGCTTCTTGCCTGCGATCGGCATCAGCATTTCCTTCTGCCCGGCCGCCGCCTTGCGCGGCTTTTTGCCTGATTTCTTGGGTGCCTCTGTCGCGGCCTCCTCTCTTCCGATGCTCTTGCGCAGAGCATCCATCAGATCCACGACGTTCTCACCTCGAGGACGGGCTTTCGCGGTAATGGGCTTGCCGGCGCGCTTCTGGTTGATGAGATCGATGAGGGCGGTTTCGTACTGGTCTTCGAACTTATCCGGCTCGAAATGGCCCGCCTTCTGATTGACGATGTGCTTGGCGAGATCAAGCATGTCCTTGGTAACTTTGACGTCCTGGATGTCGTCGAAATACTCGTCCGCGGAACGCACTTCGTAGGGGTAGCGCAGCAGCGTTCCCATCAACCCCTTGTCCAGCGGCTCCAGCGCGATGATGTGCTCGCGATTGGTCAGCACCACGCGGCCGATTGCGACCTTGTTCATCTCGCGGATGGTTTCCCGAATGACGGCGAAGGCATCGTGTCCGACTTTGCCGTCGGGACGCAGGTAGTAGGGTCGAATGAGATATCGCGGATCGATCTCGCTGCGGTCGACGAATTCGTCGATCTCGATGGTTCGCGTCGATTCCAGCGCGACGTTCTCAAGCTCCTCCTTGGTCACCTCGATGAACGTATCGGTATCAACCTTGTAGCCCTTGACGATGTCCTCGTTGTCGACCTCCTCGCCGGTATCGGCGTCGACCTTGGCATACTTGATGCGGTGGCCGGTCTTCCGGTTGAGCTGGTTGAAGGAGACCTTTTCGGATTCCGAGGTGGCCGGATAGAGCGCGACTGGGCAGGTGACGAGGGAAAGACGCAGGAAGCCTTTCCAGTTAGCGCGGGGGGCCATGCCGGAGGAACTCCGATACTGATACCGGATTCAAGACGAACGACCCGGCTTGGTTCCGACATCGCGACCCCTCCCACAGCAGGATTTTTCTCAGCGGTGCCCGGTCGGACTCGACATTTGTTCTTGTTATGTTCTATTCGGGCATGACCGACCGACCCGCGAGCTGGCGCATGCCGACCCCAAAGCAGATGGAAAAACTGGCCGCTGAAGCCGACCGGAGACGAGCGCCGTCCGCTGTGAGTCCAGATGCCCCCCTTCCGGCCGAATATTGGGAATCGGTCCTCAAAGATCCTCGCGCCGGCGCGACCGCGGCCCAGGCCCGACAGCGGCGCCTTTCGGAAATTAAGGCCCACGTACTGCGCGTCTCCTGCCGCCGCTGCGCGCGGACCTTGGAAATCCAGACCACCGATGCTGTCCGATTGTATGGCGCTAACGCGGTCTGGAAGGACGTCGCGCAGCGGCTGCTCGACAACACCTGCCAGCAGCGCACCGGCAGGCATGAAGAAGATGGGTGCTGGCCAGCATTCGAGACGCCGTAGTTGCTCTGGATTTGCCGATCCGATCTCTTTGCGCCTGGATGTCCGGCTGGCCCCGAAGTATCACCCTACGCCCCTATCGGGCGGCGATCGCAAGGCTCTGGCAAAAGAGCTCGGCAAGGCACGCGCGATGGCTAACATCCTGGCTATCCAATCGGCGGAGATGCGGGCCAAGGGCGAGGCGATGATCCAGCAAGCCGATAGACTGCTTTGCGAAAGCTGGAACGAGCGGATGTGGAGTGATGGCGAGCCAATCGATCCGTCGCCGACCATCGACCAAGCCGTGAACGGAGGCTTCCCTGGCTGGAGATCAGGTGCGCGCGCTGCAAGACCCCGAGCGACGTGGACCTCGCGGCGATGAAGCACCCGCCGACGACCTTCGTGCACGATCTCGCCAGCCGGCTGCGCTGCCGCAAATGCGCCAAGGCTGGCCGGCGTCCATCCGCGACTCTGCTACGGTTGACGTGGCAGCCGCGCCACCCTCGAACCGAATCCTGACCGATGTGCAATCTCTATTCGATCACGACCAACCAAGCGGCCATCAGCGCGCTGTTCCGCGTCGTAAACCGATACGTCGGCAATCTGGCGCCGATGCCCGGAGTTTTTCCGGACTACCAGGCACCGATCGTGCGCAACGGGGCCGAGGGCCGCGAACTCGCTACGGCGCGGTGGGGAATGCCGTCGTCGTCAAAGGCGCTGATGGACGCCACGAAGAAGCGAGCCGAGAAGCTGCAGGCCAAGGGCAAGGCCGTCGATTTCAAGGAGCTGCTGCGGATGGAGCCGGACGGCGGCACTACGAACATCCGCAACGTGAAGAGCAAGCACTGGACGAGATGGCTGGGAGCCGAAAGCCGCTGCGTGGTACCGTTCAACTCCTTCAGCGAATTCAACAAGGCCGAGGGCGGTGATATTTGGTTCGCGCTCGATGAGACTCGTCCCCTCGCCTGCTTCGCCGGCATCTGGACCAACTGGACGTCCGTCCGGAAGGTCAAGGAAGGCGAGACGACCAACGACATCTACGCGTTCCTCACGACGGAGCCGAACGCCGAGGTCAGTGCCATCCACCCCAAGGCGATGCCGGTAATCCTGACGACGCCAGACGAAGTCGAGACCTGGATGACGACCCCTCTGGGCGAGGCGCTGAAGCTGCAGCGGCCGCTTGCCGACGGCACGCTCCAGATCGTCGCCCGCGGCGTCAAGGAAGATACGGCCAGGCTAGAGACGTGACCATCGAGGACGAGGACGCCCATGCGGCTTCCCCGAGTAGCCAGCGCAAGATTCATCCACATCGACATGGACGCCTTCCATGCACCCGTCGAGCATCGGGATAATCCAAATCTGCACGGCAAACCAGCCGCCGTCGGAGGCCTGCGCGACGACGCGTTGCAGCTACAACAAGCATATGTCGAGGGACACAGCTGAAAGGTATTTTATCGTGGCAACTGCTTACCGTGGGAAGTATCGCGCAAAAGCTTACGCCGTCCAACGCTGGCACAATCACTCGTCGACATCGTCGAAAATGCTTCGTGCTGTCAGCGGCTGCTCAGTCATAACGTCGACATCATCAAAGGTGCGGCCGGGTCGCTCCCTCGGATCGTCATCAAGCCGCTCAGCGATCCAATCGCGTCCCATTGCGATCTCACGATCAATTAGAACTACCACTTCGGCGTCGTCAGCAAATTTCCTTTTCAAGGCGGAGAATGAGTCTAGAAGTGGTTGGAGAAACTCGTCCGCGCGTTGATCCGAGCTACAATTCAACTCCCAAGTCCTCCGGACGTCCCCGAGATTGGGTAGAAGCTCATTTCTGACTCGACCCTCGAAATCGTCGCGTTCCTGCGCCGTGAACATGCTTTGGACCCGTTTGCTATCGATGGCATAGAGATCTTCGCCTTCGAGTGCATAGGCAATCACCTTTTCTACGAAGGCCTTGCGGTACTGTTCAGGCAACAACCCAAGTTCGTGCAATCGAATTGCGAGGCTGACTTCCGAAACGCTCTCTAGAAAGAGGCCAGGATCCGACACCCGCGCGAGAGCCTCAGGATGCCTGGCCATGTACTGGGCTAGGAATTCCCTGGAGCAACGCAGCGCAAGAAAATCGTCAACGCGGCTCCGGCTGTACCAATCAGCCAGCGCTGGAGTCTTATAGCGTCCAGCATCGGAAGTCTGATCCAATCGCTTCAGCACCAGCCCAAAGAGCGCCTTGGGAACTATAACGGCCCGCTCCAGCTCTACGTCTCCGCATGTAATCTGACCCAATAATTTCTCAAGTGAGCTGCCACGCAAAAAGACCCCAAGCAATTCTGGATTTTTGAGCAGGAGCCCTGCGTAAGCGTCACCAACCGTTGGATGTTTGAACCGCCAAAACGCACTGCCCTCTTCAATCACGTGCTGCACAAGGCTCCCTTTCAGGGATTCAAGTGCTACGACACATCCACCTCGGCTACTTCCTAACCGTTCGATTGCTTCCAGTTCCGATTGCTCCAACGCGACCGGGCTTTCGAGAGCATTGTCCCGCATGTAGATCAGGCCCAACGCTGCTTTGCTGTCCTCATCGAGACCTTGCAGCACTTCTTGCAGAAAGTGTTCCTGCTTCTCCACGAAGGAGTTAAGTGCATATCGATCTAACCGCAATCCGTACGTAAAGAGCGGATCTGCGAGTCGCCTTGCCATTTCCGGCACGAACCGCGAGTGCCCGGCAATTATCGGCAAATAAGGCTTTATCGACGTGCGAAATGACTGCTCCTGTCTTCCGAGCTTCATGTGGTTGTAGAGGATCTGCTCCTTCTCTTCCAATGTAAGATCGCGAACGTCAATGACGACCTGACTTTCACGCAGAAGCGGAAACGCTCCCTCCTTAAGATCGTTTCGCGCCCGGTTATAAATATAGTCGCGGGACGTCATCACTATCTTGGCCCCTTTTCCAAGCATCGTTCGGACCATAGGAAGCGCGTGGTTCCAACCGCGAACCAAGAATGCTTCGTATTGCATGACGCCAAAAGCGTCATCGATCCAGAAAAACTGAGACGGGTCCAACGGATTCCAATGCTCTACCACTTTTTCTGGGGTGTCGAGCTTCAGAGTCGACGCTGCCCACTGATCTAGTGCCCCCATCGAAAGCATCGAGGCTATCGTCGTCTTGCCCGCCGCCGGCTCGCCGACGAGCAACACGAAGCCGTGCCGGTTAAGAGCCTCGGCAGCCCTGCGGTACGCGCTCGTTAAGACAACCTTCGCTAAATCATCCTTGAGCGACGCGAGGAGAGCTTTTGCCTGATCGTACACCCGTTCATCGATAATTTGGCTGAGATCACCCAGGCCATATATTCGAGGAACCAGCATCCGCAGTCGTTTATGCTCCTTGATTTGCGCGCAGATCCAAGTCGAGCCGAAACATAGGAAGGTTTTGACGCCTACTTCGCTGAAGAGCGTCTCGATCTCCTCCTTGCTTGCTCCCGAAACGCCTGCATTCGTCATGAGTACATAGCTGTCGCATCGACCAGCCTGCACGAGTTTACGCGCCTTCTCGACATCTTCGGCGACGTCAGATGGCGTGAGTGTCTTATCCCTCTTGCCGCTAAACTTGCATTGGATAACGAAACGCCCGCTCAACACCTCGCCCTTGCCGGGGTGCCATCTGCCGGCAAACGCACCGTCTTTCCCGGCGTCCGAGGAATCGAGGAACGACTCAACCGTCTGGCCGAAGATCTCTCGCGTGATGGTCAAACATAATTGCTGGAAGCCGTGCCATCCCAGACTGCAAAGGTCATAGGTCATTGTATCAACCAATTGAACGCCCTTTGAAGATGATCCGCTACTCTATCGCGACAGGTACCTCGCGTGTCCGCTTGTCGCACAGTTGAAATTATTTGCCGCCGATAGACCTGGCCCGTTCACACTTTCCGCTTAAACGGCGACAACACGGCCGTCGGCATCTTCTTGCCTAACCGATTTGAAACAAACCGAAGCTGACTGTCATCCATTCCATAGACGTACTTAACTGCCTGCAGTACAACGCCGGCGTTTACTTTCTGCACTAGTTCATCCGTGTCCATAGCTTTAATTCGCTGAAGCATGCGCTCGCCCCTTACGGCGAAGAAGATGGCAGTCGGCGATATGGGCATAGCAAGATGCCCATTGGGACCGCCAAGTCCCTTGGTCATGATGACAGGGCGGTCCGATGTCAACAACGAGTGGTTGGCCTCACCTACATGATACGTGAACCACAGCATATTGTCGGTAATCGCTCTGATAGCGACCTCCGAATTGATGAGGCCCGGCAACGTAAACTGCGCAGGCACGGCGAGTTTCCGAACCCGTATCTTCGATTTCGCCTGGCTCGCCCGTCGGACCTCCTCCTCCGTCGCGGCCGCTACCGAGAAAGAACCCGTATCGAGACTGCGTTGTACGATGCCGATCTGCTCGGGATTTCTCAGACTTAACGAGTAGATGAACCTAGCCCAGTAGATAATCCGCATCCAATCTGGCTCGCCGCCGCCCGCCGGCTCGGTCGGCGTCAACATCGCGATCAACGCCTCTGCGGCTCCGCTATCCACCGTCTGCATGAACTGCTTTTCGACGAATTGGACCTGCTCGCTTGGAAGGCCCGAGATTGCGTAGAGGTTGTCTACATATGCCGTTGCGGCGGGATGCTTCCGTTTGACCTTTGTCTCTTTGTATGGACGACTGTACTCACAGAGCCGACCGTCAAGGCGCGCCCATTGCTTCAAATAGAAGACCGGGATGTAATGATGTCGCGCGGGTTCAGACAAGGCCGCCGCCTCCGGGCTGGCATTGGTGGATTCTTGGGAGACGCATGTAGCAGTCTGGGTGGTGCAAGTGAGATTGACAAGCGGACGAGCCGGCTAGTTTGCATCGTCCAAATAATTCCTGCCTTATCACAGCTGGTCGGAATTTCTCCCCACGCTACCACCGATGCACGCTTTGTACGAAAATTTTTCGGTACTCCCGTCCAGACGATTGACCCAGAAGCACTTTGTGCCGAAGTCCGCGCTTCTGACGCTGAAGTGAGCAACACCTACTCCTACCTTTGCGGACGAGGCCGGGTGAAGCGCGAGCGCAGCGCGCAGCACTTCTGTGTCTTGCGCATTAACTTTGTCTCCGACGTCATACTTATGGAGTATCGCCTTCAGAAACGCAGCCGCATCGCCCTTCTTTTCGAAGTGATGGGAGCCGATTGTAATCGGCTTTTTGGCCATAAACGCCTCCTAATTCCGCTAGCGCGTTGACGTGGCGACACCTGCGCTACTCTCGGGCAACAACTTAGTGCGAATTTCCCGAAGGATGATCGCCGGAATATCCATGCCTTCAAATTGAGTGTCGCGTTCTCTCACCCATGCGATGCAATCCTCCTTACTGAGGTCATCTCGCGCAATTTTTTCGTAGAGCGCGACTGCGCTTACACGCGACAGTCCTAGCTCGATCAGCGAGAGCAAGGTCCTCGAAGAGACGCCGAACTCAAGTTGGGTGCCAATATCGACATCACTATCGATTAGGTCTTCCCGTCCGATCGCAACGAGATGCAAGTTGAGAACGTCCACATAAGCGGACAAGTACTTCGGCGCTCGAAACCGGGCGATCTGTTCAACCAGCTCCATCGTGCTGCGGATCAGGACGGGCAGCTTGAACGACCGACCGGTCCTTCGATGGTAGTCGATATTCCGCCCGATCATCCGAGACAGAGAAAAGCCCTTTAGCCATTGCACGACGATCTGAGCGTGAAGCGGAATGATCCCTTCTGGCATGAACGCCGGAAACAGATACTGGTTGATGCGGCGCATTATCGTAACGAAGCGATCATAGCTGTCCTGGCTATCGACAGCGGCCGGCAACAGGTTTTCGACATCACCCTTATATTCGCGGAATGCGTCGAGCAAACGCTGCATGCCAAGGGCGCTAACGCCGGGATGGCGGCCCGCGATATCAGCGCCGATCACGATCTGGGAGGCTATGTTGGCAAGGCTCGCTTCCAACCGCTCAATGGTCGAAGGATTGTGACGTTTGGCAAGGTTAGATTCTGCGATTGATCCCAGCCGGAGATATGTGGCGAGCATATATGACGCCACCTGCTCGAATTGGTTGGGATCCTCGAAGTCGGCCAAATCGGTGGTGGCCCGGCGGTCTAGGTAATCGGCAAGGCCGTCTCCCTGCTCGATCACGGCGTCGGTTTCGCGCTTGATGGGAAAGCGCGCCCGTTCGGGAACGCCATCAGGCCATGCTTGTGCGTTCTGAGGATCGATACAGATGATGTTCCCCTGGAATTCATCGCCCCATCGGCCGGCACGACCAGCGAGATTCCAGAAATCGTGTGCCTCCATCGGATGACCGATGCCCTTCCTTGGGCCGCGCAGCACAATGGTTCGGCACGATAGATTTACGCCTTCGATCAGGGTTGAGGTGCAGACGAGAAAGCGTATCTTGCCGGATCGGAACAGTCGTTCAACCTCGGAGCGGATCAGCGACGGCATGTTGCCGTAGTGGAAAGCGACACCCTTCTCGACGAGCGGCGCGAGCCTGTAGCGGGGGTGAACGCCTTTGCGCGCCAGATCTGCAAGCTCGAGCAATTCCGGGTCAGATGGCGCCTGCGGGATCAATTGGCTGATGAGATCGGCGATATCTTCGGAGTCGGAGGCGCGGTTTGCGTAGACAAGCGTCCCGCCGCGCTCGCCGGCTGCAGCAGCGATGAACGCCAACTTTTTCTTGAGCGAGCCCGGGCTGCTTCCGAGCTTGACCACACCGAGCGGCAGCTTAGATGCGTGTTGACGGGCCGATAGTTTCCATAGCTTGGGCTTACGCGGCATCTGCTCAGCCACGATGACGTTCTGCAGCACAGTTGGCACGTCACTCTCAAACGACGCTGTGAGCGCTCCCTCCGGAGCATCCGTGAGAAGCTCTTGCGGATTTTGCGTGGCGGGACTGATGAATACGAGCTTGAGCTCGTGATTGGAACGACTAGCGCGCTCGATGGCATCCTGTAGAATGACGCCGCGTTGATTGTCGCCGATCTTGTGCGCTTCATCGACAACGAGCAGATCGACCTTGAAGGCGCCGCCAATGGCGTTGGCCAGCAGGTGCATGCGCTCCTGCGTCATCACTAGGATGGCACGTGGACCGCCTTCTTGCGCTTTATCGTGCTTTTCCCGGATCGGAAGTGAAGACACTTCTATGCCGCTGCCAGCTCCAAGCAATGAGACCAGATTTGCTTCGATTTCAGCAACAAGCGCCCTCGTCGGCGCTAAATAGACAGCGACCCGCATCTCGCTCGATCGAATTTGATCGGTCAGCCACTGCAAGACCAAGAACGTTTTGCCAGACGCTGTCGGAGCGGAGGCCGAAAGCCATTGGTACTCGTTGGCCTGGCTCCAGAAGCGCTGTTGGAAGCCGTTGACCTGAATCCATTGCCCACTGGACTGGACGAGGATCGACTGATCCATCTGACGGCGCTGCGACTCGATTCGCAACGCCATGCCGAGCCTTCCCTCGACATCGACGGTGAGCAACCCCCTCTCAGTCGCGAGTGAAACCGCCCGAAAGTTCGACAGCTTACCCAAGAGAACCGCGCCTGAATCCCTAATGGCTTCACTATCCGATATCGTGATTGCCGCGGTTGCGATACGAAGCGCCGCTTCTTGATAGGCTCGCTGATCCGACCGTGCGAGGATGCTGCCCGCCAACAAAAGCCGCGGCCAGTCGAACACGATTGCCTCGTCTTCGGCACGCGGTATAAGATTGTCGAGTTCAGCCACGACAGTTCGTCGGGTCAATTGATCGAGGTCCTCGCGCAAGCCTTCAGCAACAAGCCAGCCTTGCAGATCGTTAAGGCTCATGCAGTCTGTCCCATCGCCTTGAGGAACGCGGCCCGGAAACCTTCAGCCGACGGCAGAGGAAGACAGAACAGCTCAACTTCAACTTGCTCGAGTTTCTCTTTCTTCAGCCGCGCTCCGATCGTTGCAGACCACTTCCTGAGTTCGACACGGGCGGCTTCAGCGAGCTTGTCCGCAACGGCATGGACCTCATCGCCGGGGTAGAAAGCGGCATCAAAGCCAACGAGCGCGACAGCGCAATACTTAACGCGTTTGGACATTGGCGATGTCTTGTCGAAATAGCGTTTGAGCGCGTCGGTCAGCGCTGGATCGCTTAAATCAGCTTTGTCGCTCAAGAGAATTAGGTCGCGCTCCCGCCCGGCCTCTTCGTGCTCAGGTTCAATCAGGAAAGGCGCAACCGAGGTTAGACAGTCTTTGATGGCGATGGCGGCATCTTTGTAAATTTTGGATTCGCCCCAATAAAGCTTCAGCATCCCGTCGGGTGTAACGCCGGCATAGACGCCATCGGCACCGTGATAGTGCATTCGTGAGTCAGTTTTCAGATCCATCTTGCATAGGACCTGCGGCAGTTTGAGAAACCGCTCCGCGAGTAGGAACAGCAGCATCTCACCGCCTTCGCCAGTCTTCGCGACGTCCGTGAAAGAGCGACGCGCTTGTTCGACGAGCGCTGTGACGGCCTCGGTGCTATTGAATTTTGTGTCGCGTGCCTTTGCCTTGACGAGCTGGGAACGCGGGATAGCGTAATCGGCAACGGCATTGCGCATGAATTCTGCAAGACGACGCGGCTGCACCCTCCCGTTCCCGTCAACGGTGAGGCAGTGACAGTGGATCTTGACCTGGCATCCCATAATGACAACGTCGCGCTCGACGAGCGACAGATGAACATCTAGAGCCTCTGGATCCCCGGTGAGCGCAGCTGCCAAATCTGCTGCGGTGATGCTCGACAGAAGTAGCTCCCTTCCCGTTTCGTAGTTTTTCTTGCCGCTGCTTTGAAGTTCAAGCGAGGCCTAGCGGGCACTTCAGTGTGGTACCGGTAGGCTCCGCCCAATGACCCTCCATCCCGATATCGCATTGGTTGGTTTTGCCGGGAAGAGGCAATTTATACGAGTGCACAAAAAAACGACGGAATTGGAACGGCTTAGCTCGACGCTACCGCACCGGAGCCTCGACGTAATTTTCGAGCAGCCCGTCGTGCGATGCATTTCGAGTCGCGAAGTCTCGGCCGGACCAAAGCGGACCTTCCCGCCGAGTGACTCAGCATCCTATTGATAAATATCAATTTTAATTCGCGCCCTTCTGGCGACCGGGTCGGGGTAATCGTGCAAAAATACCGTTTTGAAGGCTTTTCCGTCCACAGCGCTGGTACGGAATTTCCTTTCTCGGTCTGGTTCGGGGATCAGCGTTGTTCTATCATTGTTCCCCATGGCCGCAGCCATCGCAAGCGAAGACGGAGAAGATCAAGACGCGCCCGCGCGGGTGTCGCCCTCCGAGTTCATGCGCGAACTTCGTCCTGAATATTACTCGGACACCGTTCAGCGTCCCACCCACGTTCTGAGTGCAGACCGTCTCGAATATCACCTCGACTCGTTAACGTCTCGAAACCAGACGCACGAGTTCGAGATATTTTGCCGCAAACTTTGCGAGCGAACGATCTGTCCCAACCTACGGCCTCAAACAGGTCCTGATGGTGGCGGCGACAGCAAGGCCGACACGGAAACCTATCCGGTGTCGGATGAAGTCTCCGGCCTCACTTATATCGGCGACGCGAACAGCGGTCGTGAAAGATGGGCCTTCGCCTTCAGCGCCAAAAAGGAGTGGAGCGTCAAAGTACGCGCGGACGTCAAGGGCATTGCAGAAACGGGCAGGGGCTACGACAAGATAATCTTTGTGACGAGCCGTTTTGCGAAAGCTAAGGATCGCGCTCGCATCGAAGATGAGTTGTCAAAGCAATACAGCATCCGCGTGACCATTCTTGATCGCTCTTGGATCGTGACCGAGATCATCGAAAAAGAACGCACCGACCTTGCATTCAATTACCTGAAGGTCGGAGACGACGTCAGCGCTCGGCGGCTTGGCCCAAAGGATTACTCTCGCGCCCAGCAGCTCGCTGACATTGAACGGGCGATAGAAGATCCAGCGGCTTTTCAGGGCATGGAGCGGCAGCTTGTTACGGAGGCCCTCGTCGCGGCAAAACTCTCGCGCGGTTTAGAGAGGCCGCGCACTGAAATAGATGGCCGATTTGCGCGAGCCATCCGCCTTGCGGAGGCCCATGGCTCTTATCGGCAAAAACTGGAAGCTCGGTACGAGCAAATATGGACCGCATTCTGGTGGTATAACGACTTTAATCTCCTGAACGCGTCGTACGATGATTTCGAAGCGCGTGCGCTGGAATCGACTCACGCAAAAAATCTGGAGTTCCTGGGGAATCTAAACCAGCTCCTCGTCAATTCCATCGTTCACGACCATATGACACGCGAGCAGTGCCGGTACGACGAACGCACTGCCAGATTAAAACGGGCACTGGACGTGCAGGCACGGGATGCGAGCCGACCGAACAATAGCCTGGAAGCGGAAACCGATCTCCAGAGAATAGCGGTCAATCGGGCGATACTGGCGCAGGATGAAACAGCACTTTCGTCTGTTTTCAATAGCTACTGCTCAATACTCGACAAGGCCAAGGGACTTGGAGAATTCGATGCGGATGGAGTCATCCGCTTTATAGAGGTTATTGGCGGGGTCGCGGGCAATGATCCGGCGTACAATGAACTCGTCGAAAAGCTCGCCGATTTCGTTGGTACGAGAAAGAGCGAAGCCGAAGGCGCGCTGGTTCTGCTCAAACGAGCACAAAAGCTGGACTTGTCGGCGGACAAGTTCGACATGATCCGGTGGCTGGGTAAAGCGGCAGTAGGCCTGACAAAGCGTGAGTGCACCGCGGAGTTGATCGATGCGACACAGCTGCTGACGCTGGCTTACAGAAGCGCCGGCTTGCACTGGGCCGCCCGCGCGAGCTGTTGTCTTGCTGCGGCATCCATCATCGTCGAAGGCGAGAAGGATGGAGACCTGCCTGCTAGCATTATTCCCACAATGAAGATATGGGCCTGGAACGCGTTGGAGCTTTGTCACCTGCCTGATGTTCTGTTCGCAATCCAGCTTTTGAACGGATGCTTGGCAGGCCTTCCGCTGACCGAGGAGTCGAAGGCCAAGGTCCGCGAGGATCTCATAGAATTGGACATGGCTTTGGGCTGTCTATTCCTGAACCTGAAGGAAAATGACCTGCGCAGGCTGGAAGAAACGCCGGATATTTTGGCAAGCCTCAGTTTGTTTATGTCGCGCACGGCGCTGCTGTACTCACTCGGCCACCCGGAAGTCCTTCGCGAGGATGGCAGTCTGCCGAAGGAAGAGACCGACGAGGCGGTAAACCGCCTCCTCTCCACGCTTAAGAGCCAGCCCTTGGCGGAAAGCTTGCGCGGACCGTTGCTCCTGAACCAGGAGGGGCGTCAGGTACTCGTGACCACGATCATGGGCATGAAGGTCGAGGTTGAAGTGCTAGAAAGCCGGCATATTCCCTTAGCCGAATGCGTATTGGGTTCAATTGAGGCCTTCTTTGCTACCGTAATCGAGAAACGTGTCGCGCCACATACCGAGCTATTCCGCATTAGTATAATCGCAAGCGAGCAAGCGCAGGACCCGGCCATCGAAACCAGTGAGCTGGATATGAAATCCACCGTCACCTGGCCGGCCAGTCTTCCGCTTGTGAGCATTGATCGTCAGGGCGACATAAATCAGTTTTACTGCGAAGTCGCGGCCCACATCCTGGGAGCCGCCTGTTCGGTTAAAGATGGGACCGCATTGCTGGATGAGCTTTTTGCGGACGCTGCAGTTCAGCAGCGCATCGCGATGATTTCCTCCGCTCCTAACAGTTACTCCCGGACGGCATCGCAAACTTTCTCATCCTTGGCCGATTGGAAGAAACTTGTAAGCCGCTCCTATCCGCTCCGCGAACAACGGGCAGAGGTTCCTCGGATCAAGCTGGCTCAGCCGGACGATGAGATTCCTGATTTTGGAGAAGACGACGGATCACTGGGGGTTAAAAACCACAAAGGCATTAGCATCCGCTCTGTGATTGATGTCCATGCATGGGACAGGGCGCGGTGGCAAGGTTGCGGTTACATCCAGATAGGTCATTCGCTGCCCTGCATGGCATTTCTCTTTGAGGACAAAGAGGGCGCGCGAAAGATTTTTGAACGGTGGCGCGAACGTTTCGGCGCGGAAGACGCTGGCGAACAGATCGGCGTTTCGATCATAAGGAATTTGCCCGACATGAACCCCCATCACTATTGTGTTCAGATCGCCTCCGCCGACCCATTGTCGCGCGGCGCTGTCACGAAAGCGCCCGTTATGGTGGCAACTCGCTCAATGACCATGGAGCCAAACGACAGCCGGAATCTGGATACGTTCTTAGCTGGATACCAGCATCACGGAGCATTTTATCTGTTGCCCGCTATAGGGCGGGTCAATCCCGAGCCCTTCTACGATCTGGCCATCGTGAAACGCGATCTCACCGTGAAGTCGGCTGCCGACGTTCTTGATCACGAGATCGAAGCTTTGGCACTCCGCATGCGCGGACTGAAGACCCCTGCATAATTCGATGCGACCGCAAAAATAGAGCGATCCTCTTTGTGCCGCTGCTGATTGAAACTGTTCAACCTCAACTCGTGGGCGGCGTCAATTCGCTGCTGGCTCGACTGACTGCCGAAGGGCAGGCGCGAGGGTTATCCAAGGACCAGAGTGACGGCGTGATCGCAATTCTTCCTCCCAATCTTGCCGCCTGCGGATGCTTCCTGGATCGGCTCACTAATATATGGCGCTACGAATTTGGATTGCCGCATCGAGTTGGCAATGATCTCATCTGGGGCGTCCACATGTGGCCCCGCGTGCCCTTGCTATTCGATGTGCTCGAATGCGCCCAAAGGCGGCTGTCGCCTGACAAGCTGTGCGCCTATTTAACCCTGATCGACGACATTGGGCGGCATCTCATACATCTCACCGAGATGTTCCCTATGCTGCGGGTGTCTCCTGTCGTTCCTGCGGACCATGAGGTGGGCGGTCTCGGAGCCGGCAACCGAACCGTCGATTGGGTGGTCGATCCTGCTGGCGAGCGGCGCGTTCTTGTCGATGTTAAGCGGAGATTTGCCGATTTCTTCAGTCAGATGGAGGGCGTGGCAGTCGATGGAGGGGCCGCACCTCAACATGATATTGGTCTCTTGTTTCGCAGCGTTGAGGGCAAGTTTCTGCCAAGGAATTCAGCCGATCAGCTGCAAGGCGCATGGATCGTAACTGACATCAAGCAAGAAGAAACCGAACTCCAAACAGCATTTGATGCGCTAGATCCGGCAAAGGTTCATTTTGCGATACTCGGAGATGAGCGGGCCGATGTTTGTCTATTGACACGCGGAGCTGAACACCGTCGCTTTCTGCTTGAGCTATTTGGTGTCCAGGAAAAGAACGAGCGCTTCTTATTCAGACGTGGCCAAGTGCGCACATAGGTGCGAAGGCTACGAGCTTGCCACAGCGCTTTCGGCGTCCGTCTCGCACCAAGCGTAACCGAGGGACAGTGGCATCCCATCCGCTTCGCGCGTCACGTTGGGTATCAACTGAGGCAGAGAGCTAGGTGATCGGATCACAGAATTAGTGTGGCGGAGTTCGCCACCGTACGTCGGCGCTTATTTAACGGATATTCGACGACTTTTCGATGCAAGTTCTAAGTCGTTGAAATTTCTGGCGCTCCCTAGGGGAATCGAACCCCTGTTTCAGCCTTGAGAGGGCCGCGTCCTAACCGCTAGACGAAGGGAGCGTTGAGAGGCAAGGCAATAGCCTCGAAATCCGGCGGCCGCAAGATGCCTTGTGCGTTGCGGCGGGGATTTTGTCGGCCATGCTTTACATGCCGAACGGCCGTTCCGGCGCGGCAGCGGCCCCGAGGCGCCCTCCCCGGAGCAGCCAAGCGCGTCTCACCTGCACGTCAGAGCAATGCGGCACCGCCACCGCCGATTGCATGATGGCCACCTTGAGATGTCATCTCTTCGTCGTGCGCGCGGCCCTGCTTTCGCCAAATGGCAATGCAAAACACCTGGCTGTGAAGTCACCCGGCGTCCGTCTCTGCTAACATCGCAGCTCTTCACCATGCTGCGCCCCGCACGGCGCCGGACAAGCGAGAGGAGTGCTTGGAACAAAGCGCAAGCGCTTGACGGCCTTGGCGCACGGCAAATTTGGCTCACGAATATCTTGGCACAACAAACATCAGCGCGGCCGCAGGCCATGGAAGACGTTCCGCACCTCGCGCCGCACAGGTCAATAGCTTAGGCAGAGCGAGGACAGACCATGATCAAACTAAAAATCAACGGCCAGGAACAGAATTGGGACGGCGACCCGGATCTTTCGCTGCTCTGGTATCTCCGTGACGAAGCAGGCCTTACGGGCACCAAGTTCGGCTGCGGCCAGGCGCTGTGCGGCGCCTGCACCGTGATCGTCGACAAGGAGGCGGTCCGCGCCTGCATCACCTCGGTGTCCGACGTCGTCGGCCGCGAGGTCACCACCATCGAGGGGCTGCATCCAACCGGCGACCATCCGGTGCAGAAGGCCTGGCGCCAGGTCAACGTGCCGCAGTGCGGCTACTGCCAGGCCGGCCAGATCATGCAGGCCGCGGCGCTGCTGGACCAGAACCCGAAGCCCAGCCACGACCAGATCCGCGAAGCCATGGCGGGCAATATCTGCCGCTGCGGATGCTACCAGCGGATCGAGAATGCCGTCCATCTCGCATCGACGGGGGTGTGACATGAATATACTCACGAACCCCAGCAAGCTTCGCGGCTTCGAGAAGCACGTGAAGGTCGAGAACGTTTCGCGCCGCAGCATCCTCAAGGGGCTCGGCATCGCCGGCTCTTTCGTGCTCGCCGCACCCGTGATGACGCGCCAGGCGTTCGCCTATGAGACCGGCGCCGGCAAGATGCCGCACGGCGTCGTGGTCGATCCGCGCGTGTTCGTCGCGATCGCGCCCGACGGCATCGTCACCATCCTGGCGCACCGCTCCGAGATGGGCACCGGCGTGCGCACCAGCCTGCCCTTGATCGTCGCCGAGGAAATGGAGGCCGACTGGTCGCGCGTCCATGTCCAGCAAGCGCATGGCGACGAGGTCAAGTTCGGCAACCAGGACACCGACGGCTCGCGCAGCACGCGGCACTACCTGATCCCGATGCGCCAGATCGGCGCCTCGGCGCGCTCGATGCTGGAAGCCGCCGCCGCCAAGAAATGGGGCGTGCCGGTCGCCGAAGTGAAGGCGCAGAACCACGAGGTGGTGCACAGCGCGAGCGGCCGCAAGGCTGGCTTCGGCGAACTTGCGGCCGACGCCGCGAAAGAGCCGGTGCCGAGCATCGAGGGCCTCAAGCTGAAGGACCCGAAGGACTTCCGCTATCTCGGCAAGGGCCAGGTCTCGATCGTCGACCTGCACGACATCACCACCGGCAAGGCGCAATACGGCGCCGATGTCCGGCTGCCCGGCCTGAAATACGCCGTGATCGCGCGTCCGCCGGTCACCGGCGGCAAGCTGAAATCGTTCGACGACAGCGCGGCGAAGAAGGTGCCGGGCGTCGAGAAGGTGATGGAGGTCAAGGGCTGGCCCTGGCCGTCCAAGTTCCAGCCGCTCGGCGGCGTGGCCGTGATCGCGCGCAACACCGGGGCCGCGATCAAGGGCCGCGACGCGCTGAAGATCGTCTGGGACGACGGCGCCAACGCCAAATACGACTCCGTCACCTATCGTGCCTCGCTCGAGGAAGCCGCGCGAAAGCCCGGCCTCGTGGTGCGCAAGGAAGGCGACGTAGATGCGGCGTTGAAGAGCGCCGACAAGGTCATAACCGGCGAATACTACCTGCCGCATCTCGCCCATGTCAGCATGGAGCCGCCGGTCGCGGTCGCCGACGTCAAGGGCGACAAGGCCACGATCTGGGCGCCGGTGCAGAGCCCCGGCGGCACCCGCGAGGATGTCGCCAAGACGCTCGGCATCCCCGAGGACAATGTCACCGTCAACGTGACGCTGCTCGGCGGCGGCTTCGGCCGCAAGTCGAAATGCGACTTCGCGCTCGAGGCGGCCTTGCTGTCGAAGGAGCTCGGCGCGCCGGTCAAGGTGCAATGGACGCGTGAGGACGACGTGCATCACGACTTCCTGCACACGGTCTCGGTGGAACGGATCGAGGCCGGTCTCGACAAGAGCGGCAAGGTGATTGCGTGGCGGCACCGCAGCGTGGCGCCGACTATCGCCTCGACCTTCGCGGCCGGCGCCAATCACGAGGCGCCGTTCGAGCTCGGCATGGGCCTGATCGACAACCCGTTCGAGATCGCCAACCTGCAATGCGAGAATCCGGAAGCGGCCGCGTTCACGCGGATCGGCTGGTTCCGCTCCGTCTCCAACATCCCGCGCGCCTTCGCGGTGCAATCCATGGTCGGGGAAATCGCGCATGCGACGGGCCGCGACCAGAAGGAGATGCTGCTGGAGCTGATCGGAAGCCCGCGGATCGTCAACCTGTCCTCGGTGAAGGATCCCTGGAACTACGGCGAGCCCTATGACAGCTACCCGATCGACACCGCGCGCTTACGCAAGGTGGTCGAGTTGGTCGCCGACAAGGGCGAGTGGGGCCGCAAGGTGCCGAAGGGCCACGGCCTCGGCATCGCGGTGCACCGCTCCTTCGTCAGCTACATCGCGACCATCGTCGAGGTGGCGGTCGACGACAAGGGCAAGTTCTCGGTGCCGCGGGTCGACACCGCGATCGATTGCGGCACCTTTGTCAATCCGGAACGGATCCACTCGCAGATCGAGGGCGCTGCGATCATGGGGCTGAGTCTGGCCAAATATGGCGAGATCAGCTTCAAGGACGGCAAGGTGCAGCAGGGCAATTTCGACGACTTCCCGGTGATCCGGATGGACGAGTCGCCTGTAATCACCAACGTCTACATCGTGCCGCCCGGCGCCGACACCCCGCCGAGCGGCGTCGGCGAGCCCGGCGTGCCGCCGTTCGCGCCGGCTCTGATCAACGCGATCTTTGCCGCGACCGGAAAGCGCATCCGCGCCCTGCCGATCGGCAAGCAGCTGGAGACGTGAAGCTGGAACGTCAGGCGAGATAGGTCGTTCTCATCGGTCCACTGGAGCAGATCGATGAGAACCTCACCTCAAACATTCGGGACGCTCGCGGCAGCCCTGTCTGCGGGCGTCTTTCTCTTTGCGACGCAGGCTGCGCTCGCACAGTCGGACTCGCCGCCGAAAGCGACCGCAACGCGCCCGGCCAAGGTCCTGCCCGACCAGACGTCGGTTCCGAGCAGCGGCCCGCCGTCGACCACAGGCCAGACCACCGGGGAAGCGAGCCACGATCCCACGATCAAGCAGATGAACGACGACGAGAAGCGGAAGGTCGACACCAAGGGCAAGTAACGCAAGCGCAGACCGGGAAGCGGCGGTCTCCCCATCCGCCGCTTCCCGATCGCATCGCCCCCTGTCGCTGAGTCCAACAAAGGCTTGGGAGCATGATCCGATTCAATCGGATCGCGCTCCAGATCGCGCGCTTACTTCTTGTCGAGCGCGAACACCCAGATCACGCCGCCTTGCGGGACGTTGTTCTCGAAGCCCTTGACCTTGCCGGCCAGAGCGTCCTGGATGCGCTGCGCGTCGACGCCCCAGCCCGACTGGACCGCGATGTATTGCGTTCCGTCGACCTCATAGGACATCGGCATCGCCATGATGCCGGAGTTGGTCTTCTGCTCCCACAACAGCTCGCCGGTCTTGGCGTTGAAGATGCGGAACATCCGGTCATTGGTGCCGCCGGCGAGAACCAGGTCGCCCGCGGTCGCCGTCACCGATCCGAACAGCTGCGAGGTCTTGAAGTCGTGCTGCCAGACCTTCTTGCCGGTGGCCGGATCCCACGCCTGCAACTCGCCGAAATGATCGGCGTTCGGTGCCGGCGTCAGCCCGATGTCCTCCGGCTTGGTGCCGAGCCAGAGCTGGCCGGGCACCAGCGGCTGCTTCTCGCCCGTGAAGCCGCCGCAGAAGTTCTCGTTGGCGGGAACGTAGACGAGCTTGGTGCTCTGGCTGTACGCCGCCGACGGCCAATCCTTGCCGCCCCATAGCGACGGGCAGAACTCGACCCGCTTGCCGAGCACCGGCTTGTGCTCGGGATCGACGATCGGCCGGCCGGTCTCGGCCTCGATGCCCTTCCAGACATTGGTCTTCACGAACGGCCAGCCGGACACGTAGTTGATCTTGTCGGGCTTGTTCTCGAGTATCCAGAAGATCGCGTCGCGTCCCGGGTGGATCAGGCTCTTGAACGACCGTCCGTCACGCTGCAGGTCGACCAGCATCGGCGCGTCGACCTCGTCCCAGTCCCAGGAATCGTTCTGGTGATACTGGAAGTGCTTCTTGATCTTGCCCGTCTCGGGATCGAGACCGATCACCGAGCTGGTGTAGAGGTTGTCGCCGGCGTGTGCCGAGCCCGGCCAGGGCGCAGCGTTGCCGACGCCCCAGAGGATCGTCTTGTTGTCCTTGTCGTAGGTGCCGGTCATCCAGGCCGATCCACCGCCCGACTTCCAGTCGTCGCCGCTCCAGGTCTCGTGCCCGGGCTCGCCTTCGCCGGGGATGGTGAAGGTGCGCCAGAGCTCCTTGCCGCTCTCGGCATCGTAGGCGACGACATAGCCGCGCACGCCGAACTCGCCGCCGGAGCCGCCGACGATCACCTTGCCGTCGATCACCAGCGGCATCAGCGTCAGGTACTGACCCTTCTTGTAGTCCTGGACCTTGGTGTCCCAGACCACCTTGCCGGTCTTGGCGTCGAGCGCGACGACATGGTCGTCGGTGGTGGCGAAGTAGACCTTGTCCTGCCACAGGCCGACGCCGCGGCTGGTCGGATGCAGCTGGAACAGATCGTCGGGAAGCTGCCGCTTGTAGCGCCAATATTCCTCGCCGGTCTTGGCGTTGAGCGCGATCACCTGTCCCATCGGGGTCGCGGCGAACATCACGCCGTTGTTGACGATCGGCGGCGCCTCATGGCCCTCGATGACGCCGGTCGAGAAGGTCCAGACCGGCTTGAGGTCCTTGACGTTGGAGGTGTTGATCTGGTTGAGCGGACTATACCCCTGTCCGTCATAGGTCCGGCGATACAGCATCCAGTTGCCGGGTTCGGGATTTTCGAGACGCGCCGAGGTCACCGAACTGTAGTTTTCGATCGGCCCCGCGACGGCATAGGTCGAAATGAGGCACGTGAATGCGACACAACTCGACAGTAACCACTGCTTGCTTGTCATGAGATGCTACCTCCCTGCTCTGTTTTGATTTTTTCAGTTTAGGTCATGCAGAAATCCCGATGTGGCCTCATCCTCCCTGCTGAGCACCCACCTTTCCGACGAATGGCGCTGCGACCGTGATCGCGCCGTCGGCAACCGTCAGCGGCAATGCCGCGAGGCGACGTGGCGCCGGCCCGAACACGACCTGCGCATTCTGCCGCGGATCGTATTCGGAGTTGTGACAGAGGCATTTCAGGACGTTCTTGTCGCCCTGCTCTTCCTTCAACCAGGCGGTGATCGGACATCCGGCATGCGTGCAGACGACCGAGTAGCAGACGATGCCGTCAGGGGCGCGGGCGCGCGTGGCATCGTCGAGTTCGTTTGGATCGAGCTTGACCAGCACGACCTCGTTCAGCCGCGAGCCCTTGCGGACCACCGAGGTGTTCGGGTCCTGCGGCCAGGCGCGAATCGGCGGGCCGCCCAAGGTCAGATCTTCCGACTTGATGACCTGGCCCGCCTTGTCGCCCTCGGCGCGCACGAGCCGATCGGCTTTTTGCGGCCGCTCATTGGCGCCGGGCTGTTCGTCGTCATCGGCGGCCGCGGGCTCGATCGCGGCGAGGCAGGCGCAGCTCGCGAGCGCGGTCAACACCGCGCGGCGCGTCGGGTCGGCGCACGACCCTGCCGCATCGGATTCACCGGACTGTTCGATGGAAGCGTTGGAGTTGGATCGCGACATGGCGCAAGCTGAACGTGCAACTCGGCCGAAAAGATGGCGACACACCTTCTCGATGC
Organism: Bradyrhizobium sp. BR2003; assembly: GCF_009720285.1. Taxonomy (NCBI): domain Bacteria; kingdom Pseudomonadati; phylum Pseudomonadota; class Alphaproteobacteria; order Hyphomicrobiales; family Nitrobacteraceae; genus Bradyrhizobium; species Bradyrhizobium sp. BR2003. The sequence goes on from NZ_SMYJ01000029.1 coordinate 28,612, forward strand.
GCGAACGCATGCGCAAAAAATACGCTGCAGCTTTCGGTTGATCGACGGCGCGGCTTCGCGATTGCTGCGATCAGGGTTCGTTGACGAAGCTCAGCCTGCCGACAGGTTTCAGCGTCTTTGCATCAAATGTGCGAATCTCTGTTGCACCGCCCACGTCAAGCGTGAGGATCAATCGCTCGCCGGCGACGCCGGTGGCGACGATGCGGGCGCCCTTCGGCAGCGCAGCAGTGACGTCGGAAACGGAAACGGGGCTTCCCTCGCTGCGATAAAGGCGGTAGCCGATGGCAATCAAGACGACGGCCACGGCCAGTGCCGAGGTCAGGCCCGCGATCAGCATCATGCGCCGCACCCGCGCGATCAGCGCGGCCTGGTCGGGGGTCGGTTCGGTCACAGCGGTGTTGGTCATCACAAGGCTCTATCTTTGCAAGTGTCTTCGCAACAAGTCTCTTCGAATGGCGGTCGGAAGCTGGAGGTCGTCGTCGCCGGCAACGAGGGCTCGGCCCGGCTCGACCGCGTGCTCGCGCAGCGCAGTCCCGAACTGTCGCGGTCCCGGCTGAAGGCGCTGATCCTCGCCGGTTCCGTGACCGTCAAGGACGCCGTCGTCCGCGACCCCGCTTATCATGTCGCCAAGGGCGATACGATCATAATCGACGTGCCGGAGGCCGCGCCCGCCGAGCCTCAAGGCGAGGACATCGCGCTCGACATCGTGTTCGAGGACGACGACATCATCGTCATCGACAAGCCGAGGGGCCTCGTCGTGCATCCCGCCGCCGGCCACGCCAGCGGCACGCTGGTCAACGCGCTGATCGCCCACTGCGGCGCGAGCCTGTCCGGCATCGGCGGGGTCAAGCGGCCGGGCATCGTGCACCGCCTCGACAAGGACACCACGGGACTGATGGTGGTCGCCAAGAACGACCACGCCCACCAGTCGCTGACCGCGCAGTTCGCCGACCATGGCCGCACCGGCCCGATGGAGCGCGGCTACATGGCGTTCGTCTGGGGCGTGCCGAACCGGCCCCACGGCACGATCGACGCGCCGATCGACCGCCACCCGCACGCCCGCGAGAAGATGGCGGTGCGCCAGGGCGGCCGCGAGGCGATCACCCATTTCGAAGTGCTCGCGAGCTTTGCCGGCCGCGACGGCAAGCCGGTCGCTTCGCTGCTGGCGTGCCGGCTCGAGACCGGGCGGACCCATCAGATCCGGGTGCACCTCGCCCATCTCGGCCATCCGCTGCTCGGCGACAGCGTCTACGGCGCCCACTTCAAGACCAAGGCAGGACAACTCGGCGCGGAAGGTAAGGACGCACTCACCGACCTCGGCCGGCAGGCGCTGCACGCCTATCTGCTGGCATTGGAGCACCCCCGGACCGGAGAACTTTTGCACTGGGAGGCGCCTTTGCCGGAGGATTTGTTTCTTCTGCAGCGGGCGCTGGAAGCGGCGGTATGACGCACCCCTTCCAGAAAAGCCACGTTATGACAACAGGTTATACCTGCCACACGGGGACGTGACGTCAGCAATCCTTCCCTATCACGGACAGTTTGGTGTATGTTGCACCTGCGCTGAATATCCAGCGCGGAACATCGCAGCATGGCCGGCTTTAACCCAGCGGCCACCTGCCGGGCCCGCCGCTATCGGGGGTCTGAACCACTGGAGGGCGCTCAAATGGCCCGTACAGCTACGTTGCCGGTCCTCAATGGAGAATCCGGCCTCTCTCGATACCTCGCCGAGATCCGCAAGTTCCCGATGCTGGAACCCCAGCAGGAGTACATGCTCGCCAAGCGTTGGCGCGAGCATGACGATCGCGACGCGGCGCATAAGCTCGTCACCAGCCATCTCAGGCTCGTGGCCAAGATCGCCATGGGCTATCGCGGCTACGGCTTGCCGATCTCCGAGGTCGTCTCGGAAGGCAATGTCGGCCTGATGCAGGCGGTGAAGCGATTCGAACCCGAGAAGGGCTTCCGTCTCGCCACTTACGCCATGTGGTGGATCAAGGCGTCGATACAAGAGTACATTCTGCGTTCCTGGTCGCTCGTGAAGATGGGCACCACCGCGAACCAGAAGAAGCTCTTCTTCAACCTGCGCAAGGCGAAGAGCAAGATCTCCGCCCTGGAAGAGGGTGATCTCCACCCCGACCAGGTCAAGCTGATTGCCAAGCGCCTCGGCGTGACCGATCAGGACGTGATCGACATGAACCGCCGCCTCGGCGGTGACGCGTCGCTCAACGCCCCGATCCGCGACGACGGCGAAGCCGGCGAATGGCAGGACTGGCTGGTCGACAACTCGCCCAACGCCGAAGCCCTGATGGCCGAGAGCGAGGAGTTCGATCATCGCCGCCAGGCCCTGAACGGTGCGATCGGCGTGCTCAACCCGCGCGAACGCCGCATCTTCGAGGCGCGGCGTCTGGCGGATGAGCCGATGACGCTGGAGGACCTCGCCGCCGAGTTCGGCGTGTCGCGCGAGCGCGTGCGGCAGATCGAGGTCCGCGCGTTCGAGAAGGTGCAGTCGGCCGTCAAGGGCACGATTGCCCGGCAGGAAGCCGCGCTCGAAGCCGCGCACTGATCGCGCTGCGACGAACCAAGAGACACGAAAGCCGGCGGCAACGCCGGCTTTTTTATTGTTTGCAAAGTGGGGCTCGGCACGCGCCTCGATCAGTCCGCCTGCCGACAAATGTCCGCATCAGCCTCGGGAGCGGACACGCGAGGCGCACTTGGTCATGTCGGTTTCGGGGCCACAAGCTGACATCGCTAGTTCTTTGGGCACGCTTCGGAGCGCTCCATCTCACCTATTCGAATGCAAAGATAATCCGCTTCCAATCCTTCTTCGTTGAAAGCCTCATCTTGCGCTTCTCGTGGAGTTTCTGGATGCCCGGGGACAGGCGGCCGGCGCTTTCGCGCCGGCCGCCTCTGTTGTTCTCAATCGCGGCCAGATGTTGCCATTAGTCGCTGCGGCCGGCCGTCTTCATGTCCTTCACTCGCTGCATGACCTGCTCCAGGTTGTAGCTGGCCGGGTCCTGCAGCGGCGGGAATTTGATGAAGGTCTCTAGGTGCCTCAGCCACAGCTGCTGGCCGATCGGCAGCATGTTCCAATCATAGACGTAGGCAGTAGACGGAGAAGCAATAGCCCCGGCCATGCCGAACAACGTCTTCAGCTGTGTACCAACGGAGGTTTCGAAAGGATCGCGCTTGATGTTGACGACCTGGGTCCAGGAGTAGGGCTGCACACCGGCAATGAAGCCAGCTGGCGAGTCCGACACCATCGCGAAGTACATCTTCCAGTTCTTGTAGCGGACCGCCGACGGCTCCTTGCCGGAGTAATACAGGAAGTGGTCGCGGGCCGACTTGTCGGACTTGCCGCTCAGATAGTCGATCTGATTAACACCGTCGAGGGTGGTCTTGACCATATTAGGATAGCCGGCCTCGACCTGTTGCTTCAGTGCGTCGCCCTTGGGCCCGCCGGCGATCTCGACGAGGGTCGGGAGCCAGTCGAGGGCGGAAAACATTTCGTTCTTGACCGTGCCGGGCTTGATGACGCCGGGCCAGCGAATCACCATCGGAGCGCGCATGCCGCCCTCCCAGGTGCTCAGCTTGCCGCCCTTGAACGGTGTGACGCCGCCGTCCGGGAAGGTGATGGTCTCGGCGCCGTTGTCGGTGGTGAAGACGACGATCGTGTTGTCGAGTTGGCCCATGTCTTCGAGCTTCTTCAGTACCACGCCGATGTTGTCATCCATCTGCTTCATGCCGGCTTCGTTGACGCCCCAATCCTTGCCGCCAGGCTCGCCCACCATGGTCAGATACTTGTCCGGCAGCACGGTCGTGATGTGCATGCGTGCCGGGTTGTACCAGACGAAGAACGGCTTGCTGGTCTTCTTCGGGTCGTTGCGATCGAGGAAGTCGACGACCTTGGCCGAGATTTCTTCGTCCACGGTCTTGGATCGCTCGAGAGTCAGCGGACCCTCATCCTTGCAGGTCATGTTCTTTGCGGTGCCGTCCGAGGACTTGCAGGCGAGCATCGGACGCGGCGGCGTCAGGCAAACCGTGGTCCTGGGATCTACAGCGCCGGGGACCTCAGCCACGCCGGGGATCGGCGTGTTCTTGCATGGCGGCGCAAGGGTCTGCTGGGTCGCGGTTTTGTTGAGGTCGGGGAAGCTCACCCCTTGCATGGCGTCGAGGTGATAGAGATAGCCCCAGTATTCCTGGAAGCCTTGCGCAGCCGGCAGCGACTCGGTGTGGTCGCCGAGATGGTTCTTGCCGAACTCGCCGGTGGTATAGCCGAGATCGAGCAGGAACTTGGCAAGTGTCGGCGTCCCCGTCCGCAGATAGGATGGGCTACCGGGAATTTCCGGCAAGACCATGCCGACGCGAACGGGCTGCATGCCTGTTAAGAAGGCCGTACGCCCGGCCGTGCAGCTCTGCTCAGCGTAGTAGTGCGTGAACATCGCGCCTTCGTTGCCAATGCGATCGATATTCGGCGTCTCCCCGACCATCAATCCGCGGTGGTAGATACTCGGCTGCATCCAGCCGATGTCGTCACCCATGATGAAGAGAATGTTTGGTTTTTGCTGGTTTTGCGCCAACGCCGGTGTGCTGACCGGACCGGACAAGGCCATCAGCATCGTCGTGCTGAGCAACGAGGCGCAGGCCCCCTTGAGCCAGCCAGATGTCTTGCGGGGCGGCGTTCCAGTAGGGGGCGACGGCTCGTCGGGCAATACAGAACTCAACATGGCTACGCTCTCCTGTTTATGATGCGTTAGGAAGCTCCTCGACTGATGCATCGAAGGTGTGCCGGCGCCTCCTCCGAATAAATGCTTGTCCGATCCCATGCGGAACGTCCCGCCGGGTATGCAGATCATTTTTTTCGATATATCTGACGGACCATCGCAAATGGCGATATCGCGCGTGCGCTTGAGCTTCGCTCGCAAGGTGTTCACCTCCCAGCCGATCTTTCCACGCTACGTGGCAAAACCCTCGCGTGATGTCGGACCGTGGTCCAACATCCCAATCTGCGCGCTCGGCCTCTGTTCGGCCCACGAATGCCGCGGTGCCGCATGGCCCCCTTGAAGTTGATACAGGTGACACTCACTCGATTAAGGCGATCTTGATCTAGATCAAAGCGGGACGGCCTTCGGGGGCAGCATTCCGGGAAGCACTGGACGTATGCCCATCAATTTGCCTGCCGACGAATGTCCGCATCAGCCTCGGACGCGAACAAGCGAGGCAAACTTGGTTCATGTCGGCTAAGGGGCCAATTTCGGACATTCCTGACAGGCCGCAGTGTCTTCGTGCAACGCCACCTGTTCCCCGGATGCGTCGGGTGACGTAGAATGTCACGGCCCTTGAAACGGGACGCGCCGAAATCACTGTCCGGGCAAACGAGCAGCACTGGTGCTATCGGCAGGCACGCTCTCCTAGAGGCCGTTCTTTTTTCGGTTTCGCACCACCGTTCACCACGAACCTTGCGCGCTGCATTTGCGGCGGCTCGTTCGGTAACGTCGGGAGAAAAGCGATAAGGAAGGTCGATCGAAGGTCCGCACTGGGAATCGCGTTGGCAGCGGTTTCGACTGCCATGATCAAGCCCGCCGAGGCGCAAGCCACGGGCTACAACGATACGGCACCTTGGCCAGGTGTCGTGGTGCGTGAATATGAAGGCGAGACACCGTCCCTGATCCCGAGATTCAAGACGGTCTCGATGCGCGATGTCATTATGCAGCCGGAGTCGAAGACCATGGGTCCCCCGATGATGAACGCCATGATCTGCCATATCACCGAAGGGGAGCTTCGGCTTGAGCAGGGGCGAAAGACCTTTACGGGCAAGAAAGATTTTGTCTGGACCTGCAACAAGGAAACAAAAGAACAGGCGTACAACGATGGGAATGTGGTCGCCATCATGCGGATCACGGATCCTGAAGGCCTAAGGCTCTTTTCTTCGCAACAGATCGATTGCAGGAGCGGATGGCGCACGCGACGACACGCCATCCGCGTGCAGGACCGCTTCGGGTCGGAAGGCGATATCCCCGAGGTCGGATCGGGTTTCCGCTTCGTCCCCGAAAGCGGCCGTTCCGGATTTTAATGAGGACAGAGGAATTGAGTTACTGGGCGTCGGCCATCTTCGGTCGAGATAACTGCGACTGCGCGTTGACTGCCGCGGGCCGGTTCGATGGCGGCGCCGGGTCCTGCGACGAGAGGCCGGCGTCGGGCGGCGCGCCCGGGGATGGTCGATGGGCAGCTTGTGCCGGAAGCACGATCACTTTCGCTCCGACTTTCACCCGATCATAGAGGTCCACGACGTCGTCATTGGTCAGCCGGATGCAGCCGGACGAAACCCGCTTCCCGATCGTATCGGGCTTGTTGGTGCCGTGAATTCGATATTCGGTATCGCCCAGATACATCGCCCGGGCGCCGAGCGGATTGCCGGGACCGCCCGCCATGAACCGCGGCAGATAAGGCTGGCGCGAAAGCATCTCTGCAGGCGGACGCCAATCCGGCCATTCCGTCTTGCGAGCCACGACCTGTTCGCCGGACCATGTGAAACCTTCGCGGCCGACACCGATGCCGTAGCGCATCGCCTGCCCGCCGTTCAGAACGAGATAGAGGAATGTGTTTCCGGTATCGATGACGACGGTGCCCGGCGGCTGGTGACTGACGTAATCAACCACCTGCCGAACAAGTCGTCCGGGAGCGTCAGCGGCTTTTGGTGTTTCGATCCGGGGTGCGGGGACCGGGATTGGGACCGGAGCTGGCGCTGGAGCCTGAACCGGCGCGGCGACGTGAATGGGAGACGACGGCGTCGGACCAGATGGCGCCGGCACCTGGTGCGCGGCTTGCTTCCGTGTCGGTTGAACGCTTGCCGGCCGCGACAGCAAACCGTACCCCAATGCGGCAGCGGCCACGACGCCAACGACAACTCTTCCGGCGACCGGCAGGGTGAGCGTTTCGATCTTTCCACGTTTGGCCCGCTTGCCCATACCTCTCCCCTGCTCGCTGTGCCCGGAAGGGATACCCGGCAAATTTTAACAAGCCTCGAAATGATTTCGCTCAGGCTGGAAATCGCCAAGCGTCGTTAACGCCGGCTCCTGGCTGCAACACCCATCGTCCACATTCGATCGCCGGTTCCGGAAATGCCGCGCATGCCCCGCGGCAAATCGCGCCCTATCGATCAGCCTGTCGATGCGGACGAGCGCGGCTCATTCGGGCAACCCCGCTTTGCGAAAACCCTCGATCATCAGGTTCGCAGTTCTTGATAGCCGGCTCCGAGCGATCCACGACGATATTGTGAAAGTAGGGTCGAGCTCAAGCATACCGGCTGCCGCTTCACGGGCCTCGGCGTCCCGTCCGAGATGGGCGAAAGCGGATGCGAGGCAGCGGTATGCTCCTGTATAGGAAGGGTTCTGACGCAGCGATTTCTTCCCTGCAACGATGGCCTCGTCAAAGCGCCGAAGCTCAATAAAGGCAAATCCCATCCCGGTTAACGCTGTGAATTGTAGCGGGTCCACCGGGCTCATTCGCATGGCGCGTTCAAAGCTCCGGATCGCTTCCTCCGGCTGCCCCGCAATCTTATAGACCCAGCCTCTGCGGTTCCATGTGTTATATGAATTTGGGTTGAGCGCCACCGCCCGATCGGCCATCTCAATCTCAGCCTCACAATCGCCGACCAAAAGAGCCGAGATCAATGCAGCAGTTGCCAACGTGCCTGGATCTTGATCGTCGAGGCTCAATGCCAGGCGCATAAGCCGAAGGGCTGCCTTGCGTTCGAATTGTTGGTCGATCGCATAGCCCCTAAGCACGTTTTCCAAATGACAGGCACCTGCCAAAGCTGCCGCAGCAGCAAACCCAGGGTCAAGCTCCAGGGCGCGCTGGGCCAGTCGGAGCGCCTCGGCCAAACTTTCGCGCGTCGATCGGACGGCTTGCTGTATTGCCCGGAGATAAAGATCATATGCGGTGAGGTCTTCCGGGCGCCGCCGCGACGCCATTGCAATTTCGGCTTGAAACAACGTTGGCTGGATAGCCGAGACAACGGCGAGCGTGACTTCGTCCTGCAGCGCGAAAACGTCTGTCAGGTCACGCTCAAACCTGTCCGCCCAGATGTGTGCGCCGGTGGCCGCTTCAATCAGCTGGCACGTGATGCGAACTTTCCCCGAAGCCTTGCGCACGGCCCCCTCAAGGACATAGCGGACTCCAAGCCTGCGCCCGACTTCCTTGATGTCGACCGCTTTGCCCTTGAACGTGAAGCTCGAATTGCGAGCGATCACGAACAGCGATTTGAACCGCGAAAGCGCGGTCGTGATCTCCTCAACCATTCCGTCCGCGAAGTACTCCTGCTCTGGATCGCCAGACATGTTCGCGAACGGCAGCACGGCGATGGAGGGCTTGTCGGGTACCGCAGGGGCGCTCTCGGGCGTATCGCCCGGATCCGGACCTGCAACCTCTCGCACCTCCTGCACCTGTCCGACGAAACGGAAGCCCTTACGTGGTAACGTCTTGATCAGTCGCTGTTCCTCCCCGGAATCGCCGATTGCGCTTCGGGCGACATTCAGCCGGGTCGTCAGTGCTGCATCCGAAACGCTGCGCCCATTCCAAACGGCATTGATGAGGTCGTCCTTGCTGACGACGCGCTCCCTGTTGCGGATCAGATAATCGAGCAGATCGAACACCTGCGGTGCGATGCGGACGACGTCCGCCCCACGATGCAATTCGCGCCGGTCAGGGTCGAATGCGTAATCCTCGAAGAGATAGCGCAAGATGCGAATCCCCCTGGAATCCCCTTGGATGAGAGCCCCCGATAACCGGGTAACGCTTTGGGCCGGCTGGAAACCGCAAGAATAAGCTGCAGGTGAGGAAAATGTAAGCCGCCGGTCAAGCATACCCGCCGCCCTCGCGGCATCCTCGTGCCGGCTATGACGGCTCCTGACACCATGGTGGCAACAGGGGAGCGCTAAAGCCGTGGAAGAGACACCATCCCATGGAGACTGCGCGATGAGCTCGACGCATGGCACAACGTGGCTGGAACGGACATCCCTATCGACCCGGCATGTCTCCAGCTTCATCTGGAAATATTGGGATGCCCTTCGGGAGCGCCGCGAACGCCAGGAATTGCGCGCCACCTTGTCCAACCTGAGCGACGCGGAGCTGATGGACATCGGCACCACGCGCGGAGAGATCGACTACGTCGCCTCGCACCGAGACATTGACCCGCGGGGCATTCGATCCGGCGAATGGCTCCGATAACTGTCGACGGTAGACGGCCGGATTGGGCCCATCGACTTCCGACAGGGGTCAGAAGGCGATATCCCCGACGCCGGATCGGGTGTCCGCTTCGTCCCCGAAAGCGGGCGCCCTACTCGCCCCACTGCCGCGCCATGGTCGCGAGCGCGCAGCCTTCGCAGTAGCGGGCGTCCTTGAAGTCGATCCAGTTGTGCGCGTAGACGCGCTCCGCCGGAATGCCGTAACGCGCGCGCAGCAGCTTCACCAGCACCCGCCAGGTAGCGATCTGCGCGTCGGTCGGGCCGGTCGTGACGTCCGGGTAATTGCCGGCGAACTCGACGCCGATCGACGTGTCCTTGTTCACCAGGTGATAGGTCTTGCTGTTGTCGATGTATTTGTTGTCGTTGCGATCGGCGCCGTCGGTGTGGGTCGGAACGAGGTTGTCGGCGACCGCCCAGTAGACCGTGCCGTCGGTTTCGACCCAGACCATCACGCCGCGCCGGGTCGGGTTCTTGTGCTGCGCTTCGGCGCCGTATCGCGCCGAGCCCTGCGGCCCCTCGGTCTGGTGCACGATGATGTTGCGCCAGGGATGCGATTTGGCGACGTCGCCCCAGGGCGCCAGCCAGACCATCTTCAAGCCGGGAATCTCGGGCGTGCCTTGCGATCGTGCGATAGCCGCGAGATCGGGGGTTTGGGCTGATACGGCGGAGGACAGGACCAGCGCAGGGAGCGCGGCGAGCAGGCGAGGCGTCATTGCGGAAATCCCGGCGTCGTTCGGTCCCTCGTTAGCACGCTCAGGCGCGCTTGCGCAGGGTCGCCTCCAGCGGATCGGCCATCTCCGGCGCCTTCGGCTCGTAGGTCGCATAGCCGTTCTTGCCGCCCTTCTTGGCGTCGTAGAGCGCGTGGTCGGCGGCGGCGACCAGGCGATCGGGATGCAGGCCGATCTCGCGGGTCCATTGCGCGACGCCGATCGAGACCGCGATCGGGATGTCCTTGCCGGTGCACTGCTCGGCATCGGCGCGGCAGACCTCGAGCACGCGGCGCGCGATCATCGCGCCTTCGCGCAACGTCGAGGACGGCAGCACGATGCAGAACTCGTCGCCGCCGGTGCGGGCCAGCATGTCGCCCGGCCGGAGCCGCGTCTGCGCCATCAGCGTGAAATGCTGCAGGCAGGCGTCGCCGGCGGCGTGGCCGTGGGTGTCGTTGATGCCCTTGAAGCCGTCGAGGTCGATCACCAGCAGCGCAAACGCCTCGCCGTTGCGGTCGGAACGCGCGCATTCCTCGGTCAGCCGCTGCAAGAGATGGCGGCGGTTGCCGACGCCGGTGAGATCGTCGAGCAGCGCGAGGTCGGCGACCTCGTTGCGCAGCCGGTCGATCGCCATCAGCAGGAAGCCGAAATTGAGCGCCATCGACAGGAACACCATCAGCAGGATCACCAGCGACTGCCCCGCGGAGAAGCGGACGAAGGAGAACTCGCCGGGCTGCAGCAGCGCGCCGACAGCACGCAGCGCGTAGATGCCGATCAGCACGGAGGCGACGATGCCGGCGAGCCGGGCACCGGGGCTGACGCGGCCGTTCTCGGACGACAGCAACAGCTTCAGCGTCAGCGCGAACGGCGTGACCTGGGCAATGGTGTAGACCAGGATGCGCATCGGCATGCTGTCATAGGCGAAGATGAAGGTGCCGAGACCGGCGAAGGCCAGCGCCGTGGTCAGCAGGGTGGCGCGCCAGGTCGCGGGCTTGTCGTAGAACCGCTCGATGCCCATCGCGGCAAGGCCGGCGGCGAACACCATCAAGGTCCCCGCCGCAAGCAGCGGCAGCAGCGAGTCCGTCAGCATCACGCGAAGCATCGCGCAGGTGGCGCCGGCGGAGGCGACCAAGGCGGATGCGGTCCAGAACCGCGCCGCGCCGAAAGCAGGATAGCTGCGCGCGACATAGGCCCAGATCAGCCCGAGCGCGAGAAAATTGATAATGAACACCGTCCAAAGCGTCGGAACGCTCAACATCGCCCCTGTTCGAGGCCCGTATCGGCCTCGCCTCTCCTGAAATGACCGTCTGCCCCCTCCGGGCGTTTCCTCAAATGACAATCCCCGTTGTCTTGCGGACGAGCATGCGGCCGCGCCGCTTAACGGAGCGTCACCCGCAACGTGGCAATCCGTGCCGTGGTTTTGAATTGATGAAGATCTGCGCATCCGCCGTTTGCGCATCGTTAAGCATGACGGATGCGACGACGACGCGGCGCGCGACATGCGCCGCGCTTTGCGAAAAAACTGACGAAAACACGTAACAGCTGTGGATAACACGATGACGGCGCCGTGACAGCACGCGGCAGCAGCCTCCGAATCTGCTGAGTTTGATATCGAGGATGTTGCGAGGCTGGCCCTCCGCCAAGCATGCCTCGGAGTCGCGTTCAATCCATGAAACCCTGAGAGGATACTATGGCTAAGAAAGCGAAGAAGGCGAAGAAGGCGAAGGCGAAAAAGGCCACCAAGAAGAAGGCCGCCAAGAAGTAACGAATTCCAGCCCGGGTAGCGGCGCTTGCCCTGCCCGGGCACCCGGACCGGGACAACCGGTCGCAGCGACGTCAACCTCGAATTCACCGGCCCTACATCGATCGGCCCCGAACGAACGGGGCGCAAAGGCAGCAGGCGCAGCGCCTGCTTTTTTATTGCCTGCGTCAGGGCGTGGCGGCCGCGACGTCAGCGCTCCGCGAAGGCGAGCCTGGCGCCGAGCAGGGCAAAGCCCGCGGCGAAGCTCCGCCGCAGCCAGGCCATCACCTTCGGCCGGGTGATGACGCGGTCGCGCACCGAGGCGGCGAACAGCCCGTAAACCGCGAACACCGCGAAGGTCATCGCCATGAAGACACCGCTTAGCTCGACCATCCGCGCCAGCGGATGCGGCTCGTCGACCGCGATGAACTGCGGCAGGAAGGCCAGGAAGAAGATCGACAGCTTCGGGTTGAGGATGTTGATCAGGATCGCGGTCACGATCACGCGCCGGCGCGAGCGCGGCTTGATCTCGGTGTCGACGGCGAGCGCGCCGCGCTCGCGCAGCGCCTGCCAAGCCATGTAGAGCAGATAGACGACGCCGCCCCATTTCAGCGCCGCGAACGCCACGACGCTGGTGTGCAGGATGGCGGCGAGTCCGAGCATCGCCGCAATCATCTGCGGCACGATCCCGAGCGTGCAGCCGAACGCCGCCGCCACGCTCGCGCGCGCCCCCCGGGTCAGCGCCACCGCCAGCGTATAGAGCACGCCGGTGCCGGGCGAGGCCACCACGATCAGCGTCGTCAGCAGAAAGGACCAGGTCACTTCAAAGGTCACTTCAAATCCTCGGCGGGCGCGACATCGTCCGCCAATATCACGGCGACGGGGACGGCGGAAGCGGCTGCCGGGCCTCCGCCCGGCGCCCGCGCCGACGCCCCGTTACGATGACCTGCGCCATCCGCGATGCGAAAGCTCCGACGCCTTCATCTCGGCGACCCGGATCACGTCCAGCGGCGCCCACGGCTTGGCCCAGAACAAGGCGCCGTCCGGCAGGCACTGCCGCAGCGGCTTGCCCGAGGTGACGATCACGTCGAGATCGGGTCTGTACTTCTTCGCGGCATAAGCGAGCTCGACGCCGGTCATGTGTCCGGCCAATTCGACGTCGGTCATCATCAGCACGACGTTGTCGCCGTTGCCCTGCAACACCAGTTCGGCGGCCTCGGCGCTCTCGCAGGCGATGACCTCGAACTCGCTTTCCTCCAGCAGCAGCCCGATCATCTCGCGCTGCATCGGGTCGTCCTCAACCACCAGGGCCTTCGCACGATAGGGCTTTGACTGTCCCATGGGTGGCTCCCTTGGTTTGAATGGTTCGGTTCGAGCGCGTAACATAGGTTAAATGCCTAAAATCACTGGATGGTTCAGTTCCAATTTGAGAAAAGCGTGGAAATGCCGTGTTCCCCGCTTTGCAACCACTACCCCCGTTGAGATGGAGCTCACCTGACATGACCGCGATCTCTGGATCCGCCGCTGCCGTGACCGGAGCCGCCAGCGGCATCGGCCGCGCGCTCGCGCATGAACTGGCGCTGCGCGGCTGCGATCTGGCGATCGCCGACCGCGACGAGGCCGGCCTGCAGGCCGCCGCCGCGGAGATCGCGAAAGCGAGCCCGCGCAAGGTCACCGTGCACCGCCTCGACGTCAGCGAGCCGGACCAGATCACGGCGTTCGCGGAGGCCGCCGTTACGGCGCATCCCTCGCTCAACATCGTCGTCAACAATGCCGGCGTCGCGCTGCTCGGCGAGTTCGGCGAGTTCGATCAGGCGCAGATGGAGTGGCTGTTCAACATCAATTTCTGGGGCGTGGTGCACGGGACCCGCGCCTTCCTGCCGCAGCTTTCGCGGCAGCGCGAGGCGCATATCGTCAACATCTCCTCGATCTTCGGCATCATCGCCCCGCCCGGCCAGAGCGCCTATTGCGCGGCCAAGTTCGCTGTGCGCGGCTTCTCGGAAAGCCTGCGCCACGAGCTTGCGGTGGCGAACAGCCCGGTGCGTCTGTCCGTCGTGCATCCCGGCGGCGTCGCCACCAGCATCGCGCGCAACTCGCGCGCCGGCACCGGCATCACCGACAATGCGCGCCGCGCCGAATCGATCGAGCGCTTCGACGCACTGGCCAGGACCACGCCGACCGCGGCCGCGCAGCGCATCATCGCCGGCATCGAGAAGAACCAGCCGCGCATCCTGATCGGCAAGGACGCATACTTCATGGACCTGCTGCAACGCTTCCGCCCGGCGAGATACTGGAAGACGATGCAACGGATGATGGAGAAGACGGCGGCCCGGCGGATCGCGCGCGATGCCGCGAGGGCTGGTTGACTGCGCGGCGTCGCTGGCTAATCAGGTGTCATCACCCGCGAAAGCGGGTGATCCAGTATTCCAGAGGCGCCCATGCTTGAGCCGAGAGGCCGCGGCGTATTAGATCGCCCGGTCAAGCCGGGCGATGACAACCGTGATTGACGACCCAGTTCATCTTCTCGCGGCACGATCTGCCCGACCGTTGCAATTCAACCGCCCAGCTGCCTCTTCACCCCGAGCGCCAGCCGGAACAGCGGATCGCTTTTCTCCGACGGATAGAGCGCGCTCTTCGCCACCTGCGGAAAATTGTCGTTCTTCCAGAACGACGCCGGCGCGAACGAGAATTTTGCGACCAGCCGCCGGCCGAAATCCATCTCGTAGGGAAAATAGTTTTCCTTCTGCTCGGTGCCGGACATCTCCGGATACTCGCCGAGCAGATAGCCCTCCTGGATATGCGGGCGCACCGCCGACGGCGGGCAGACGCTGGAGAGCCGCACGATCTGCAGGCCGGCCTCGGCGCTCGCGGTGATTGCGCCGCTCAAATTCGGCACGCCGAGCACATAGAGGAAGGCGGTGCCGGTCTCCGCCAGCGAGGCAAAGGAGGCCGCGATGCGGATCGAATGGGTGACGTCGAGCAGCGGCGTGGTGCAGACCTCGTAATGCTGCAGGATCGACCAGCGCAGGATGCGATGCCGCTTCAACCGCTCGAGCCCGAGCAGCTTTTCTCGGGCATATTCGGCGATCAGGATCCGCTCGGCGCGTTGCAGCGCATCGAACCGCCCGACCAGCGTCGCCTGATCGGGATTGCCGCGGCCGCCGCGAAACAGGGTCGGCTTCAGCGACGAGTTGCGCTTGATGTTCCTGTAGTCGGCGCCCTGGCCGCGAAACAGCAGCACATGATCGCGGTTGAGGAATTGCAGCTCGGCGATCTTGGTGGCGAGCTCCAGATAAGAACCGACGCGATGGCCCGGCCCCTCCCGCACCGCCGCGTTCTTCGCGACCTGGCATCCGCGGCGGTCGAAGAACGACCAGATCTTTTGGCTGCCGATGGTTTCCATGGAAACACCCGAACTCTCATTCCGTCATTCCCCGATGCGCAATTGCGCATCTGAGGGCAGCCCGCAGGGCTGAACCCGGAATCTCGAGATTCCGGGTTCTCGCTTTGCGAGCCCCGGAATGACCGGGCGGGATGTTCCTCACCGCCCCACAAGCTGATCGGCAAAATACCCGATGGTCTTGCGATAGATCACCGCCCTGTTCCACTCGCGCATCGCCTCGAAATTCGCAGTGCCCTCGCCATAGGGCGCGCCCATCTTGAAGCCGCTGGTGTGCAGCAGGTTCGCGGTCGAGGCCAGTACGTCGGCGACCGAGTGGCGCAGATCGACATGGCCGTCGCCGTCGAAATCGACGCCGTACTTGATGTAGGACGACGGCAGGAACTGGGTCTGGCCGATCTCGCCGGCATAGGCGCCGATCATGTCATTCAGACGGAGGTCGCCGCGCTGCACGATCTTGAGCGCGGCGAGCAGCTCGCCCTGGAACAGCTCGGTGCGGCGGCAATCATGCGCCAGCGTCGCGAGCACGCGGAACACCGGCAGCTTGCCCATGTCGCCCTTGCCGAAATCGGTCTCGAGCCCCCAGATCGCGACCAGGATCTGGCGCGGCACGCCATACTGCTGCTCGATCTTCGAGAGCAGCGCGGCGTGCCGCTGCAGCATCGCGCGGCCGCCATTGATGCGCCCGGGCCCGACCCGGGTCGCGACATACTGCTCGAACGTCTTGTTGAAGGTGTAGCGCTGCCGCCGGTCGAAGGCGAGCACTCCGCCATCCTGCTGCACGCCGCCGAGCGCAGCCGAGATCACGTCCTGCTGGATGCCGGCCGCGGCCGCCTCCTGCGAAAACGACTGGACGAAAGCGGGAAAACTGCCGCCGCAGCGCGCGGCGTAGGAGGGGGTGGCAAGCAGCAAGGCGCCGAACACAACCGCCAAACGACACCTGAGCATGCAAAAATCCCCCTGCTTCGAATGGCCGATCATGCCATGGAGCAAACTAGGCAGTCAAAGTGCCGGCACCACACTCCATCCTTGGCGGGCAGTTACGCCTTCATCAGCCGCGCGGCCAAATCTCCCTACGTTGATCAACTGACGAAGGTGTAGCTGACGATCAATCCCTGAGCTGCCGCTCCAGTCCCACAAAATCGATCTCCGCCCAGCGCTCGGAAATCCTGCCGTCCTGAATCCGCCAGAACGTCATGCCGCGGAATTCGACGTGGCGGCCGGTTGGTTGAATGCCGCGCCATGGGCTGCGGTGCCGGCCGCGCCAGACGAAGCGGCCGGCGACGATGTCGCGTTCGGCCACCAGGCATTCCGCCACCGCCGACAGGTCGGCGAAGGTCTCGTGCATCGCGGCCGAATGCGCGATCACGTCCTCGGCACTCAGCCGCTTGCCCGCCGCGTGGTCGAAGAAGTCAGGCGCGAGTTGCGCGCGGATCGCATCGGGATCGAGGCGATTGGTCACGGCGTCGTAATGCGCGAGCACGAGCGCCTTGTTGGCGTCGATTGTGGCGTTGGACATCGGTGATCGTTCTCGAAGGAAGGGTTGTAGAAAGAGAAGGATGCGCCTCATACGCGAATCGGACGGCATGACGCAAGTGACGATGGTCAGAAAAAGCTCGGCTTTCGGCCGTCGTTCGTTTGCGCGCCGATGCGAAAGACGGCTGCCGGCAAAGTGCGCCGCCGCGCGCGGCTCCGCGGCCAGCGATTCCCTCGCCGCTGCGCGAACGGCAGGCTGGCCGGCCTCCCGGCGGTAACATCATCCGATGGCTTGTCTGTCGGTCGCCTGCAAGCGGCGGTCGGCGCTGGCGAGCAACGCACTACAGGCCAGCATTTGCGGACACTACGCATGAACGCCGAAGCCGCCGGCCGCGACCAAGAAGCACGGGCCGGGCAAGCCGCTTCCGCCACGCGGCCGGCCGCGCTGTCTTGTTCATGCAAAGCCGCGCCACTAAAGCCAGCCACGCCGGCTGCAACGCCGCCGTCAGTTGGGGACGCCATCCGGTGACGCGTTTGGGGATGAGGATGTGCTGCAGATGACGATCGCCTTGGGTCTCGCCTTGGGTTTCGCCTTGGGTTTCGCACGCGCGCGCAGGGCCGCCGCCGCATCGATCGGTGTCGTGCTCGCGCTCGGCGCTGTTTTGACCGCAACGATCGACACCGCCGCCGCGCAGAGCGGCCCCACCAGGCGTGCCCCAGCACAAGGTGGCGGCAGCACGCAAGCGATCACCGCGCAGATCAAGAACGCGATCGCGCTGACGCGCAGCGGCAAGATCGACGCCGGCACTGCGCAGCTCAACGCCGCGCTCGACGCCGCCGACGGGCTCGACGACGCGCAGTTCGTCATGGAGCAGTATTTCGACGCGGCCGCGACGCTGCGCGCGATCAAGCGCGACGACCTCGCCGAAAAACTGTTTGTGCGCGCGTTCCAGAGCAAGGCGGCGGCGCAGAGGCCGCCCGGCAATGCCGACGTGCTGCTGATGTACGCGATCCTGCTGTCCGACCAAGCCAGGATCGCCGAAGCCGTTCCGCTCTACATGAAGGCGATCGCGGCGTTCAACGTCTATTGGGGCGAAGGCTCCGAGGAATCGCTGATCGCAAACGACAAGCTCGCGGTCGCGCTGTCCGCCAACGGCTCGGCGGCGTCGGCGACGAATCTGGGCCGGCACAATTTCGAGCGCGCGGAGAAGGCGCTGGGGCCCGACCACCGCACCACCTGGAAGCTCGCCAACAATTATGCCGACATGCTGCGCGAGATCGGCGCGCCGGCGAAGGCGCTCGAACTCGACCTGTTCGCGATCGAGAAGCGCGCCAAACATTATGGCGAGAACCATCTCAACACGCTGGTGACGGTCAACAATGCCGGCCAGGATTTCCTCAATCTCGGCCGCTTCGACGACGCCCGCCGCTATTTTCGCCGCCACCGCGCGATCGCGGCCGCGATGGCGCCGAAGGATCCGAGCTTTGCCGGACAGGCCGATGCCTGGCTGTTCTACACCGACATGCTCGCCGCCGGCGACGCGGCGATCGCGCCGGCCGATCTGGCGCGGCTGGAGGCGATCGTCGCCAATGAGGCGAATTTTGCGGATTTCCTGCGCATCAAATCCGCGGTGCTGGCTGCCGGCCAACGCGAGCAGCGCGGCGAGCGGGACAAGGGGATGCGGCTGCGCGAGACCGCGCTGGCGATCTCGACCCGCGCCTTCACGGCGCAGCATCCGATCAGCTTCGAGATCAGGCTCGGCATCGCGACCGCGCTGATCGCTGATGATCCGACCCGTGCGGTGCAGGCGTTCGCCGCGCTGGACCGCGAGATGTTCGACTGGATGAAGCGCGAGGTCGGCACATCGGGCGACCGCGCCGTCGCCGAAGCGATCCGCGCCCATGCCGATCACCTGCTGTTCGCGTTCGGCCGCTTCGCGACCGGGGCCGGGTCATCGGTGGCGCAGCCGGCGTTCGCCGCCGCGGTGCTGCGCTGGAAGACGCTCGGCGGCGGCGACGCTACCGCGCTGCGCCGGCTCGAGACGCAAATGGCCGGCAAGGACGCGGAGACCGCGACGCTCGTCCGCGCGGCGCTCCGCCTCAACGGCGAGAAGCAGGAGCTGTTCTCGTCGGGCAATATCGACGACTGGGCGCGATCGGTGTGGCAGCGGCAGGACGCGGCCGAGAAGGCGCTGCAGAAGCGGCTCGATGCGATCGGTGCGAAGCTGCCGCAAGACCAGATCCGTCCCTCGCAGCTGCTCGCGTCGCAGGAAGCCGTCGTCAACTATTTCATCACGCGGCAATGGAAGGCGGATCGCCAGGCGAGTGCGCCGCTGGCGGCGACCGTGCTCTACGCCATCGTCGAGACCGCAACGAGCGAGCCGCGCGTGGTCGATCTCGGCGATCCCGGCCGGATGATCGACACCGGCGTGCGCACCGAGATCGCCCGGCTGCGCGCGACGCGGGCCACCATGCCTGATCCCGATGCGCACGCGCCCGACGTCAAGGGCCGCTTCCAGAATCTCCGGGCGCGGCTGTTCGCGCCGCTCGAGCCGCTGCTGAAGGACAAGACCACGCTCTATGTCGTGCCTGACGGCTTCCTGTTTGCGGTGCCGTTCGCGCTGCTGCCCGGCAGTGGCAGCGGCCTGCTGGAGGACAAGTTCACGATCCGGATGCTGACCAGCCCCGATGCGCTGATCGCGATCCATGCGCGCGAGACGCTCGATCAGCGGGGTTCGATGCTGCTCGCCGGCGGCATCGAATATGGCGAGCCGGGGCCGATGCCCCTGCCCGCGACCCGGACCGAGATCGAGGCGATCGCAAAGCTCGCCCGCGCGCGCGGCGCGCCGGTCGAGATGCTGACCGGGCGCGGCGTCAGCGAAGGCACGCTGCGCGCGGCGATCGGCAAGGCGCGCATCGCGCATCTGGCGACGCACGGCTTCTATCGCGACGGCACGGCATCCGGCCTCGACACGCTGTGGCAGAGCGGCATCGTGCTGTCGGGTGCCGGCGACAGCCGATTTCCGCTGCGCGACGAGAACGACGGCTATCTCTATGCCTTCGAATTGATGGACTGGGACCTGTCCGGGCTCGATCTTTTGGTGCTGTCGGCCTGCGAAACCGGCCGCGGCGACGAGAGCTTCGTCAGCGGTCTGCGCGGCCTGCCGACCGCGCTCGGCATCGCCGGCGCGCGGCGCGCGCTGCTGACGCTGTGGCCGGTCGCCGACGAGGGCACCGCGAATTTTACCGTGCGGTTCTACGAGCACCTGGCGGATGGCCTGACCTATTCCGATGCGCTGCGCCAGACCAGGCGCGATGCGCGCGACGCCAAGGTCGCAGGCGCGGGCGACGCGAGCGTGTGGGCGGCGTTCGTGCTGTTCGAGGGCTAAAGCCGTATATGTCGTTGATGTGACCGGACGGGCGCCGCGAGCGCGTGCCGGGCCGAACTGCGCCCAACGTTGCGCAAGGGCCGCACGCAACCCCATCGCGCAGGGCAGACCGGCGCGCGGGCGCGGGCGATTTGCTTTGACAGCGGCGCCCCGATCGAGGACAAGCCGCGCATGCCGAAAAAACCCGGGACCAATCCCAAAGGCGAATTCGCCTTCTTCAACGTCTTCTATGAGGACGGCTCGCAGCGCTCCAACCGCCGCGTGCCGTCGGAGCTCATTGGCGGGCTCGACGGCGACGAGCCGGTGCGCGCCTTCCTGCGCGAGCAGGACCGCGAGATCGCCGAAAAGGGCGGCCGCCCGCCGCTCGAGATCAAGTCCATCGAGCGCGTCGGCGCGAAGAAGAAGTAGCGCGCGCGAGCCTCCGCATTGAGGATCGCGATCAATAGCGAGCGCAGTGCTCACGCCTGCAACTGACAGCGGAGCAAGCGGCACCCCTCTCCCCGCCCCTCCCCCGCAAGGGGGGAGGGAGCCCTTCCGCCGGTGCGTCCCTCACCCGCCATCGACTTTCAAGTCTCTCGCAAGATGCAAAACGCATCACGCATTGTGATGCGAGCACGCTCGACAGGCTCCCTCCCCCCTTGCGGGGGAGGGTTGGGGAGAGGGGTGGCCGCGGGCGCTGGCGTGTGAATTTGCGCGATCTGTCTACAAATAAAAACGGCGGGCCTGGGCCCGCCGTTTTTGTCTCGGTGAGTACCGATAGAACTAGTTGTCGAGGAAGCTCCGCAGCTTCCGGCTCCTTGACGGGTGCTTCAGCTTGCGCAGCGCCTTGGCTTCGATCTGGCGAATACGTTCGCGGGTGACCGAGAACTGCTGGCCGACTTCTTCCAGCGTGTGGTCGGTGTTCATGCCGATGCCGAAGCGCATGCGCAGCACGCGCTCCTCGCGCGGGGTGAGCGAGGCCAGGACGCGCGTCGTGGTCTCGCGCAGGTTGGACTGGATCGCGGCGTCGATCGGCAGGATCGCGTTCTTGTCCTCGATGAAATCGCCGAGATGCGAATCCTCTTCATCGCCCACCGGCGTTTCGAGCGACAGCGGCTCCTTGGCGATCTTGAGGACCTTGCGCACCTTCTCGAGCGGCATGCCGAGCTTCTCGGCGAGCTCTTCCGGGGTCGGCTCGCGGCCGATCTCGTTCAGCATCTGGCGCGAGGTGCGGACGATCTTGTTGATCGTCTCGATCATGTGTACGGGGATGCGGATGGTGCGGGCCTGGTCGGCAATCGAACGGGTGATCGCCTGCCGGATCCACCAGGTGGCGTAGGTCGAGAACTTGTAGCCGCGACGATATTCGAACTTATCGACCGCCTTCATCAGGCCGATATTGCCTTCCTGGATCAGGTCGAGGAACTGCAGGCCGCGGTTGGTGTACTTCTTGGCGATCGAGATCACGAGACGGAGGTTGGCTTCCACCATCTCCTTCTTGGCCTGACGGGCCTCGCGCTCGCCCTTCTGCACGCCGTGCACGATCTTGCGGAATTCGCCGATCTCGAGCCCGGTGAGCGCCGCCAGCGACTGGATCTCGTGGCGCAGGTCCTTGATGCGGTCCTTCTCGTGATGGACGAAGTTCTTCCAGCCCTTGGCCGAGAGCTTCGAGACACGGTTGAGCCAGCGCGGATCGAGCTCGGAGCCCTGGTAGTTGCGCAGGAAGTCCTCGCGCGCGACGCCGTGGCTGTCGCCGAGGCGCAGCAGGCGGCCCTCGAACGAGACCAGCTTCTTGTTGATGTCGTAGAGCTGCTCGACCAGCGAATCGATGCGGGCCTGGTTGAGGCGCAGCGACTTCACCTCGACGATGATCTCGTCCTTCAGCTTCTTGTACTTGCGCTCCTGCGACGGCGACAGCGACTCGCTCTGCAGCTGGTTGGCGATGTCCTGCTCCTGCAAGCGACGCAGCTTCTTGTACTCGGACGCGATCTTGTCGAAGGTCTCGACCACCTTCGGCTTCAGTTCGGCCTCGATGGCGGCGAGCGACATCTGGTTCTCGAATTCGTCGTCGTCCATGTCGCCTTCGGCAGCGGCCTCGGCGGGATCCTTCTCCTCAGTAGCGGCTTCTCCACCGGCGGGAGCGGCGCGGAACGGGGTCGGCGACGGCGGCGCGGCCGGCGGCGCGACATGGGCCGGCGCGCTGCCCTGCGCATCGCCGCCATTGCCTTCAGCGGCGGCGCCCTCGGCGCCGTTGTTGCCGATCAGGTTCGGATTGATGCCGCCCTTCGACTCGGGGCCGGCATAGGTGGCTTCGAGATCGATGATGTCGCGGAGGAAGATCTTGCCTTCGTTGAGCTCGTCGCGCCAGATGATGATGGCCTGGAAGGTCAGCGGGCTTTCGCAGAGGCCCGCGATCATCGCCTCGCGGCCGGCCTCGATGCGTTTTGCGATGGCGATTTCGCCCTCGCGCGACAAGAGCTCGACGGTGCCCATCTCGCGCAGATACATGCGCACGGGATCGTCGGTGCGCTCGCCGGGCTCCGACTTCTTGACCTCGGTGACGGCCTTCTGGGTGACCTCGACGAGTTCGTTGTCGGTCTCGTCGTCGCCGTCGTCCTTCTCGTCCTCGCCTTCGCTATCGTCGGCCTCGGTGACGTTGATGCCCATGTCGGACAGCATCGACATGATGTCTTCGATCTGTTCGGGCGAGGTCGTGTCGGAAGGCAGCACTTCGTTGAGCTGATCGAAGGTCACGAAGCCGCGCTTCTTGGCCTGCTTGATCATCTTCTTCACCGCGGCATCCGACAGGTCGAGCAACGGCGACGGCGCGTCAGCGGCATCCTTCTCAGGAGCATCCGCTGCCTTGTCGTCTTTTTCCTTGTCCTTAACCTGCAGCGTCTTTGCCTTGGTGGCCATTCACTAAGCTCCCGAAACGCGGTCATGCAAAATGGCGCCACGCACGCGCATCCGCACGAAATCTAGATTTACTCTCTCGACGCACAAAGGGCGGCGCAAAATCTCGCCACCCCTGTGATCCGTCTCGACGGTTTCCAATCTGCAATAGCCGCGAGGCTATTAAGTTTCGCTTAACCCTGTTTTTGCAGCCAAACCATGGATTTGGCGAGTCTTTTTGCGGGTGCGGCCAGCGCCATCCGCAGCATTTTTGTTATCAGACATTACGCTGGAACCGGCCCGATAATTCGCCGAACCCTTCAATCAGGGCTTCGGTCCCGTCGGCTTCTGCCATCCGGGCCTGGATATCCTGCAACCATGCCAGATTGGCCTCGCTGGAGTCTTCAGCCAAAGCCGCTTCCGCATCTTTTCTTTCCCTAAGTAAGGCGTGGGTTTTCTGATGCAAGGCAACGAGTTGACGCCAGGTTGATAAAACATCCTCGCGCGCCGCGCCGATCTGCGCACCCCACACCGCCTGGGTTGTGATCGCCCGCTCAACCCTTTGAAGAATCTGTGATAATCCGCCCGCTTCGAGGTCGGCCCGCATCTTCTCGGCCTGCTCCTCGGCGTCGGGGGAATGGTGATGGTCGTGGGCGAAGGCGGCGATGATGGCGGCCCTGAGCTTGTGGGCCTCGGGATGGGCGAGCTCCAGCGCCGCGACCTCCTCGAGATGGTCGTGCAGCAGCCAGGGGTGGTTGATCAGGGATTGCAGGATCAGGGCCTCGCGGCGGGAAATCGCGCTGCGCTGGCCGCGCATGATCGGGCTGTTGGCCAATTGGGGGCTGGCGGCCTGGTAGGGACCCCGTGAAATCCCGGGGGTAGCGCCGGCCTTGGCACCGAACCGGCCGCCTTGCAGGCCTCCTTGTCGGCCGTTTTGGGCAGGTCCCCGGGGGGCAAACTGGCGGGGTGATTCGCCGCTGCGGCCGCCGCCGAAATTGCCCCGTCCGTAGCCGCCGCGGCCATAGCCGCCGCGGCCGCCCTCGGGCGCAAAACTGCGCTGCAGCCGCTCCTGCAGATCCTGCCGGTAATAGCGCCGCACCACCTCGTCGCGGATGCCATTGGTGAGTTCGCCGATCCGCGCCTCCAGCGCGGCACGGCGCTCGGGCGTGTCGAAATTGCCGCCCTCGATTTCGCGCGACCAGATCAAGTCGGCGAGCGGACGCGCGGCCGAGATCACGTCCTCGATCGCGCCCCGGCCGCCGGAGCGGGCGAGATCGTCGGGGTCCTGCCCTTCCGGCAGCAGCGCAATCCGCAGGCTCTTGCCGGGCTTGAGCTGCGGCAAGGCGATGTCGGCCGCGCGGTACGCCGCCTTCTGTCCGGCGCGGTCGCCGTCAAAACAAAGGATCGGCTCGTCGACCATCTTCCAGAGCAGGCCGAGCTGGTTTTCGGTCAGCGCAGTGCCGAGCGGCGCGACGGCGCCGGGAAAGCCCGACGTGACCATGGCGATGACGTCGACATAGCCCTCGACGACGATCAGCTGCGCGCCGTCATGCGCGGCCTGCCGCGCGGTGAACAGATTGTAGAGATTGTCGCCCTTGTGAAACAGCGTTGTTTCCGGCGAGTTCAGGTACTTTGCCGGAACGTCCTTCTCCAGCGCACGGCCGCCGAACGCGATGACGCGGCCGCGGGCATCCGTGATCGGAAACATGACGCGGTCGCGGAAGCGATCATACGGCACCGGGATATCTTCGCCGCCGATCAGAAGCCCCGCCTCCACCATGTCGTCGGTGGAGATGCCCTGCCCGCCGAGGTGCTCCTTCAGCGCGAAACGATCCGGCGGCGCATAGCCCATCCGGAACTGGAGCTGGGTCGCCGGCGAGATGGCGCGGTCGGCAAGATAGCCGCGCGCCTTGGCGCCGCCCCGCGAAGCCAGCGTGTCGGCGAAGAACTTGGTCGCCAGTTCCATCACGTCGTGCAGGGTGCGGCGATGCTGCTCGTGCCGCGCCGCATCGGGCGTCACGGCCGGCAGCGGAACACCTGCCATCGCGGCGAGGCGTTCCACCGCCTCGGGGAAGGTCACGCCCTCGGTCTTCATCAGGAAGTCGAAGATGTTGCCGTTCAGCCCGGACGAGAAGTCGAACCAGGCCTGCTTCTGGTCATTGACGAAGAAGGACGGCGTCTTCTCCTGCTGGAACGGCGACAGCCCCTTCCACTCCCGCCCGGCCTTCTTGAGCTTGACGCGCCTGCCCACGACTTCCGAGACCGGAAGCCGGGCGCGCAGCTCATCGAGGAATTCGGGCGTGAAACGCATGGGGACGATTTTAGCGTGCTATCCGGTGAGTCGCAGGTCAACCGGTTAGCCATATCGGGGCGCTGGCCGGTTGGACGAAGAATGTAGGATTTTTCCGGACTATTCACAGGCCACGCCGCGTCACCCTCCGCCACCGGGCTACCCCGGAATCCTCGGTGGAGAGAAGTTTCAGCCACCTTGCCCCCTCCCCGCTTCCGGGATTGGATAGGCCATGTTCACGACATTCAGAGGCGGGCAGAGCGGCGGCTGGCAGGTCACCTCCATCACGCGGGTGAAGGGCGAGACGCTGCCGAAGGTCGCGGCGCTGTCGATCGTTGCGAGCGAGTCGATCGCGCTGCCGCTGCTGCCGTCGCAGAACGCATGGCGACTTGCCGGCGTCACCAGCCATCTGCGCTACACCGAGAAGGAGGAGCGGGAGAAGCTCTTAGCCGTGCAGGCCGGGCTCGGCCGCAGCGAGGCGACCCACGCGGCGCTGATCCCGATCCGGAAATCCGCGGCGTGGTGGGAGCTCACCCAGGAGGAGCGCCGCCAGATCTTCGAGGACAAGTCGCACCACATCGCCGGCACCCTCAAATTCCTCCCCGCAATCGCCCGCCAGCTGTTTCATT
Source organism: Bradyrhizobium sp. BR2003 (assembly GCF_009720285.1). Classification (NCBI taxonomy): domain Bacteria; kingdom Pseudomonadati; phylum Pseudomonadota; class Alphaproteobacteria; order Hyphomicrobiales; family Nitrobacteraceae; genus Bradyrhizobium; species Bradyrhizobium sp. BR2003. Next base: position 54,354 of record NZ_SMYJ01000029.1, read on the forward strand.
CGCGCGACCTCGGCATGCCCTTCGACTTCCTGACCTGGTTCGAGTTCGCACCCGACCACGTCACCCTGTTCGACGAATTGGTCGGCATGCTGCGCGCGACCGAGGAATGGAATTTTGTCGAGCGCGAGGTCGATGTCCGCGTGGTGCGGGAAGCGTGAGGACCCGTGGCCTCGAACGCGCAACAAGGTCCGTTGAATCGGTCTGGCAGCAGCGTCTCTTCACCTCTCCCGCCTGCGGGGGAGGTCGCCGCGCAGCGCGCGGCGGGTGGGGGCTCTCTCCGCGATACGACTCGCGGAGAGAGCCCCCACCCTAACCCTCCCCCGCAAGCGGGGGAGGGGACGCAGCTCTGATGCCGCGCGATCCCACAACCCGTCAATGCTCCAGGAATTTTCCCGACGCGATCCGCGGCAGCTCGGTGACCGGCCAGTTGTAGAGATAGGTCCACGCCTCGCGCGTGCTACCGTCGGCGAGCGTGACCTCGAGCATCTCGCGGACATATTCGGTCGGCGGAGGAAAGCCTTCACCGCAGGCTTCGTACATGTCGAATTCGCGCAGCATGGCCTCGCGCTCACGCAGGCGGAACAGTTCGCCATGCACGATGTCGGCCGGATCGTCCGACACGACCAGGCCCGGATAATGTTTCACCAAATAGAGCCGGCCGCGGCACTGCGCCGGCCCGAGGAATTCGGCATTGCCCGCGAGCAGCTTCGCCATCGGATGGTCGAAGCCGCGCATCAGCGTGCCGTAGACGAAGAGAAGATCGGAGGTCATGGGGTCAGTTGTCATTCCGGGATGGTCCGAAGGACCAGACCACAGATGCGCAATTTGCGCACCGGGGAATCTCGAGATTCCGGGTCTGGTGCTAACGCACCGTCCCGGAATGACAGAAAATCCCGGGGGACGCTAGGCCGCCACCTCATCCGTCACCACGACGAACTTCGTCAGCGTCATGCGGCCGAAGCTCGTGGTGAGGGCGACGTCGGCGGCGTCGCGGCCGGTCGCCATCAGGATGCGGCCGATCCGCGGCACGTTGTGGCGGGCATCGAATGTGTACCACTGGCCCGACAGATAGACCTCGAACCAGCCGGAGAAATCCATCGGCGCGGGATCCGGCGGCACGCCGATGTCGCCGAGATAGCCGGTGCAGTAGCGCGCCGGAATGCCCATGCAGCGGCAAAAGGTGAGCGCCAGATGCGCGAAGTCGCGGCAGACGCCGGCGCGGCTCTCATAGACGTCGTGTGCCGACTTCATGTGATGGGCGTGCTGGTAGCCGAACGTCACATGGTGATGCACGAAATCGGTGATCGCCTGCACCCGTGCCCAGCCCGGCTGGGTGTTGCCGAACAGCGACCAGGCGACATCGGTCAGCTTGTCGGTCTCGCAATAACGGCTCGGCATCAGATAGAGCAGCATGTCGTCGGGCAATTGCTCGATCGGAATCTGTTGCGCCGCCGGGTTGACCACATCAGGCAATCCGGAATCCCGCACCAGCGCGCTGCCGTGGAAGGTGACGCCCCCGGCTGGCGCAACCAGGCGCCCGCAGATGTTGCCGAAGCCGTCACGATAGAGGCCGATCGGGACATCAGGCTCGGCCGAAATGCGCTCGGTGCCGACGATGTCGCCGTAGCGCGACGGATGGATCGACAGCATGATCACCATCGGGGTCGGCTGCGGCGCCGTGTAGGTGATCTCGAAGCCGACCTTGATCTGCATCGTCAGGCCGTCTCCCGCTCCGCCGCGCTCTCGCCGACCGAAACCACCTTGATGTCGACATCCATGGCGAGATAGGCGTCCGCAGCGCCGAGATAGACGCCGTGCAGCGGGATCGCCTGGCGCGGATCGCGCGCCACCGCGACGCGGATCAGATCGCGCGTGCCGACGATGCCATTGGTCGGATCGAACTCGATCCAGCCCGCGCTCGGCAGATAGACCTGCACCCAGGCATGGGTCGAGCCGCCGCCGACATAGCCGTGCGCGCTGCCGGGCGGCATGGCGAGATAGCCGGAGACGAAGCGCGCGGCGATGCCGAGCCGGCGCAGCGCCTCGATCATGAACAGCGCATAGTCGCGGCAGGTGCCGGACTGCGTGCGCAGCGTATCGAGCGGATGCTGGGTGCCCTGCTCATAGCGCTTGCGATAGCTGAACGCCTCGCGGATGCCATGCGTCATGCCGCTCAGGATCTTGAACGTCGGCGTCGGCGCCTCGACATCGAGAAAGCGCCGCGCCCAGGCCGACAGCTCGCCGTTCGGGTCGCCATATTGCGGCGTGATGAACTGCTGCAGATCGGGGAATTCCTCATCGTCGTAGAGGAACGGATAGAAATAGGCGGGATCGTCCGGCGTCAGCGCGAACGTATCGGCCGGATTGTGCTCCACCGTCGCGGTCGAGACAAAGGACAGCGTGTCGGCGCGCTCGTCGAAGGCGGCGATCGCCATGCTGTTGCCGAACACGTCGTGAATCCAGCGCAACGACATCGGCTGAGGATCGATCACAAGTGAGCTGTCGAGCACACGCAGATCATGGCCGTCACGGGGGCGCAGCATGATGCGGTGTTCGCCGAACGCCACCGGGCGCGCGTAACGATAAACGGTCTTGTGATGAATGGTCAGGAGCGGCATCTTCAAACAATCATCGTGATTTCGGACCGCATAATCTATAGAGAAAGCTGCCCGATTCCAGACCAGCATGCCGCCTGAATAGGCAAAGTTGAGGAAAAAAGCCCTTGAATTACGGAGGCGGTCCATCGTTCCTGCTCGCGAGCACCGACGCTTCACCGGTTCTTGAACACAATGCCGGCGGCCGCTCACCGTTCCTGTTCACCTGCGACCACTACGGCAGGCTGATTCCCTCTCCGCTCGGCGACCTCGGCCTGCCCGAAGATGAGCTCGTGCGGCACATCGCCTGGGACATCGGCATCGCCGGCGTCGCAACCCGGCTCTCGGAGCGGCTCGACGCGCATTTGATTGCGCAGCGCTATTCGCGGCTCGTGATCGACTGCAACCGTCCGCCGCATGTCGCAAGCTCGATCCCGCTGATCAGCGAGGCCACCACGGTGCCGGGCAATGAAGGCCTGTCGCGCGAGGCCGCCGAGATGCGCCGCGCGCAGATCTTCGATCCCTATCACAAGCGCATCGACGAGATCATCGACGCGCGTGCGCGTCAGGGCCTGCCGACGGTGCTGGTGTCGCTGCATAGCTTCACGCCGGTCTACGCCGGCATCGCACGCCCCTGGCACATCGGCACGCTCTACCACCGCGACACGATGCTGCCGCCGCTGCTGCTGAAGCGTCTGCGTGCCGAGGGCGATCTCGTGGTCGGCGACAACGAGCCCTATGCGGTCAGCGACGAGACCGACTACACGATCCCCGTGCATGGCGAGACGCGCGGCCTGATGAATTCGGGCATCGAGATCCGCCAGGACCTGATCTCCGACCAGGCCGGCGAGACCGCATGGGCCGAGCGGCTGGCGCGCATTCTCGGCGAGATCGACGCGACGCTGCGCACGGAAGCGCTGATCTAGCGTGCGTGTCCATCAATCATCATCGATATCCGCTACGCTCTGATACCGAGCGCCTTGCAGTCGCAGCAAAGATCACGATGAACCAGATGCCGACGTCACACGCCGCGCATGGTTAAACTGTGCTAATGGTCGCGCCCTCTTATTCAACCAACGCCGGTGCGATTGTTTAAGCTTCTTCCACGAATATGCAAGGGTGAGAGTCTGACAGCACAGCATTCGACGGCGCGTCCGTGTAGAGGGCGATTGCAATGGCCTACGGAAAGATCTTCTCGAAGGTGAGGGCGCTGTTAGGCAAGGCTCAGGAGCCTGCCGATGCGCCTCGGCGTAAGATCACTGCCGCCGATCGGGAGCTTGCCGAGAAGCTGCTCGATGGCATGGTTTCGCAAGTTCTGCACGAACAGGAAATGGACGAGGCGCGAGGCACCGAGCCGCTCCTGGTGCGTCTCGTCCCGCAGGTGCCGGTCAGGGATCGCGAGGCTGTGGGCTGGATCGGCGGCGGCGCACGTCTCCCGGCCGGATTGGAATGGCCAACCGTCGGCGATTCCACCTTTCAGCTGCTGGTGCAGCTCGACTGCTCTCGATTGCCTGCCGGTCTCTGGGAAGGCCTTGGTCCTCGGCACGGCTGGCTGGCCATCTTCCTGGACCCGCAGAGCATCGAGGCCAAGGTGCTTCACTTCTCCGATGCCAGCGAATTCAGATCCTCGCCGCCGATACTCAAGGACTGCAGCATCGCGGGATATGATGGCCGCAAGCGTGCGGAAGCCTCGAATTACACGTGGAGCTTTCCCCGCTGGCCGATCGATATCGTGCCAGTTGAGCACGGACGCGATGACCCCTACCGGGAAGGCCGGAGCCAGATCGGATCGCAACGTTACGGCACACGCCACGACATCGTCACCGAGCAGCGCTGGCCGTTCGACTGGCCTACGGCGCAGATGATGATGGACGGGGCGTTGTCCGCCTATGAAGGCAGGGCCTCCAGCAACGGATTACCGGACTTCCTGAAGCCCGCGGCGCTCGCCAAGGCAAGGCAAGCGATCATCGATGCCGAACAAGCGGGTACTGCTGCCGACGAAGTTGCCAACATGCGCATCAATTATGACGAACGCTGTGCCATGGTTGCTGTCGCGGAATTCAATGCGAAGAACCACGCGACCGTCGTGGACCGGCTGCGCGCCCTGAAAGCCCGGATCGATGCCGTGGCTGCGAGCGAAGCTTTTTCATCCGATGCTATCGGCTCAGTTATGGCCGAGATGAAAGCCATGATGTGGATGCACTCCAGCGTGCCGCCCCAGTATCGCGATGGAAAAAAGCTTTCCGGTGCCGAACGCTTGGCGGAAGGTGTGCAGACGTTGGCTCTGCCACTGACGACCCACGATCCTTCGGCGGCGCCGAAATGGGTTTACGATTTCGAGACCCGTTTGCTGGAGGCCGCAAAGCCGGCTTACCTGCGTGATCCGACGGCGCTGCCCGCCGCACTCGTTGCCGATTGCGAGGAAGTTTGGAGTGATCAGGCCGCGCGCGACATGCTCAGCATGGGACATGTGCCGCAGAAATACATCCACAGATATGACCAGGCCGAAGACGTGACGCTGGTCGAGATCCCTTCGAGCAACCTCATCGGATGGCAGTTCGGCGATGTGGACAATCTGGTCATAACAATCAGCAAGGCCGACCTGTCTCGCGGAGACTTTTCGAAACTTCTCGTGCAAGTCACCAACTGAGCGTTTCGAGCGGCGATGCATCGGCGTCGAGCACGAGAACGCGGCGTTCGCGAGCGTGATCAACAGGCCCGATCAATTCGGCTGGCGCCGCCAGATGAACACCAGATAGAGCAGCACAGGCAGGCCGAGCCCGGCCCAGGAGACCGCATCCCACCAGCCGTCGCCGACCAGCGCGCTGATCAATCCTACCGTGCTCACGATCGCGATGACGAGCGGGGCGGCGAAGATCTGGGTCAATGAACGATGCGAGACCATGCTGACGTCACGACGATAATGCGGGGTTGTCGATGGAGGCGGCGTTGGCGATCGCGCGTTCCTGGCTCACGCCGGCCTTGCGGCGGCGCATCCACAGATACACGCCGGTCACCAGGATGAAGATGGTCAGAATGTCGAGCAGCGCCCAGACGATCTTGAGCGGCATGCCGCCATAGTCGCCGAAATGCAGCGGCTGCGAGACGAACAGGGTCGTCACGTACCAGGGCATGTCCCTTGTGTCGGTCAGCTTGCCGGTTTCCGCGTCGATCAGCGCGGGCTTCAGCAGCCGCGAGGTCAGCGGCGTATCGCCATGCAGGAACACGGCGTAGTGGCTCTTGCTGCTGAACAGGGTTCCCGGGAAGGCGACGAAGCTCGGCGTCATGCCGGGCACCGCATGGGTGGCCACGTCGACCGCTGCATTCAGCGAGGTCAGCTTCGACGGCACCGGGCGGTCCTTGTACTGCGCGGTCATTTCGGCGAGCTGGCCGAACTGCCACATCTTGAGCACGAGATCGGCCCAGGTGTTGATGACCCCGGTGAAGCCAACGACCAGCGTCCAGGCGACGAGCAGGATGCCCGCGAGATTGTGGACGTCGAGCCAGCGCACGACGCGGGTCCGCTGCGCGCGATAGGCGCCGAAACGCAGTTTCCGCATCGACGGCGCGTAGACCACGATGCCGGAAATGATCGCGACGCAGAACAAGATTCCCATCAATCCGAGGAACAGCTTGCCGGGCAGCCCCGCGAACATGTCGGTGTGCAGCTTCAACATGATGTAGGTGAAGCGGCCGGTCACATCGGGCGCATCGAGATAGGCGCCGGTATGGGTGTCCATCCGGATCAGCAGATTGTTGGTCGGATCGGCATCGATGGTCGGGCCGACGCTGACGAACATCGCGCTCGGATCGTCGCGATCCCAGATCAGGAAGTGAGGCACCTTTCCGGGCGCCTGCGCCAGCGCGTTGCCGAGCAGACGGTCCAGATTGGCCGGCGGCGTGCCTGGCGGCACGTCGGCCGGTTTGACCTGGCTGTGCAGGAGATCATCGATCTGCTCGTGGAAGATCAGCGGCAGGCCGGTGATGCAGAGCAGCAGCATGAACAACGTGCAGATGAGGCTGGTCCATTTATGGACAGCGCCCCATCGCCGCAAGGATCTGGTCGTCGCAGTCAAATTCGTTACCTAAAGCGCGATGCGATCCGGTTGGATCGTCATCGAGCTTTAGCCTCATGTTGAAGCATGATCTTCCGAAACCGCTTCGCACTTTCGGGATCATGCTTTTGTTGAAGCATGATCTTTTCCGAAAACCGCTTTGCACTTTTCGGGATCATGCTTTAGTTCCAGGTGTACTTCATCGTGCCGAGCACCGTGCGGCCATTGCCGAGGCCGCAATAGGGAAGCCCGGTCAGGCAGGATGCAACGTAGAAGTGGTCGGTCAGGTTGGTCACGTTGACCTGTGCCTTCCATCCCTTCAGGTCCGGCCGCAAATAGGCGAAGTCGTAGCTGACCGACGCATCGAGCAAGGCATAGGAGGGAATGACAAAGGTATTGAAGTTGTCGCCGTAGGTCTCGCCGACATAGCGCACGCCGAGGCCGAGCCCAAGGCCCGCGAGCGCGCCGTCATACCAGGTATACTTGCCCCAGACCGCGCCCTGATCCTGCGCCGTGTTCATCATGTACTTGCCGGCATAGCCGGCGATGCTCGTCGTCACCCGCGGATCGAGATGGGTGTATCCCGCCGTGATCTCGAACTCGCGCGTCAGATTGCCCTTCAGTTCGAGCTCGAGGCCGCGGACGCGCACGGCATCGGTCTGCACGTTGAAGAGCGGATTGATGGGATCGGCGGTCAGCACGTCCTGCTGACGGATATCGAACGCCGCCGCCGTCACCATGAAGTTCGAGCCGTTCGGCTTGAACTTGACGCCGACTTCCGCGCCCTCGCCCGTCGTCGGCCTGAACGACCGCCCGGCGCTGTCGGCGCCGAGGTTCGGCGTGAACGAGGTCGCGTAGCTGGCATAGGGCGCCAGGCCGATATCGAACAGGTAACTCAGGCCGATCCGCCCGGTTTGCGCCGAGTCGTCGCGCGAATAATGGCCGGCGGGCGGATAGAACGCCATGCTGGTGAAGCCGGAGCTGACCCAGTCCTGGCGGCCGCTCATGGTCAACGTCCAGCGATCGAGCTTGATCTGATCCTGCAGATAGGCGCCGAGCTGCGACTGCCTGTCGTCGCGCAGAATGAACGGCGCCAGCGAACTGGCTGGTGGAACGGCGGTGCCGTAGACCGGACTATAGGCATCGATCGGCGCGATCGGCGTCGTGCGATAGTCCGTGTTCGCCCACAGATCGAAGTAGTCGACGCCGGCCAGCACCTTGTGGACCAGCGGCCCGGTCGCGAAATCCACCTGCAGCTGGTTGTCGAGCGCGACATTGGCGGCATTGGCCTTGACGTAGTTGTAGCTGCGCGCGACCAGACGATCCGTCATCATGCCTTCGGTTCGCACCGAAGCGAGGTCGTTGCTGACCTGGGCGTAGCGGAGGTTTTGCCGGAACTGGAAGATGTTGTCGAAGCGATGCTCGAACGCGTAGCCGACCGCGAACTGCTCGAGATGATAGCCATCCAGCCCGGGCTCGCCGAGGTAACGACTGTAGGGGATATGTCCGTTGGGGTTGGGCAGGAAGGACACCTGTCCCGGGACGTATTGCTGGTAACCCTTGTTGTCGACCTTCTGGTACTGCGAGAGCACGGTGAAGCTGGTGTCGTAGGTCGGGCGCCAGGTGAAGCTCGGCGCGATGAACAGCTTGTTGTCCTGAACGAAGTCGGTCTGGCTGTTGCTGTCGCGGCCAAGGCCGACGATGCGGTAAAGGAACCGGCCGTCCTTGTCGGCGGGACCGCCGATATCGAAGGCGCCCTGGAAGCGATCAAACGAACCGAACGCCCCCTCGATCTCGTAATGCGGCCGACCGATGGGCCGTTTGCTGACCAGGTTCAACAGGCCGCCCGGATCGGATTGTCCATACAGACCAGATGACGGTCCCTTCAGGACCTCGATGCGCTCGAGACCATAGGTCTCGATGCGCGGGACCGCGAAGGTCGTGGTGTCGGTCGGCAGCCGCAGCCCGTCGAGATAACGCGGCGCGGTGAAGCCGCGCAGCTTGAACTCGTCGAAGAACGCATTGGCGCCGAAACTCTCGATCGTCACGCCGGGCGTGTAGCGCAGCGCTTCGGTGATGTTCTGCGCACCCTGTGCCTGGATCTGATCCTGGGTGACGATCGAGATCGACTGCGGCGTCGTCAGCACCGGACTGTCGGTCTTGGTTGCGGTGACGCTCTGGCTGGCAAGATAGCCGGTGACCGGCCCGTTGCCGCGCTCGCCGCCGCCCGCACCCGGTGATGGAACGTTCTGCGCCTGCGCGGGCGCCCGGTTCGCGATCGATCGCGGCGTCGTGCGCGCAGGACGAGCCGCGCGTCGCGCCGGCTTCGTTCGCCGCGCCTGCTGCTGTTGTTTAGGCGCCTCGACCGTCACCGGCGGCAGCGCCGATTGCGCAACGCTTTCACGCGGCATCACCACACTCAGCACGAACAAACCGCTGCCGGCCATGTACCCGGCCGCCAGCGCGGTGCGACGAAACATCCGACCCCCGTCAACTCACATCGCCTTCATCTTCGCCGTCACTAACACGATGAAAGACGTACGCAGCCGATCGGTGATTAGAACACGTCCAGTGTCGGGCTTATCGCCGACGGTGTTGCGAGCTCGCAACGCGAACGCAGCGAAACTGCGTCAATGCGCCTCAGATTTCTCGAGCGTTTCTAAGGACGATTCTAAACTGCGTTTCGCTCCACGATACTTTGAATCGTTTCCGCGCACAGCGATCGAACGACGCCGTGTGCGGACGCGATGATCAGACCGATCGCGCGCAGCGCGCGCGATCGCAGTTGCGAGCTTTCGCCGAGCTCAGCTTCAGACTTCGGTGACGTGCTCCGGGTCGGCGGATGCGAGCGCCGCGGCGCGCTCGGCGCGCGGCGGATAGATCCAGACGGTGTTGATCTCCCGCTTGGTCTTCTTGGCGACGTCGCCGACCATCTCGACCTTGCGCTCCCAGCCGCGGGTGAACAGCGCACCGGCCTCGCCGAGGTCGAGGCAGGTGACATAGGCCTTCTGGTGATACGGCTTGGTCGGGACACCGAGCAGCTCGGCCGCGGCGTTGTTGCCGGCAAAGGCGCCCATCCGCGTTGCGTGCTGGCACGACATCAGCGCGTAATTGCCGACATCGTCGCACGCGGCACGCGCCGCATCGCCGGTGGCGAACACGCCCGCGACCGACGGCACACGCAGATCGCGGTCGACCAGCAGCCGGCCGAAATTGTCGCGTTCCGCCGGGATCTGCATGGTCAGCGGCGCGGCGCGAATGCCCGCCGCCCAGACCACGGTCGCGGCCTCGACATGCTCGCCGTTGGAGAGCGTGACGCCGGACTTGCTGACCTCGGCGACGCCGGCGCCGAAGCGGCCTTCGACGCCGAGCTTGCGCATCGCGTCCTCGATGATCGGGCGCGGGCCCTCACCCATGTCGGGCGCGATCGCGGCATTACGATCGACGATGACGACGCGCGGCCTGGCGTCCTTGCCAAGGATCTCGCGCAACCGCGCCGGCATCTCGGTCGCGGCCTCGATGCCGGTGAAGCCGCCGCCGGCAACGACGACGGTGTCGCGGGCCACCGATGCCGGCTGCCTGGCGAGGCCATGCAGATGGCGGTCGAGCGCGATCGCGTCCGCAAGATTGTCGACGCTGAAGCCATGCTCGGCGCCGGGCACGTTCGGACGGAACAGCCGGCTGCCGGTCGCCACCACAAGGCGATCATAAGGCAGCGTCTTGCGCGCGTCCTTGGCGGTGACGATCTGCACGGTGCGGGCCTTGGTGTCGACGGCCTCGGCACTGCCCTGCACATAGACAACGTCGATCGCGTTGAAGACGTCGAGCAGCGGCGCGGTCAGCGTCTCCGGCTTCGGCTCGTAGAGCCGCGGGCGCACCACCAGGGTCGGCTCCGGCGCGACCAGCGCGATCTCGAGCTCCTCGGGCGAGACGCCCTTGATGTCGCGCAGCCGGGCTGCGGAGAGCGCGGCGTACATGCCGGCAAAGCCGGCGCCAATGATGACAATTCGCATGGGTATCTCCTCTGGGTTGACAGTCTCTGATGTCCGCGCGTTGCCGCCGCGTGCGGCGAAGCCTGTCGCGACCGGCGACGCGAAGAGGTGAAATGGCGAGCGCCTATTGCCGGGCGCAGCTCGACAGGAACGGCGTGCGCACCCCTGGCATGCACGCCGCGCGGCAGCCTCTCGCGCCCGACAACGATCCATGCTGAAGGCCGATCGGCAGCGCGGCGCCCGGGAGCCAATCGCGGTAGAGCGCCTGGGCGGCGTCGCTGATCATCACCGACGTCATGGCATCGACGCCCTGAACGGCCTGCGCCGGCGCATCGGCGTCCTCGCCGGTTGCCGACGTGAAGCGGACGGTGAGCGTAAGTCCGTACATCAGGGCAGTCGCGAGGACCCGGCGTCGCCGCCTGACTGCAAGGGAGCTACCGAAATCCTTCCAGGCCATCGCTTGTCTCCGTTGTTGGCATGGGCGCCACGGTGATCTAGCGAATTGGCCTTGTGAGTGCCCCAGAGCGATTGCCCGACCTGAAGAGCGATTGCGGCTAGAGCATTTTCGATTCTGATTGAATCAGAACCGACGCTCTGGATTCTTGTTTTGACGCGTTTTCTTCACGCGAATCGGTGTCCACTTCGCTCGAAAACGCTCTACCTGAGGCGGCGCCGCCAATCGCTCGGGGTCTCGCCGGTCAGCTTCCTGAACGCGGCCGCGAACGCGGTTTGCGAACTGTAGCCGAGCGCCGCCGCGATCGAGACCACGGATGCGTCGGTGTCGCGCAGCATGTTCATGGCCTGCTCGAGCCGGTGCTGGCGCAGCCAGGCATGCGGCGAGAGCCCGGTGCTTTCCTTGAAGGCCCGGCAGAAGTGAAAGCGCGACAGGCCGGCGTCCGCCGCCAGCGCCGCGAGCGAGACGTCCGCATCGCTGTCCGAGCGCAACCGCTCGATGGCGCGGCGCAGCGCCGCCGGCGCGAGACCGCCCACGGTCGCCTGCACGGTGGCAGGCACGCCGGCATGCGCCGACAGCAGGCGCGTGGCCAAAAGATCGGTCAGCTGCTGCCGGAACAGCGCATCCAGCGCCGCGCTGCCCTCGAGCGCATCAGCGGCGCTCAGCAGCAACCGCGATGTAATCGGATCGGGATGCCCGGTACGCTCCAGCAGATCGCCGGGAGCCGCGGTGTCGGCTTCGCCGGCCACGCGCGCCAGCGTCGCATGCGGAAGATAGAGCTGAACGACATGCATCGACTGGTGAATATCCCAGCGCGAGCTCGAGCCGGCCGGAATGATCGTCACGACCCCGGACCGCGCCGTTCCGATCGAAGCCACCCTGCCGGTGCGCCGCTCCAGCCGCTGCGAGCCGGCGGGATAGGTCATGACGACATGGTCGACCATCGGCCTGACCACATCGTGCAGGGCATCATGCTTCCAGTAGGCGATCGCGCCGCTCGACGGGTCGGCCGCCATGCGAAGCGGCTGCGTCTTGAGCACGCGGGCCATCTCCTGGCCGGCCGGGCAGCGCGGACCGGCCGGTGCCTCGGCCTGCCGCGCTTCGGATGCGGCGGGCGAATCCCGCAAAGGATCGTGCAGGATCGGCTTGCTCATCACCTGTGCTCGCGTTTGAAGGCTCATGCGCTCCCTCCTCGGGGGCCAGTCTGTGGGACCGGTGAGGCGCGGAACTGCCCGCCGGACCTAAGCGCCGTGCAGTTCGAGTGTCTTTCCTGAAACCGCCATGCTTTGCCCAATTCTGCGCCAAGCGCCGCTGCGACATTTCTGCGTCCGGCACGGTCGATCGAACCAAGGCAATTGAAATCGTTCTGGAATCGCGGGGCCGCGATCGGCCGGCAGGTCGTTCATGATTGCGTGAGCAAACTGGACTGCGCCGCAGCAATCCCGGATAATGAGCGACGGCTTCGCAGGATGACTGACGGGTCCCTGCCCGGCTGCACATCAATGATGGACTCAACGCGCATGACACAGGCGGGCGCCTACGGGCAGCGGCTCGGGCAATTCCTACGCCTGAAGGATACGCCGCCGGCGCTGATCACGCGCACGCTGCGCAGCGCCGAACTCGCGGTCACCGAAACCCGGGACGACAGCCCGGTGCCCGGCTTGTCCGGATCGCTCACCGCCGAGGATGCCTTTCTCGTCAGCCTGAAGCTGCACGATTATCCGGACTGCGAATTGTGGGAGGGCGGCAAGTGCCTCATGAAGCGGGATATCCCGGCGGGCGCGACCTATCTCTACGATCTCAAGCGCGATCCGCGCTACGTGATCGACAAGCCGTTCCATTCGCTGTTCTTCTATCTGCCGCGCTCGGCGCTCACCGATTTCGCCGAACAGACCGGCTCGCCGCGCATCGGTGAACTGGCCTGCGAAACCGGCACCGGTCACGACGACGGTGTCATTCGCCATGTCGGGGCGCTGCTGCGCGAGGGATTGCGCCGGCCGGACGAGACCAACCAGCTGTTCATCGATCACATGATGCTGGCGCTGACCGCGCATGTCACCCGGACTTATGGCGGAATACAACACCCGACCAGACCGGCCCGCGGCGGCCTCGCCGCCTGGCAGATCAACCGCGCCTGCGAAAAGCTCGAGTCCGACCTCAGCGGGAAGATTTCGCTGAAGCAGATCGCGGCCGAACTCGATCTGTCGGTCGGCCATTTTTCGCGCGCCTTCCGCATCTCCACCGGCCTGCCGCCGCACCAATGGCTGCTTCAGCAGCGCCTGAAGGTGGCCAAGCAACTGATGGCGGCGCGCGACCTCTCGCTGTCCGAGATCGCGATTACGGCCGGCTTTGCCAATCAAAGCCACTTCACGCGGGCGTTTTCCGCCGTGGTCGGCGTCAGCCCGGCGGTGTGGCGGCGCGAGATGCACCGCCCGGCGAGAAGCGAGCGCTGAACAGGGCCGCGTTCAACCGGCCGCCGCGGCTCGCACGGCATGCTTGGCATGCCATTTGGGGCCGGGACCGCGCATGTAGTGCAGCTCGGGCCGGTAGGGATCGCGAATTCGCGCGATCAGGTTCTGCAAGCCCGTCGTGATCGCGTTCCAGCCGTCGCGCAGAGGGAGCAATGATGCGTGCGGTGACAGCATGGCGCCCTCTCAATGCGGCTTCCCGAGCACGGAAGCGAAGGACAGGATCACGATCTCCTCGCCGGACTCGTCGCTCACATGCACGACCCAGTCGCGCCAGTCTTCGAGGCTCACGGTTGCGACCAGCGATCGCATCATGCACGTCGCCGCCTCGCAGGCCTCCGAGAGGCTGGTCACCGAGGTGCCGCGGCGATCCATCAACACCCCGTGCGTGGTCGAGCAATGAAAATAGACCTGGGTCATGTGCCTATCCTCGGAAGCTCCGGACGAGAAGGTCATCTTTGCGCGACGAAGCTCCACGTTTCTTCGACGCGACCATTCGGAAGGCGGTTCACATCAGTGCGGGCCTCGCGGAATGGTGATCAAGCTCCAGCATCGCCCTCCTCACCAAATCGCGATTTGACAGTTTTTCTATATTTGTCAAAATCGTCAAATGGGACCGAAAACCCGCATTCTCGATGCCACCATGCTGGTTTTCCGCCGGCACGGCTTTCGCCGCTCCTCGATCGAGCAGGTCGCCGAGGCCGCCGGCCTGACGCGGCAGGCGCTCTATCACCACTTCGAATCCAAGGAAGCGCTGTTCCGCGCCGTGATCGAGCGCGTGCATGAATCCGCGATCGCGGCCGAGGAGACCGCCGTTGCCGCGGCGGAGACCGCGGGCGACGATCTCGGCGACATCCTCGCCGCGGGCATGACCGCGCGGATGTCGACCATGATCGGCTCGCTGGACGGCTCGCCGCACCTCGAGGAATTGTATTCCGAGCACCTCGTGCTCGCGCGCGACCTCTACCAGACCTACGCCGCGCGCTATGCGGAGCGCATGGTCGCAACGATCACGCGGATCGTGCGCAAGCAGCAGCTCGCGCTGCCGCAGGACCTCTCGCCGGCCGAATTCGCGCGGCTGGTCGAAATGGCGATGTACGCAGCGAAGTCGCAGTATCCGGCGATGCAGCCGTCGGACGCGTTTTTGAAGGACATGGCGATCATGGTGCGGACGCTCTGCGCCGGCGCCAAGCCGAAACCTTTGCCGAAATCGCAGAAGCCGCCCGTCAGGAAGGCGGCAATCCCCAAAAGGCCGACACGCAGGACAAGCGGAGGACATCCATGAGCACGACGACCGTCAATGGCCGCGTCGAATCCCTGCCCGACGATCCCGATGCGCTTCTGATCGACATCGTGCGCGACCAGCTCGAGCTCACCGGCACCAAGCTCGTGTGCGGCGCCGGCGTTTGCGGCGCCTGCACCGTGCTGGTCGACGGCGCGCCGGTCGCAAGCTGCCTGATGCCGGCGCACGCCGCCGCCGGCAAATCGGTGACGACGGTGGAAGCCATCGGCACGTCCGGGCTGCATCCGGTGCAGAAGGCGTTCATGGCGCATGACGCCCTGCAATGCGGCTTCTGCACGCCCGGCTTCATCGTGGAAGCGACCGCGTTCTGCGACAATTGGCGCGCGACCAGGGGAACGGCGGTGCCGTCGCGCGAGGAAATCGGCGCGGCGCTGTCGGGCCATCTCTGCCGCTGCGGCGCCTATGACGGGATCTTCCGCGCGGTGGCGGACGCCTGCGCCGGCCGCTTCGACGGCGATCATGTCACGGCGCCCCGCATCGAGGCGCGCGACAAGGTGACGGGCGCGGCGAAATACACCGTCGACATCCATCATGACGGCCAGCTCGAAGGCCTGATCCTGCGCTCGCGCGAGGCGCACGCGCGCATCACCACGCTCGATCTCGCGCCGGCGCGCGCTCCCCGGCGTTGCTGCGGTGTCGCTGCTCGGCGACGACCGGATCGTGCGCTATGTCGGCGAGCCGATTGCGGCGGTCGCGGCAAAGGACCGCAAGAGCGCGCTGGCCGCGTTGGCCGCGATCAAGCTGACCAGCGAGCGCCTGCCCGCCGTGGTCGGGCTCGACGCCGGACGCAAGGATGACGCGCCGGTGGTGTTCGACAAGGCGAGCCGCAAGCGGGCCGGCAACGTCTCGGAAGCGGCCGGCGGGCCGGCGCCCTGGAAGCAGAACATCCGCGGGCCGACCGCGGTGTTCTCGACCCGCGCCAAGAAGGCCCGCAACTGGGTGGACGAGGCGCGCCAGGCCAACAGCAAGCTGCTCGTCGAAGCCACCTTTCGCACCGCGACGCAGCAGCATGCGTGTCTCGAGCCCCATGCCGCGGTGGCGCGCTTCGACGGCGACCGGCTGACCCTGCACGCCTCGACCCAGCAGGTGTTTCACCTCAAGGAGCAGATCGCCAAGCGCTACAAGCTCGATCACGACAAGGTCCGCGTGATCGCCGACCACGTCGGCGGCGGCTTCGGATCGAAGGCGAGCCTCGGCACCGAGACGATCGCCGCGATCGAGCTCGCGCGCGCGGCGAAGGCGCCTGTGAGAGTTGCCTACGACCGCCAGGAGGAGCTCTCGGTCGCCGGCTACCGGCCGGCTGCGGAGTTGAAGGTCGCGCTGCTGCCCTCCGACCGGGGCGGCCTGAAAGCGCTCTCCGTCACCGCGCACGCCGATACCGGGGCCGCGACCAACTCGACGATCGCGGGCCTGGCGCGGTTGATCTATCCGGCCGAGGCGAAGGAT
This sequence comes from Bradyrhizobium sp. BR2003, assembly GCF_009720285.1. Lineage (NCBI taxonomy): Bacteria > Pseudomonadati > Pseudomonadota > Alphaproteobacteria > Hyphomicrobiales > Nitrobacteraceae > Bradyrhizobium > Bradyrhizobium sp. BR2003. The sequence continues at coordinate 70,666 of NZ_SMYJ01000029.1, forward strand.
CTTTCGGATTTCGACGTCATCAGCAATTTGCCGCCCGGCGCCGCCTTCCGCGGTCCCGGCGGTCCGCCGATGGCGTTCGCGGTGGAGCAGTCGATCGACGAGGCCGCGCTGCGGCTCAACGTCGATCCGATCGCCTTACGCAAGAAGTGGGATCCCGATCCCAACCGTCAGCGGCTCTACGATTGGGCATCCGGGCTCGAGATCTGGCGCAATCGCAAACCGGCGCAGAACGGGCGCTATCGCCGCGGCATCGGGGTCGCGACGGGCTACTGGCTCTATCTCTGGCAGCCCAAGGTCAAGGTCGAGGTCGCGGTCAAGGGCGGCCGCATCGTCGCCAGCACGGCGACGCAGGACATCGGCACCGGCACCCGCAGCGTGCTTGCCGACACGATCGCGCGCGAGTTCGATCTCGAACCCGGCGAGATCGATGTGCGGATCGGCGATTCCTCGCTGCCCGAAGGCCCCGGCTCCGGCGGCAGCCGCGTCACCGCCTCGGTGATGCCGCCGACGCTGCAGGCAGTGCGGAAGCTGAAGGCCGCGATGCTCGAACAGGCCACGCGAAAGCCGGCGCCCGGCTCGAACGCGCCCTGGCGCGAGCTGATCGCACGCTCGCCCGACATCGCTGTCGTGGAGACGCGCGGCGAGGACGGCAAGAACACCGCGCCCGGCATCCGCTCGCCGCTGCGCGAAGTGGGCCTGATGGGCATGGTGTTCGGCTGGATGATGCGCCGCTTCTCGAACATCGCGGTCGGCGCTGGCGTGCCGAGCTCGGTGCAGGTGATCGAGGTGGAGGTCGACACCTGGCTCGGCCATGTCCGCGTGCTCAACGTGCATACCGGCATCGCGGTCGGCAGGATCGCTTCCCCCGCGCTGGCGCGCAGCCAAGCCTGCGGCGCGGTGATCCAGGGCCTCGGCTACGCACTCTACGAGGCGCGCGAGCTTGATCCGACCAGCGGCGACGTCCTGACCGCGGGAATGGAGGATTACCGCATCCCCGGGATCGCCGACACGCCGGAGATCGACGTCCATTTCGACGAAGCCGGCTTCGACCACGTGCTCGGCAACAGCGTCGGCATCGGCGAAGCGTCGACGGTGCCGACCTCGGCCGCCGTGGCCAACGCGATCCACAACGCGATCGGCGTCCGCCTCACCGAGATTCCGATCCGGCCCGATCGCATCGTCGCCGCGCTGAAAGGGAGGGATGCCGCATGAGTGTCGCGACTGCAGACGTCATATCCGCGCCCGAATTCCGCGCCGCCGGCACCGATCTGTCGGAGCGCCGCCGCAGCGGCCTGTCGTGCGGCGCGATCATCGATCTCGCCGCCAGTCTCGACACGATCGGGATTGCGTGGAATGCGGACGGCTCGGCCCGCATCGGCGCCCTGACCACGATCGCTGCGATCGCATCCGATCCGCGGCTCGCCGGGGCTTACCCCGGCATCGCCGCCGCCGCGCAGGGCCTCGCCACGCCGCAGATCCGACACATGGCGACGCTCGGCGGCAACCTCGCCCAGCGCTCGCGCTGCTGGTATTTCCGCAATCCGCAGATCGCCTGTCTCAAGAAGGGCGGCGCCGACTGTCCGGCGCGATCCGGCAATCACCTCTATCACGTCGCATTCGATCTCGGCCCATGCGTCGCACCGCATCCGTCGACGATGGCGATGGCACTGCTCGCCTATGATGCGAAGGTCGCCACCGACCGGCGCAGCGGATTGTCGATCTTCGACCTGCTCGGCGACGGCAGCAACGGCGCGGCCGACAACCTGCTTGCCCCAAGTGAACGGATCGAGCGGATCGAACTGCCTGCCCCGCTGGCCGGCGAGCGCGCGCTGTACAAGCGCGCCATCAGCCGGACGCATGCGGAATGGCCGCTGGTCGAGATCTGCGTGCGGGCGGTGATCTCCGGCGGCGCGTTCCAGCAGGTCAACATCGCCGCCGGCGGGATCGCCCCGGTCCCGCTGCGGCTTGCCGCATCCGCGGCGGCGCTGCAGGGCAAGCAGATTAGCGCGGCGACCATCGCGCAGGCCGCCGAACTGGCGACCTCGGGAGGCAGGCCGCTGCCGATGACCGGATACAAGCTCGAGCTGCTGACGGGCCTCGTGCGCGACGTCATCGAGCGGATCGTGGCGTAGGTTCAAGCGCCCATTCGCGGCCTCGAGGCAACGTCGTGTCTGGAATGCATAGATCCAGGAATTCCTACGCCGGAATGCCCGCCTCACACAGCACGGCGACCATGCGGTCGCCCCATTCGGCGGTCCTGGTCGGAAAATTCTGCCGCGCGTAGGAAGCGCGGAGATCAGGCCGCAGCTTGAGCAGGCGGCCGGCGATAGCGCGCGCCTCGTCGAGATGCCCCGAGCCGACTTCATTCATGATCAATGCGCTGAGCGTGTGCGCATCCTCGCCGATCACCAGCGCCTTGGCGGCGGCCGCACGGTCCTGATCATACTGACCGAGCATGAAATGCGCGAAGCTGATTCCATTCCACATCGACGCCCGCCCGGGATCGATCGGGCTGAGCTGCAGCCTACGCTCAAAACTTTCGATCGCGCGTGCCGGCTGGACGCACATGAGCGAAATCCAGCCGCGATATCCCCATGCCGCAGCATCGTTCGAATTGAGCGAGATCGCCTCTTCGATCATCGTCTCAGCGCGATCGTAGTCATGGCCGAGATAAGCAAACATGTGAGCCGCACGCGCCAGCACGAACGGATCGTCACTCGCCAGCACGCAGGCGAGTTCGGCGATCCGCAGCGCCTCTGCCAGCTCCTCCGCGCCGGGGGGCGTGCCGCGCGTGGTCTGCTTCAGCAGTGACGAATAGGCCAGCATGATCTGAGCGGCCGCATAATTGGGATCAAGCGCGCAGGCCTTGTTGAACCACTCGCCGAGTTCGGTGGCGCCCCACTTGGAGCGGTCTGCATATGCCGCAATGCCTCTCAGGAATAGATCGTAGCTGTCGAGACGATCGGTCGGCTTGCTTCGGGTTCGTTCGATCTCGCTCTGCTGGATTTTTGGCGCTATCACGCTGACAACATTTGCGGTGACCTGGTCCTGCAGGTCGAACACGTCCTTCAGCTCACCGTCGAACCTGTCTGCCCAGAGATGCGCGCCGCTGCCGGCCTCGATCAATTGCGCGGTGATCCGAACGCGGCCGCTCGACTTGCGCACCGAACCTTCGAGCACGTATCGCACACCGAGTTCGCGCCCGACCTGCTTGATGTCGACGGGCTTTCCCTTGTAGGTGAAGCTTGAATTGCGCGCGATCACGAACAGCGATCTGAAGCGCGATAGCGCCGTGATGATGTCCTCGACAACGCCGTCGGCAAAGTATTCCTGCTCCGGATCGCCACTCATATTCTGGAACGGCAGCACCGCGATAGAAGCCTTCTCGGCAAGCGCGGGTGGGGAAGCCGGAACGGTGAAGGCATGGTTCACGACCGTAGTCGCAACCGCTGGCGAGGCGCCGCCGATGAGAAGCCTCCAAGCACGAATTGGCTCGGCAATATTCTTCAGGAGCTGCGGCCCCAAGTCCTCGAAGGTCGCATCGACCTTGCCGCGAACTTGCCGTTGCGCGTCGTCGGAAATGCAAACGCCACCCGGTTCGGCAATCCCCTCCAGGCGCGCTGCGATGTTGACGCCATCGCCAAAGATATCGTTGTCATCAAAAATGATGTCGCCGATGTGGATTCCGATTCGGAATTCGAGCCGCTGCTCCGTTGGTTCGGCAAAATTCTGATCGGCCATTCGACGCTGAACTTCAACAGCGCTGCGTACCGCATCGACGGCGCTGGCGAATTCAACGAGCATTCCGTCGCCGGTCGTTTTGACGACGCGGCCGCGATGCGCAGCCAGCATCGGATCGAGCAGCATCCGCCTGACCGACTTCAGCTTGGCCAGGGTGCCTTCCTCGTCGATTCCCATCAGCCGGCTGTAGCCGGCGACATCCGCCGCCAGAACCGCTGCCAGACGCCGATCCACGGTAGTCAAGGCCTGCTCCCAGACGATGGGTTAGCGTTCGTCGCGGATCAAAGCATGGCCGACGGCCTCCGGGCTAGAGCAAACGTCTGCGAAGTTTGCCGACGCCGGGAATCGTGGCCTTGTCTGCGACGATTTTGAGCCTATCGCCCGGCGGCTTCAGCGCGCCCGGGTCAGCGCCAGCCAGATGCCGCCGCCGATCATGAAGCCGCCTGAGATGCGCGACATCAGCCGGGTCCGCTCCCTGGAGAAGAACTTGCGGGCGCGGCCGGCCGCCAAGGCGTAGGCGGCGTCGGTCAGCACGGCGGTCGCCATGAAGGTAACGCCGAGCAGCGCCACCTGCGGAACGTGCGGCTTGTCCATATCCATGAACTGCGGGATGAAGGCGCCGAAGAACACCAGCACCTTCGAGTTCGAAAGCAGCACCAGAAAACCCTGCAGGAAGAAGCCGCCGCGCGGGGGCGGCGGCGTGTCGTCGGTGCTGACGCCCTCGACCGGCGAGCGGATCAGCTTGAAGCCGAGCCAGACCAGATAGGCGGCACCGGCAAAGCGCACCCAGTCGAACCAGTAGCCCATCGTCGCCATCAGCGAGGTCAGCCCGACCGCGACGGTGCCGATCACGATCGCAAGTCCGACCTGCGCGCCCAGCACGTTGGTGAGCGCGGCGCGCGTGCCGTAGCGCAGCCCGTTGGCGATCACCATCGTGACGATCGGACCGGGCAGCAGCGCCAGCGCAATGCAGGCGGCGACGAAGGCGAAATAGGCTTGCAGGGACATGGGGAACTCGCTGACGGTGAAGCTGAATTATGCACATAGGATGGGCGAAGAGGAAGCGGCTCCTGCTCATCTCAGTCATACCCGCCAAAGCGGGGTATCCAGTACGCTGCGGCCTATCAGCTAGGCATCAGCGTCTCTGGAATACACCCGCTTTCGCGGGTGACGACACCACTTTCGCATGCGAGAGACGGGCTCCTCAACGCTCCTCCATTGCCGCAATCATCGATGCTCTGATCTCTCGCGACTCCAGAAACTTCAGCGTCGCCCGCTGCACCCCTGCGGCGTCTCCCCTGCCCTGCGCCGCCACCGCCATCAGGTCGCAGCGATGCGACACGGCGATCCCGATCGCAGTGCGATGTCCATCAAGGTCATAGACCCTGATCCGCCCCGGCATGCCGGCCACCCGGACGATATCGCCGGCCTTCAGCGGCGCGAAGCGCGGGCTGATCATGTCGACATCGGCAACGCGGTCGACCTCGTCGTCATCGGCGACGCCGCTGTCGCAGTTGCAGAAGCCGAGTTTCGGCCGGAGATAAACCTCGACGTCGCCGCCGCATTCCGCCGAGCCGCAGCGGAAGGCGCGGCCGGCAGGCCAGCCGTCGCGCGGGAACGGCCAGCCGATCTCGCGCCACGCGGCCGCGCGCGGCGGCGCCATCTCGTAGCCGGCGACGGCGGAGAGCCCGCCGAGCGCCAGGACCATCGCCGCGATGACGGGCCACGAGCGCATCATGGCGCGCTCACGGCAGACCGGCAATGGCGCGCGCCGCGCCGGTCAGTTCGAGAATATGCAGGCCGGTGTTGGCGCGATCGACCGCGTAGATGTAGCCGCGCTCGTCGGTCTCGACATTGTTGGTCTGGATCGCGACCTTGCAGCGGTCCTTGCCGTCGATGGTGACGCAACGCTTGTCGGTCGCCGCCGTGATGGAAGGTATGAAATACCCCACTTCCTTCGGGTGATAGGGATCGCGGATATCGAGCGCGCGGACGCCGGCGTTGAAGAAGGCGATGAAGGCCAGCTTCTTGTAGTAGACCGGCGCCATGCTCTCGTTCGACGAGTGCGAGCCGAACCGGCCGCCGCGCTCGCAGAACGCGCCGGAGGCTTCGGGCACCGTGTAGCTCGAGATCAGCATCGGCCGCGCCTCGGTGGTGACGTCGGCGAACCACACCATCTGGCGCGCCTCGCCGCATTCATTCTGGATCGCCTCGTCGACGATCATCACGATGTCCCGGGTCTTGCCATCCTTGTCATGGGCGAATTCCGCGATCGGCATGGCGGGCATCGGAAACACCGTGTGCGCGCCGTTCATCGCCGACAGCGGCATCCGCGCGATCTCGGGGAATTTCAGATTGTCCGGCGTCGGCTGCTTCGGTCCGTTCAGCAGCTTGTCGCGATCGACGATCTGCAGGAAGCCGCCCTTGTTGGTACCGTAGCCGAAATAGACGCGGTTGCCCTGCGGCCCGGTCGAGATCGGCCCGTGCAGTTCGGTCGGCACCGCGCCGGTCGCGCCCGGCTCCTGCCCGGGCAGGCCGAAGTCCCGGATCTTCGTTGGCTGCGCGGGATCGGAGAGATCGTAGACCTGCGTCATGCGCCGCGTGCGCCAGTCCGGTGCCCCCGACACCAGGAAGGCGATGCCGGTGCCGCATTCCCAAAAACTCTTGTGCGTGTCCTTCAATCCGCCGATCCGGGTGACGAGCACCGGATTGGCGGGATCGGCGACATTCCAGATTTCATGCGCCTCGCTGCCGAAGGTACGCAGCATGTAGACCGCGTTGCGGTCGCCCTTCGGCAGATCCTTGCCGTCGCAGATCCGCACCATCTGCGCGCCGCCGGATTCATATTTGCCTTCCTGTCCGGGAATGTGCCGCAGATATTTCGGATGCGCGGGATCGGTGACGTCGACGATCGAGGTGCCGTTCGGCTCGGCCTTGCCGGTCATCGGGTTGACGGGATCGGGAATGTCGTCGGTGCCGCCGTGATGGCCGATATAGGCGATCCATTTGTCGCCCTGATGATGGATGGTCGGCTGATAGGCGCTGCGCGCCTGCAAATCGTTGGTTCCAACCAGCCTGATGTTGGAGGCTTCAGGCGGGTCGCCGATCTTCTGCTGCTGGGCGCTCGCGCCATTCGCGAGCAGGACAAGAAAGAACGTGCAGCAAACTGCCGTAACGCGACCGCCCATGCGCACCACCCAATGTTCCACACCAATCTGCGTTGGCTGCCGGCGAGGCTAGCACGGCGCTGCCGGCCTCCAAACACACGCTCTTGACATGCAACCATTTGGTTGCCTATTATTCGACCCATGGATGAAGTCTTCAAAGCCCTCGCGGATGCCTCACGGCGAACGCTGCTTGACCGGCTTCACGATCAGAACGGGCAGACGCTCGGTGAGCTCTGCGACGGTCTCGACATGACGCGTCAGGCCGTCACCAAGCACCTTGTGATTCTCGAGGAGGCCAACCTCGTCACCACGATCAAGCACGGCCGCGAGAAGCTGCACTATCTCAACCCGGTTCCGATCCATCAGATCGGCGAGCGGTGGATCAGGAAGTTCGAGCGCGGGAAACTCGCCGCGCTGAGCGAGTTGAAAAGACAACTGGAGAAGCGTGATGAGTAAACCGGACTACGTCTACGTCACCTATATCGAGACCACGGCCGACAAGCTGTGGCACGCGCTGACGTCGAGCGAATTCACCGAACGGTTCTGGTTCGGCTATCGCGCCAGCTCCGACTGGAAGGTCGGCTCGCCTTACCATCTCGCCAAGGACGGCCGCCGCGCCGTGCAGGGCGAGGTACTGATCGCCGATCCGCCGAACCGGCTCGCCTATAGCTGGGACGTGGTGAAGGAAGGCGTAGAGCGCGAGTGGGTCTCGCGCGTGACCTTCGACATCGAACCGCACGGCGGGGTCGTCAAGCTGATCGTGACGCACGACAACCTCGGTCCGAAGACGCTGCGCGACATCTCCGGCGGCTGGCCGATGGTGATTGCAAGCCTGAAGAGCTTCCTGGAAACGGGACACGAATTGCCGGCCGACCTGCTCACGAGCTCCGCCAGGGAGGCCTACCATGCCTAAGCCCGAATTCGCCTACGTCACCTACATCGAGACCACGCCGGAGAAGCTGTGGGACGCGCTGACCAAGAGCACGTTCACGCGGCAATACTGGTTCGACACCGAGTTGCAATCGGACTGGAAGGTCGGCTCGCCGCTCGCGCTGGTGATGGGCGGCAAGACCACCGACACCGGCGAGATCCTCGAGGCCGACCGGCCGCGGCGCCTCGCCTACATCTTCAAGCACGTGCTCGACGAAGACATGCGCAAGGAGCCGGCAACCAAGGTGGTCTTCACGCTCGAAGCCCATGGCAAGATCGTGAAGCTGACCGTGACCCATGAGGGCTTCGGCGCAGGCAGCAAGCTGCTCGACGGCATTTCCAAGGGCTGGCCGGCGATCCTGTCGGGGCTCAAGAGCCTGCTCGAGACCGGCAAGGCGGCCACCATCCCGCCGGCCGCGCTCGGGATCGACGGCTTCGAATGACAATGAAAATCTATCGACGGGTGCGAACCGACATGAACATCGAGAGATTCAAACCGGCGATCGTCTATGCGATCTACATCGCCGCCACGCCCGAGAAGGTGTGGCAGGCTTTGACGACTGCCGAACTCAGCCGGCAGTACTTCTCCGGCAACGCGGTCGAGGTCGATCTGCGGATCGGCGGCGCCTACATCGTGCGGACGCCCGACGGCGCGCTGCACATCTCCGGCGAGGTGATCGAGTGCGATCCCCAGAAGCGGCTGACCGTCACCTTCAACGTCAACTGGCCGCAGCTGGTCGAAAAGCTCGGGCCAACACTCGTCACTTACGAGATCGAGCCGGCCGGCGACGGCGTGAAGCTGACGCTGCTGCAATCGCATGACCGTCTGATCAGCGACGACATTCTCGCAGGCGGCCGCACCGGTTGGCCGGCGATCCTCTCCAGCCTGAAGAGCCTCGTGGAGACGGGCAAGGCCATGGTGATCCCGATGCAGCCGCCAGCGCGCATGATGGCCGCGCTGAAGGAATTGGGAATCCCGATGCCGGGGTGAGGATGGCGATACAGCCATCCCGTACTCCGCCGTCGTCGCGGCGAAGGCCGGGACCCATTACCACCGCTCCAAGCGGTTGGAGTTCGCTGGAGCCACAGCGTCGCGCAACACAAGCATTTGTGCTTATGGGTTTAGCCGGGACGACGGTGGAGAGAGTGTGTGCCAGAGCTACCCCAGCGCCCTCAGCTCCCGCCGCAGCACCTTGCCCGTCGCCGTCATCGGCAGGCTGTCGGCGAACTGCACGAAGCGCGGATACTCGTGGGCGGCGAGTTGGACCTTGACGAACTCCTGGATCTCGCGCGCCAGGGCATCACCCGGTGCGTAGCCCGGCCGCAGCACGATCCAGGCCTTGATCGATTCGGTGCGGATCGGATCGGGGATGCCGACCACCGCCGACATCGCGACCGCCGGATGCTTCATCAGCGTGTGCTCGATCTCGGACGGGCCGACCCGATAGCCGGCCGTGGTGATGACGTCGTCCTCGCGGCTGACGTACCAGAAATAGCCGTCCTCATCCTGCACGCCGAGATCGCCGGTCAGCAGGAATTCGCCGGCATATTTCTTCGCGGTCGCTTCCGGGTTGCGCCAGTACTCGATCATGGTGCAGGGGCACGGCTGGCGCACGCCGATGATGCCGCGCTGGCCCCGCGGCAACTCCTCGCCCTTCTCGTTGACGATGTGGACGTCGAAGCCCGGCGTGGCGCGGCCCATCGAGCCCGGACGGATCGGAAACAGGTTGGAATTGCTGCCGATCACGAGATTGCATTCGGTCTGGCCGAACACCTCATGGGCGTCGATGCCGAAGGTGTCGCGCACCCAGCCGAGCAATTCGCCACCGAGCGACTCGCCGCCGGTGAAGATGCTGCGCAACTTGACGCCGGAATTCTTCACATTCGCCTGCCGCATCAGCTTCAGCGCGGTCGGCGGCAGGAATACGTTGCGGATGCCGAGCTCGGCCATCATCTGCATCGCCGCTTGCGGCTCGAACTTGCGGGCGCGGTGCCCGACCATCGGGATGCCGTGGTACCAGAACGCGAACAGGCCGTTGATCAGGCCGCCGATCCAGGCCCAGTCGGCCGGCGTCCACATCAGGTCGCCGGGCCGGGGCAGGAAGTTGTGGCACATCTCGACATTGGGCAGATGGCCGAGCACGACGCGATGCGCATGCAGCGCGCCCTTCGGGTTGCCTGTGGTGCCTGACGTGTAGATGATCAGAGCGGGATCGTCGGCCGAGGTGTCGACGGTCGCGAACTCAGGCGACGCCGACTTGATCGCGCTCCAGAACGGTTTCGTCCCCGTCGGCGTCTTTTCGCCGACGACATAGACGCTCTTCAACTCGGGCAGGCGATCGCGGATTTTCGCAATCTTCTCCCAGCCTGCTTCATCGGTGATCACGGCCTTGGCAGCCGAATTCGACAACCGGAATTCGAGCGCGTCCTCGCCGAACAGCGCGAACAGCGGGATTGAGATCATCGCGGCGCGAAACGCCGCGAGATGCGCGACCGGCAGTTCGAGCGATTGCGACAGGAATACCGCGACACGGTCGCCGCGCAGCAGGCCGTCGGCGGTCAGCACATTGGCGAAACGGCGCGAGGCGTCCGCCACCTCGTCAAACGAGGTGCGCGTGGTGCCGCCATCCTCGTCGACATAAACCAACGCGAGCCGCCCGGTACCGTCGGCATGGCGGTCGCAACACGCGGTCGCCATGTTGAAGCGCGCGGGAACGTCCCAGCGGAAGTTGCGATAGAGCTCGTCGTAGGTTTTGGCTTCTTGAAGCATGGCCGCAGATTAGAGCCTTTTCCGTTCCGATGGAATCGGCACGAGCTCCAGATTCTCGTTTTGACGCGTTTTCTTCACGCCAACCGGTATCCACTTCGCTCGAAGCGCTCTGGAGCCGTCAGAACACAAACCCTCCCGTCAGGCGGCCGCCCGCTCCATTGCGACCTCGGCCTTGAGGCTATCGAGGTCGCGATAGATCGACGCGACCGCGAGCACGCGCCCGCCGCGCTTGTAGCGCAGCACGCAATCCCTGCCGGCAATGCTGCCATCCACGGCGATCTCGTCCCACTGCTCGGCATGGCCGACATAGTTGATCGGCACGTCGTAATGCTGGCTCCAGAAGAACGGCACCGCGTCGAACACCTCACGCTGCCCAAGCATATTCCGCGCGGCGGTCTGGCCCTGGCGCTCCGCCACCACCCAATGCTCGACCCGGATCGTCTCGCCGCTGTGCGGATCGGGCCAGCGCGCGATATCGCCGGCCGCGTAGATGCCGGGAGCACTGGTTTCGAGATAGGCGTCGACTGTCACGCCGCGATCGATTGCGAGCCCGGCCGCTTCCGCCAGCGCCAGCCGCGGCTTCACGCCGACACCGACCACGACGAGATCGGCATCGAGCACAGGCCCGCTCTTCAGGTGCGCGCGCTTGGCCTCAATCGCGGTCACCGTGTCGCCGAGGTGGAATACGACGCCATGCTCTTCGTGCAGCGCGCGGACGAAATCGCCCATCTCAGGCCCGAGCACGCGTTCCATCGGCCGCTGTTCCAGCCCGACCACGTGAACCTCGATCTGGCGCGCGCGCAGCGAGGCCGCCACCTCGAGCCCGATGAAGCTTGCACCGATCACAACCGCGCGGCGCGCTCCGCTGGCCGACGCGATGATCGCCCGGCAATCGTCGACGGTGCGCAGCACATGAACGTGAGGCTGGTCCGCGCCAGGGATCGGCAGCCGCACCGGCTCGGCGCCGGTCGCCAGCAGCAGCCGGTCATAGGGGACAACTTCGCCGCTGGCGAGCACGACGTTGCGGCGGCCGGTATCGATCGACTTGACCTCGGTCCTGAGTCTCAGATCGATCGCCGCGTCGGCATAGAAACTGTCCGGCTTCAGCGGCAGCCAATCTTCCGGGGCACTGCCGGCGAGGAAGTCCTTCGACAGGTTCGGCCGATCCACCGGCGGCGTGGCCTCGCCGCTCAGCATGACGATGCTGCCGCGATAGTCCTGCCGTCGCAGCATCTCGGCGGCGGCAAACCCTGCCCCGCCGCCGCCGACAATCACGATGCTGCCGGGTGCATCCACCGGACCCTCGACGCGGAATTTCGGTTGCGCACGCTTCTCGCGCACGACGATGCGATCGCCCGCGCGCTCGACCTTCCAGACGGCGAGCGCGTTGAAGGCGGGCGCGGCGGTCGCTTCACCGGTGCGAATATCGAAACAGGCATGATGCCAGGGGCAATGAACGGTCTCGCCCTCAACGAGGCCTTCGGCAAGCGGGCCGTGGTAATGGCTGCAATGCGCGTCGATGGCGAAGATATCCGCGCCCGAACGCACCAGCAGCACGTCCTCGTCGCCGACATGGCCGAGCAGCATCGCGCCCGAGAAGTCGGAGAGTGCCACGCCCTGTGTCAGATCCGGACCGGAAGGAGCCTGCTGATCGGCCATGTCGTTCCTCCATCGCCCTGTGACGCTCTAAGCCGCTATCCCGAGGAATTCCTGGCGGGTTAGCGCATTGTCGCGAAAGCAACCCAGCATGCGGCTGGTCACGAGATCGGTGTCCGGCTTGTGCACGCCACGGGTCGTCATGCAGTGATGCGACGCCTTGATGATGACGCCCACGCCCTGAGGCTTCAAGACGTCGTTGATGGCGTTGGCGATCTGCGCCATCATCTTCTCCTGAATCTGCAAACGCCTGGCATAGATATCGACCACGCGCGCGAGCTTGCTGATGCCGACCACGCGGCCGTTCGGGATGTAGGCAACCCAGGCCTGACCGATGATCGGCGCCATATGATGCTCGCAATGGCTCTCGAAACGGATGCCCCGCAGGGCAATCATTTCGTCGTAGCCTTCGATCTCCTCGAAGGTCTTTTCCAGGATCTCCGCGGGACGTTGGTCGTAACCCGCAAAGAATTCCTCGAACGAACGCGTCACACGCGCCGGAGTTTCAAGCAGACCGTCCCGCTCGGGATCGTCGCCGGTCCAGCGGATGATGGTGCGGACTGCAGCTTCGACTTCGGCCCGGGTCGGCTTGTCGGATTCGGTTTGAGCAGCTCTTGCACGATCCAGCGTATGCACAATCGGGTTCATCAGGGCCTTTCCTTTGCGGCGTCATCGCGAGGTCATGCCCGTCAGATGCTCCGTCAGCAGAAAGGTTCCCGCAATTCGGCCAGCGGCACCTTGCGCCGCAAGCCACCCGGGACGAACGGCTAGCCCGTCAGCGCTGCCTTGACGAGGCCGCTGGCCTTGCCGAAATCCATCTGCCCGGCGTATTTCGCCTTCAGCGCGCCGATCACCTTGCCCATGTCCTTGATGCCGGCGGCACCCGTCTCGGCGATGACGGCCGAGATCGCGGCCTTCACGTCGTCATCGGACATCTGCTTCGGCAGGTACGCCGAGATCACCGCGATCTCCTCGCGCTCCTGGGCGGCGAGCTCGGCGCGCCCGCCCTTGTCGTAGAGCTCGACCGACTCCTGGCGCTGCTTGATCATCTTCTGCAGCAGGCCGAGCAGGTCGGCATCGGAGAGCGGCGGCTTGCCCTGCCCGCGCGCGTCGATGTCGGCGTTCTTGATGGTCGAATTGACCATGCGCAGCGTGGAGAGCTTGCGCTCGTCCTTCGCCTTCATCGCTTCCTTGACCGCAGTATTGATGTCGTCGCGCAGCATTTCGTTGTCCTTGAACCAGCAATCCCCTCATCTAGGCAGTTTGCACCGGCAGAACAACCTAGTTCCTCAGCCATTCGACCAGCGCGGCGGCGCAGGCCTGCGGTTGTTCCAGCTGCGGCAGGTGACCGCAATTGGCCAGCACCACGAGCCTGGCGCCGGGAATGCCGTTGGCCATCTCGTCCGACAGCGAATTCGGAACGGTGTTGTCGGTATCCGACGTGAGCACCAGTGTCGGGCACTTGATCCAGGCCATGCTCGGCCGCGAATCCGGCCGGCTGAGCACCGCGTTTTGCTGGCGGATGAAGGCCTCGGCGCCGACGTCCTCGCTCATGTCGTCGACAATCTGGCGCAAACTTGCATCGCCCTGCCGCGACGGGTGCACGAAGCCCGGAAACAGCTCGTCGACCACGCTGCGATATTGGCCGCTTTTGGCACGCTCGATCATGCCGCGGCGGCGTGCGGTCGCTTCCGGCGTGTCGGCCCTCGCCTGGGTGCTCATCAGCGCCAGCTTCGCAACCCGCTCCGGCGCTTGCCGCATGATCTCGAAGGCGATGTAGCCGCCCATCGAGTGCCCGGCGAGCGCAAAGCGCGGCGGCGCCTCGGCGAGGATCCGGCGGGCGATCGCCCCCATATTGTCGTCCCTGACATGGTTGGCGATCGTCACCGGCCCGCATCGCCACAGCGCCGGGATGACCGGGGCGAAAATCCGCGGCGAGCAGATGAGCCCCGGGACGAGCAGGATCGGCATCGTATTATCCATGCGGGAGCTCCGGACGGGTCATTTTCGGCAAGCAAACGGCCGTTACAAGGAACTTTAGATTAAAAGGCCGTTCCGGCCTGTCAAATCGGCGGACATTGCCGTGTGAATCCGCGCCGTTTCGCTTTGACGCCGCAGGGTGCGGCGACTATTTAAAGGGCTCATGACAACCCCCGAAAACGCTCCCGCCTGGCCGGACCATAAACCGACCGCGCTCCTTGTGCTCGCCGATGGTACCGTGCTGGAAGGCTTCGGTCTCGGCGCGGAAGGCCACGCCGTCGGCGAGGTCTGCTTCAACACCGCGATGACCGGCTATGAGGAGATCCTCACCGATCCGTCCTATGCCGGCCAGATCATCACCTTCACCTTCCCGCATATCGGCAATGTCGGTACCAACGAGGAAGACATCGAGACGGTGAACATGGCCGCGACGCCCGGCGCGCGCGGCGTGATCCTGCGCTCGGCGATCACGGATCCCTCGAATTACCGCGCCACCCGCCATCTCGACCTGTGGTTGAAGGCGCGCGGCATCATCGGCCTCTCCGGCATCGACACCCGCGCGCTGACCGCGCTGATCCGCTCCAAGGGCATGCCCAATGCGGTGATCGCGCACGCCAGGAACGGCGAGTTCGACCTGCACGGCCTGAAGGAAGAGGCCCGCGAATGGCCCGGCCTCGAGGGCATGGACCTGGTGCCGATGGTCACCTCGGGCCAGCGCTTCACCTGGGATGAGACGCCCTGGGTGTGGGGCAACGGTTTCGGCCAGCAGACCGCGCCGGAATTCAATGTGGTCGCGATCGACTACGGCATCAAGCGCAACATCCTGCGCCTGCTCGCCGGCGTCGGCGCCAAGGTGACCGTGGTGCCGGCGACGACCGCGGCCGAGGACATCCTGGCGATGAAGCCGGACGGCGTGTTCCTGTCGAACGGCCCCGGCGATCCCGCCGCGACCGGCAAATATGCCGTGCCAGTCATCCAGAAGGTGATCGCTTCGGGGACGCCGACCTTCGGCATCTGCCTCGGCCACCAGATGCTTGGCCTTGCCGTCGGGGCCAAAACCATGAAGATGCATCAGGGCCATCATGGCGCCAATCACCCGGTCAAGGACGAGACCACCGGCAAGGTCGAGATCACCTCGATGAACCATGGCTTTGCTGTGGACCAGGCGACGCTGCCGAAAGGCGCGACCCAGACCCATATCTCGCTGTTCGACGGCTCCAATTGCGGCATCGCCCTCGAGGGCAAGCCGGTGTTCTCGGTGCAGTACCACCCGGAAGCCTCGCCCGGCCCGCGCGACTCACATTACCTGTTCCAGCGCTTTGCCGATTTGATGCGGAAGAACAAGCGCGCGGCTTAGAGCCCGATCGTCATTGCCGGGCTTGAACCCGGCAATCCATCCCTTGAAGAAAGATGGATGCCCAGATCAAGTCCGGGCATGACGGCAGTTGGGCGCGGCTAGCACCGACAGCAACAATGCGTCATCGCATCGCATCACGGGAAATCTCGACATGACCGCCCCCGCCACCCCGAAGCCCGTCTACGGCGTCTCCTCGATGGCGGTGATGGCCTCGATGCCGGGGCTCGACTTCGTGCGCGGCATCTTCGCCCGAACCCTGCCGGAACCGCCGATCATGGAGAATGTCGAGCCGTTCGACTGCTCCGCCGAGACCGGCCATGTGGTGATCCATAGCATTCCGGGCCTGCGGCACTACAACCCGATCGGATCGGTGCATGGCGGCTACGCCGCGATCCTCTTGGATTCCGCGATGGGGCTTGCGGTGCAGACCACGCTGCCGCTGGGCTTTGGCTACACCACGCTGGAGTTCAAGATCTCCTTCGTCCGCGGCATGAGCCAGGACACCGGCACAATCCGCACCGAGGGCCACGTGCTCAACGCCGGGCGCCGTGTTGCGACCGCGGAAGCGCGGATTACCGACGACAAGGGCAAGCTGCTCGCGCATGCCACCACGACCTGCCTGGTGTTCGAACTGCCCAAGACGACCTGAGGGCAATCGCGTGTTGGCGCCAGACCTCGGCGCCAGATCTTGGCGCATTGGAGCCATGACGAAGCGCGCTGGATCGCGGCCTGCGCTCTGTGATTGAGTTTCCCTGTCCGAGATCAGGCAAACATGATCCGGCGTGGAAAGGGAACGCCGATGATTTCAGCCCATTCAGACATGACCATCCGCGACGTCCGGGTGACGATGTTGCGGCTGCCCTGGGCCGACGATCCCTGGCTGAAAGGCGCGGCGCTCGGCGCGACACGCGACATCCTGATCTGCGACGTCGAGACGTCCGGCGGCATCACCGGCATGGGCTATCTGTTCGTGTTCAAGCCGGCGATGAAGTCGATCGCGGCCTGTCTCGACGAGTGCATCATCCCGCGCGTCATCGGCAAGGACGCCACCGCGATCGAGGCGATCTGGCGCGATCTGTGGACGGCGACGATGACCTATGGCCGTGGCGGCATCGCCGCGATGGCCATGTCGGCGCTCGACATCGCGCTGTGGGACGCGGTGGGGAAACGCGCCGGCCTGCCGCTGCACCGGCTGTGGGGGCACTATCGCTCGGAAATCCCGATCTATGGTTCCGGCTGCTTCCGGGGCGCCGGCGGCGACGGGATGATCGAGAAGGCGCTGCATTTCGTGAAGCAGGGCTACAAGGCGATCAAGATGCAGGTCGCGCATGTTCACACGCCCGCGCAGGACCTCGACAATGTGCGCCGCATGCGCGAGGCGCTCGGGCCCGACATCGACATCATGATCGACGTCAACATGGGCTGGAGCGCCGATGTCGCCATCGAGATGGGACGCAAGTTCGAGAAGTACGATATCTACTGGCTCGAGGAACCGGTGCCGGCCGACGACTTCGCCGGTTACCAGCGCATCGCGGCGGCGCTGGACATGCGTGTCGTCGGCGGCGAGACGCATTTCACGCGCTACGATCTGCGGCCGTTCTTTCTCAATCCCTGCCTGCCGATCCTGCAACCCGACCCGATGCGCGGCGGCATGACCGACCTGCGCAAGATCGCCGCGCTTGCGGACACGTTCGGCATCACCATCGCGCCGCATCTGTTTCCCGAACTCAATGTGCACCTGCTGGCTTCGATTCCGAACGGCATCTGGTGCGAGAACATGGCACTGATCGACGATCTCTGGGTCGACCCGCCCGAGATCGCCAACGGCATGATCACCGCGCCGGAGCGGCCCGGGCACGGGCTCAAATTCAAGGAAGACGTGTTGAAGTTCAAAATCTAGCTGGAACGGTTTGCGGACCGACGGTTTGTTGGTCTGCAGACCGCGGCACCTCGCATCGCTGGAGAGCCACCATGTCGGTCGTCCGTATCGATATCGAACCCCTGACCATCGTCTTCCAGGACGACGGTCTGGTGCCGAACAACCCGATGCCGTTCCTGGTCTACAAGGCCGCCGTCGACGTCAGCAGCAATCCCGAGGCCACCATCGAGCAGCTGTTCGGCAAGAACGGTTGGGGCGCGATGTGGCGCAACGGCGTCTACGACTTCGCGCATTACCACGCCACCGTGCACGAGGTGCTGGGCGTCGCGCGCGGCCGCGCGCGCGTGCAGTTCGGCGGCGAACATGGGCGGGCGCTGGAGATCGCGGCCGGCGACGTCGCGATCCTGCCCGCCGGCACCGGGCATCAATGCCTGTCGGCGAGCGACGATTTTTGCGTGATCGGCGCCTATCCCCCGGGCCCGCCGATGGATCTGCAGCGGCCGACGCCGCAGAACCACGCCAAGGCGCTGAAGACGATCCCGCTGGTCGCGATCCCCGCGACCGATCCGGTGATGGGCAAGGACGGGCCGCTGGTGCGGCTGTGGAAGCGCTGACGCCTACGCCGCGTTGCTGCCTTCCTGGCGGCTGGCCTCGAACAGGAACCAGGTGCGGCGCTCGGTCTCGTCGATGAAGGTTTCGAGCAGGCCCGCGGTACCGGAGTCCTCCTGGTCGTCGGCCAGCTTGTGCGCCTTGCGCATCGCGGCCGCCATGTGCTTGTTGTCTTCCATCAACTCGCGCAGCATTTCGCGCGGCGGCACATAATCGTCGTCATTGTCCTTGATGGTCTGATGCTTGGCGACATCGCCGATCGACTTCAGCGTCGCGCCGCCAAGCTTGCGCACCCGCTCGGCGAGTTGGTCGGTGGTCGCGAAGATCGCCTCCGACTGCTCGTCCAGCAACAGATGGTAATCATGGAAATGCCGGCCGCTGACGTGCCAATGGAAATTCTTGGTCTTCAGGTAGAGCGCGAAGGCGTCGGCCAGAAGCGTGTTGAGCGAGGCCGAGATCGTGTCCACCGCAGCCTGCGGCAGGTCGCTCGGCGTGTCGAGATCGGGCGAGATCTTGTCAGTCTTGGCTTTGCTCACGTTGGACCTTCCTGTTAGGAACCCGTATTTCGGCGCATTGAACATTGGCCGCCGGACCGCTAACGCATCATCAGCCCACCCGTTCCTGAGGCCAGGAACCCCGTTCTGCCGGATACCAAACGCGATGGATGAATGGATCGATTATTACGATTCCACGCATACGATCTATGCGAGCCGACTGCACCGTGACCTGCATTTCCAGATCATCGCAAACGACATCATCGGCTACATCGCTTCGCCGGATGCCGTGGTGCTCGATTATGCCTGCGGCGAGGCGCTGTCGGCGGCGAAGGTCGCCAATGCCTGCGCCCAGCTCTACCTGGCGGAGCCGGCGCCCGGCGTGCGCGGCCGTCTGGTCGCGCGCTTTGCGCCCGACACCCGAATCCGTGTCCGCTCGCTCGATGATCTGAAGCACATGGACGCGGACTCGATCGACCTCGTGGTGATGAACTCGGTGGCGCAGTACATGACGCCGCAGGAGCTCGATTCCGCATTCGACGTGATCCACCGCGTGCTGAAGCCCTCCGGCCGGTTCGTGCTCGGCGATATCCTGCGGCCCGAAGTCGGCATGGCGAGGGATGTCGTGGCGCTGCTGCGCTTTGCGGCGACCCACGGCTTCCTGCGCGATGCGCTGGTCGGGCTGGCTTCAACCGCACTGTCCGACTATCGCCAGCTGCGCACCAGGATCGGACTGCAGCGCTACCGCGAGGACGAGATGATCGCGAAGCTCGGCGCCGCGGGGTTCAGCGCCACGCGCGCGCCGCGCAACATCGGGCACAATCCGTGGCGGATGACGTTCGTGGCGCACCACTGATCCAAGGTTGCACGACGCGTTAACGTTACCCAGAAGGAAACATAGCGGCGGCTGAAATAATCAGCAATGATCCGCTCGGCCCGGTGGCGGAAGCGTCGACGCGGCAGTGGTGCAACACTGTTTATCCTGGTTCAAATCCAGGCCGGGCCTCCACGCTTCGCCCTGACGGGCTACGCGTGGCGCAGCCACGCTGGACCGGCGGGACCAAGCGTGTCCGGCGTAGCTTGAGCGTTTGCGAAAGCGTAGACGGACAGGGCGGCAGCTCAGCCCCGCCCCTGACAACCCCTCACCCCACCCCAGCCGGCCATACGCCGAATGCGGAATTTCCCCCAGAATCACGGTTGATTGGGCGCTTTTGGGGGTTTCGCGGGTGCGGAAACTGGTCTAAAGACCACCCGCGCGCGAAGGATCGCGCTTCCGGCGCTACAAGATGTAGCGCATGGCTCGAGGGACGCGCGGGAAGCGCGCCCTTTTTTTGTGCCCAAATTCCAGTCCGCGAGAGCTGATGCCCAAAAGAACCGACATCTCCACCATCCTGATCATCGGCGCCGGTCCCATCGTGATCGGCCAGGCCTGCGAGTTCGACTATTCCGGCACGCAGGCCTGCAAGACGCTCAAGGAAGAGGGCTATCGGATCGTCCTGGTCAATTCCAACCCGGCGACGATCATGACCGACCCGGAGCTGGCGGACGCGACCTATATCGAGCCGATCACGCCCGAAATCGTCGCCAAGATCATCGAAAAGGAACGCCACGTCGTGCCCGGCGGCTTCGCGCTGCTGCCGACCATGGGCGGCCAGACCGCGCTGAACTGCGCGCTGTCGCTGCGCAAGCAGGGCACGCTGGAGAAGTTCGACGTCGAGATGATCGGCGCCACCGCCGATGCCATCGACAAGGCGGAAGACCGCCAGCTGTTCCGCGACGCAATGGAGAAGATCGGGCTGCAGACGCCGAGGTCGCGGCTTGCCAATGCGTCGGCGCTGAAGAAGTCCGACCGCGACAAGTACCTCGCCGATCAGGCCAAGCTGTCCGGCCGTGAGCTCGAAGCCTTCGAACGGCAGTGGGAAGGCGGCGAGAACGAGCGGCGCAAGCGCTACCAGCAGCAGGCCCTCGCCGAAGCGCTGATGGCGCTGTCCGACATCGGCCTGCCCGCGATCATCCGCCCCTCCTTCACGCTCGGCGGCACCGGCGGCGGCATCGCCTACAACAAGGAAGAATATCTCGACATCATCGAGCGCGGCCTCGACGCTTCGCCGACCAACGAGGTGCTGATCGAGGAATCCGTTCTCGGCTGGAAAGAGTTCGAGATGGAGGTGGTGCGCGACAAGAAGGACAATTGCATCATCATCTGCTCGATCGAGAACGTCGATCCGATGGGCGTGCACACCGGCGATTCCATCACGGTGGCGCCGGCGCTGACGCTCACCGACAAGGAATACCAGATCATGCGCGACGCATCGATTGCGGTGCTGCGCGAGATCGGGGTCGAGACCGGCGGCTCCAACGTGCAGTTCGGCATCAATCCGGACGACGGCCGCATGGTCGTGATCGAGATGAACCCGCGCGTGTCGCGCTCGTCGGCGCTGGCCTCGAAGGCCACCGGCTTCCCGATCGCCAAGGTCGCCGCCAAGCTTGCGATCGGCTACACGCTCGACGAGATCGCCAACGACATCACCGGCGGCGCGACGCCGGCCTCGTTCGAGCCGACGATCGACTACGTCGTCACCAAGATTCCGCGCTTTGCGTTCGAGAAATTCCCCGGCGCCTCCTCCACGCTGACCACCTCGATGAAGTCGGTCGGCGAGGTGATGGCGATCGGCCGCACCTTCCAGGAGAGCCTGCAGAAGGCCCTGCGCGGGCTCGAGACCGGGCTGACCGGCCTCGACGAGATCGACATCGAGGGCCTCGGCCGCAGCGACGACAAGAACGCGATCCGTGCCGCGCTCGGCACGCCGACGCCGAACCGCCTGCTGCAGGTCGCGCAGGCGATGCGGCTCGGTTGGTCCAACGAGGATATCTTCAATTCCTGCAAGATCGATCCCTGGTTCCTCGCCGAGCTGCGCGCCATCGTCGAGATGGAAGGCAAGGTCCGCAGCAGCGGCCTGCCGACCAATGCGTTCGCGATGCGGATGCTGAAGGCGATGGGCTTCTCGGACGCGCGGCTCGCCGTGCTCACTGACACCACCGAGGCCGACGTCACCGCCAAGCGCCACGCGCTCGGGGTGCGCCCGGTGTTCAAGCGCATCGACACCTGCGCGGCGGAGTTCGCTTCGCCGACCGCCTACATGTATTCGACCTATGAGCGGCCGTTCGCCGGCGAATTTGCCGACGAGAGCGCGCCGTCGGACCGCAAGAAGGTGATCATCCTAGGCGGCGGCCCGAACCGCATCGGCCAAGGTATCGAATTCGACTATTGCTGCTGCCACGCCTGCTTCGCGCTCGAGGACGCCGGCTACGAGACCATCATGGTCAACTGCAACCCGGAAACGGTATCGACCGACTACGACACCGCCGACCGGCTGTATTTCGAGCCGCTCACCGCCGAAGACGTGCTCGAGATCATCGCGACCGAGCGCAAGAACGGCACGCTGCACGGCGTGATCGTGCAGTTCGGCGGCCAGACCCCGCTGAAGCTTGCCCGCGCGCTCGAAGCCGCCGAAGTGCCGATCCTTGGCACCTCGCCCGACGCGATCGACCTCGCCGAGGACCGCGACCGCTTCAAGCGCGTGCTCGACAAGCTGCGTCTCAAGCAGCCGAAGAACGGCATCGCCTATTCGGTCGAGCAGGCCCGCTTGGTCGCCGCCGATCTCGACCTGCCGCTGGTGGTGCGTCCGTCCTACGTGCTCGGCGGCCGCGCGATGCAGATCATCCGCGAGGAGAACCAGCTCAACGACTACCTGCTGGGAACGCTGCCTGAGCTGGTGCCCGCCGACATCAAGGCGCGCTACCCGAACGACAAGACCGGGCAGATCAACACCGTGCTCGGCAAGAACCCGCTGCTGTTCGACCGCTATCTGTCCGACGCGACCGAAGTCGACGTCGACTGCCTCTGCGACGGCAAGGACACCTTCATCGTCGGCATCATGGAGCACATCGAGGAAGCCGGCATCCATTCCGGCGACTCCGCCTGCTCGCTGCCGCCGCATTCGCTCGACGCCAAGACCATCGAGGAACTGGAGCGGCAGACCCGCGAACTCGCGCTCGGGCTCGACGTGGTCGGCCTGATGAACGTGCAGTACGCCATCAAGGACGGCGAGATCTACGTGCTCGAGGTCAACCCGCGCGCATCCCGCACCGTGCCGTTCGTCGCCAAGGTGATCGGCACGCCGGTCGCCAAGATCGCGGCGCGGATCATGGCCGGCGAGAAGCTCGCCGACTTCAAGCTGAAGAAGAAGAAGCTCGGCCATGTCGGCGTGAAGGAATCGGTGTTCCCGTTCGCGCGCTTCCCCGGCGTCGACACCGTGCTCGGACCGGAGATGCGTTCGACCGGCGAAGTGATGGGCATCGACCGCTCCTTCGAGGTCGCGTTCGCGAAGAGCCAGCTCGGCGGCGGCACGCGCGTGCCGCGGCAGGGTACGGTGTTCGTCTCGGTGCGCGGCGACGACAAGATGCGCATCGCGGATGCGGTGCGGCTGTTGCACTCGCTAGGTTTCAAGGTGATGGCAACCTCGGGCACGCAGCGTTACCTCAGCGACAACGGCGTGCCGACTGAAAAGGTGAACAAGGTGCTCGAAGGCCGTCCGCACATCGTCGACGCCATCACCAATGGCGACGTCCAGTTGGTCTTCAATACCACCGAAGGTCCGCAGGCGCTGGCCGACAGCCGCTCGCTGCGGCGGGCTGCCCTCTTGCATAAAGTGCCATATTACACCACTCTTTCGGGCGCGGTGGCGGCCGCACGGGGAATCCGGGCCTATCGGGCCGGGGACCTTGAGGTCCGCACGCTTCAGAGTTACTTTTCCGAAAGCTGACCGCTGCCCGGGCTGAAGGCCCGAAGCGGTCAATTAGCCGAATGGCTGGAACTCACCGCGCGATTGGATGTTGTCACGGCCCTTAGCGGGGCCGAAAATCACTGGGCTTCCGGGCGCGTTGGCGCCCTGATTCCTGCGTTAGCTGAACTGGATATTCGTGCACGGCCGCCGGGCGCGCGCGATGAAGGACGAAGATGATGGATAAGGTTCCGATGACCGCGGGCGGATACGCCGCGCTGACGGACGAGTTGAAGCATCGCCAATCGGTGGATCGTCCGCGCATCATCGAACACATCGCGGAAGCGCGCTCGCACGGCGATCTCTCGGAGAACGCCGAGTATCACGCCGCCAAGGAAGAGCAGTCGCACAACGAGGGCCGCATCGCCGAGCTCGAGGACAAGCTCGCGCGCGCCGACATCATCGACATTTCGAAACTGTCAGGCGACACCATCAAGTTCGGCGCGACCGTGACGCTGATCGATGAGGACACCGAGAAGAAGGCGGTCTGGCAGATCGTCGGCGAAGTCGAGGCCGACGCCAAGAAAGGCCGCATCTCCATCACCTCGCCGCTTGCGCGCGCGCTGATCGGCAAGAAGAAGGGGACCACCGTCGAGGTGATGGCGCCGGGCGGCGCCAAGGCCTACGAGATCACCAAGGTCGAGGCGGACACCGTGTGTTTCTGCTTCGTGCAACGTTCCAGTGTGTCAAACAGGGGGTAAATGACAATGGACCAGATGTTATCCAAGTTTCAGCCGGTGGCACTCAGCCTGTTCCGGTTCATCACCGGATTGCTGCTGTTTCAGTTCGGCGTCGCCAAGCTTTTGAAGTTCCCGCCCGGGACAATGTTCGAGAAGGTCGAACTGTTCTCGTTGATCGGAGCTGCCGGCGCGCTCGAGTTGGTCCTAGGCGGGCTGCTGATGATCGGCCTGTTTTCACGGATCGTGGCCTTCATCCTGGCGGGTGAAATGGCTTTCGCCTACTTCATCGGCCACTTCCCGAAAGGCTTCTATCCGCTGCTCAACAACGGCAGTCTGGCGATCGCGTTATGCTTTGCCTGCCTCTATCTTTCGACATCGGGCCCCGGTCCGATCAGCGTCGACGCCGCAATGGGCAAGAGGTAACGAACATCGTCATTGCGAGCCAACGGTCGCGTGAACGCGCGCCCGATGACAGGCTCCGCGAAGCAGTCCACCTCACCGCAAACGGGCAAGCGTGGATTGCTTCGTCGCTTCAGCGCAAAAATTGTCGTGCAATTTTGTCGCGAGTTCCTCGCAATGACGACGATGTAGATGGGATCGATCAGCCGACCGCCTTCAATCCCAGCGGCACCGCAGCCTCGTATTTCGAATTGTGCAGCACCAGCGACGTCCTGACGTTGCGCACATGCGGCGCCGCCGTCAGGTGGGTAACGAAATCCTGGAACGTCGCCATGTCGGGCGCGACGCATTTGAGGATGAAGTCGACTTCGCCCGACAGCATCCAGCATTCCCGCACCAGCGGCTCGGCGCGCACGAAATTCTCGAAGGCGCGGAGGTCGGCGTCGGCCTGGCTCGACAGATGCACCGAGGCGAACACCGTGACGTCGTAGCCGAGGCGGCGCGGATCGAGCAGGCCGCGGTATCCCTGGATGTAGCCTTCCTCCTCCAGCGCCCGGACCCTGCGCAGGCAGGGCGGCGGCGAGATACCGACGCGCTTGGCCAGTTCCACATTGGTGATTCGGCCATCGGCCTGGATCTCGGCGAGGATTTTGAGGTCGATCTCGTCAAGGTTCTTCGACACGCGACTACAGTTCCCTAGGGGTTTGGAAAGCTTGGCAGGTCCGCCGGCAACTCTCATAGCGCAGCCAGCCGGCACTGCGCAATTTTATTGCGCGTGCAGCGCACGATTTCGCGAATGTGACTTCAGTTCCGGGGAAAATTCGCTGCCATGGATTGCAAATCTTGCATAGCTTCCCAGATATCCTAGACTTGGATTTGACACTTTTAGCACCGCCGTGACCTGCCTCCGGGGTGCTTCCCACACAAGTCCCCGTCAAAGTCCCCAGCAGAGAGGGATCAGCTAATGCCCGCGCCTGTCCACGCCAAGGTCGTCATCATCGGGTCCGGGCCCGCCGGCTACACCGCAGCGATCTACGCGGCACGCGCGATGCTCGAGCCGGTGCTGATCCAGGGCATCCAGCCGGGCGGGCAGCTCACCATCACCACCGACGTCGAGAACTATCCCGGCTTCGCCGATGTGATCCAGGGCCCCTGGCTGATGGAGCAGATGGAGAAGCAGGCGGCCCATGTCGGCACCAAGATCGTCACCGATCTCGTCAACAAGCTGGAACTCGGCCAACGCCCGTTTCGCCTGACCTGCGATTCCGGCGACGTCTATCTCGCCGAGACCGTGATCCTCGCCACCGGTGCCCAGGCGCGCTGGCTTGGGCTGCCCTCGGAAGCAAAGTTCCAGGGCGGCGGCGTGTCGGCCTGCGCGACCTGCGACGGCTTCTTCTACCGCGGCAAGGACGTCGTGGTGGTCGGCGGCGGCAACACCGCGGTCGAGGAAGCGCTGTACCTGACCAATCACGCCTCCCAAGTCACCATCGTGCATCGCCGCGATCATTTCCGCGCCGAGCGCATCCTGCAGGAGCGGCTGTTCAAGAATCCCAAGATCAAGGTGGTGTGGGATTCGGCGATCGACGAGATCTGCGGTTCGGAGAACCCGAACAAGGTCACCCATGTGCGGCTGAAGAACGTCAAGACCGGCGCGCTCACGAACCTCAAAACCGACGGCGTCTTCATCGCGATCGGCCATGCGCCGGCGACGGAGCTCGTCAAAGGCCAGATCAAGCTGAAACCGTCGGGCTATGTCGAGGTGGCGCCGAACTCCACCGCGACCTCGATGCCCGGCCTGTTCGCCGCGGGCGACGTGGCGGATGAAACCTTCCGGCAGGCGGTCACCGCCGCCGGCCTCGGCTGCATGGCTGCGCTCGAGGCGGAACGCTTCCTGGCTCTTCGCGCGAGCGATCGCGCAGCGGCGGAATAATCATGGCACGATCTCGCGACGGATTTACGGATATGGATTGGGACAAGCTGAAGGTCTTTCACGCAGCGGCGGAGGCAGGCAGCTTCACACATGCCGGCGAACAGCTTGGCCTGTCGCAATCGGCGGTCTCCCGCCAGGTCAGCGCGCTGGAGCAGGAGCTCTCGGTGTCGCTGTTTCACCGCCACGCCCGCGGCCTGATCCTCACCGAACAGGGCGACCTCCTGTTCCGCACCGCGCATGACGTGTTCATGCAGCTGCAGGCGGCCCGCGCAAAGCTCACCGACAGCCGCGAGCGGCCGAGCGGCGACCTCAAGATCACGACGCCGCCGGCGCTCGGCATCAACTGGCTGATCCCGCGGCTCGACGAGTTCACCGCGCTCTATCCCGACATCCGGATCTCGCTGATCGTCACTGACGAAGATCTCGACCTCTCGATGCGCGAGGCCGACGTCGCGATCCGCACCCGCAAGCCGACCCAGCCGGACCTGATCCAGCGCAAGCTGTTCTCGATCGGCTTCCATGCCTATTGCTCGCCGGAATACATCAAGCGCTTCGGCACGCCGCGCACGCTCGATGATCTCGACTCGCATCGCATCATCATGCTCGGCGACTCGCAGGTGCCGGCACATCTGCAGAACCGCAGCTGGCTGATCGATGCCGGCCGCAACGGCTCCGGTCCGCGCGAGCCCTACTTCAAGGTCAACAACATCCTTGGCCTCGTGCGCGCCTGCCAGCAGGGCCTCGGCATCGCCGCGCTGCCGGACTATCTGGTCGAACAGAACAACCTCGTGCAGCTGTTCGGCGAGTCCGACTCGATCGCGCTCGACACCTACTTCGTCTATCCGGAAGAGCTGAAGACGGTGGCCCGGGTGCAAGTGTTTCGCGACTTCGTGGTCAGCAAAGCGCAGCGCTGGCCATCGTGATTAAGCGGCCCTTATAGGGCTGGTTTATAGGACTATCGGTGCTGCCCCCAGTCTCCGCATGACTGACATGCGACCTGGATAGTTGCTGCATGGCACAGATGGGGATCATAGTGCTTATACGCTGAGCGTTCGCGTCGCGCATATGTCCCCCTCCTCCAGTGGCGCGGAAGTTCAGTAATCCCTCTTGGAAGGTGATTGTGTCGGCCTCACGTGGCCAATACCTTAAGCCGGGCTCACTCGAGCCCGGCTTTTTTTCATCGCTGTGCCTCTTCACCTCCGTGTCATGCGCAAAACGCGCCGCACGCGCCGATCAGCATGCGCATTGACAACAACCTCGCAGCGCAGCATCATTGTCCGATGATCACGACTTCGTGCGCCGTTTTTTCGTCGAAAAAAGCTCCCCTCCCGGGGGCACGAGATCGCGCGCGATAGGATCACCTTCGCATTCAAACCGATCCCAAAACCCCGCCGCCTGGACGGGGTTTTTTGTTGGTCCCGTCTCCGGCCTTGCCTTCTTGAGGAGATGGAACATGACCGCTCTACACCAGCAATTGCAGGGCCTCTGGCTGCCCCTGATCACGCCATTCCGTAACGGCGAGCTCGACGTCACCTCGCTGCGGCGTCTCGTACGGCACTACGCCAATGGCCCCGTCGACGGGTTCATTCTCGGCGCAACCTCCGGCGAGGGCATGGCGCTCAGCATGGACGAGCTGGAGGGGCTGGTGAGCGTCGTGCTCGACGAGCTCAGTGCCAGTTCCCGCCATCTGCCGGTCTGTCTCGGGCTCTCCGGCGCTTCGACCGCCCGGATGAAGGAAGCGCTGGACGACACGGCCGACTGGCCGATCAACGGCTATTTGATGGCAAGCCCCTATTATATCAGACCCTCGCAGCGCGGGCTCGTGCAGCACTTCAACGCGCTCGCCGATCACGCATCGTGGCCGATCGTGCTTTACAACATTCCCTATCGCACGGCGGTGAACCTGACCAACGAAACGCTGCTGGCGCTCGCGGACCATCCGAACATCGCCGGCATGAAGGATTGCTGCGCCGACCGCGCGCAGTCGATCGACTTCGTCAACCGCCGGCCGGCCGGCTTCCGCGTGCTGACCGGCGAGGATGCGCAGACTTTCGATGCGCTCTCGGACGGCGCCGACGGCGCGATCCTGCTGTCCGCACATCTGGAAACAAACACCTTTGCTGCGATCCGCACGCTGTTGCAGCAGGGCCAGCGCGACGCGGCGCTGGCCGCCTGGCAAAGCGTCGTCGGCCTGACGAGACTGCTGTTCGCCGAACCGAGCCCTGCGCCGGCCAAGCACTGGCTGTGGCGGCAGGGGCTGATCGACAGCCCCGAGGTGCGGCTGCCGATGGTCGCGGTGAGCGAGGATCTCGCAACCTGGCTCGATGCCGAGATGGAGCGCCGCGCGCAGCTGCTGCTGCCAGCCTAAGTCTTGTAGACCGGATGCAGCGCAGCGAAATCCGGGGCATCTCCACTTGGCGAGACCGGCCCCGGATTACGCTGCGCTTCATCCGGGCTACCGGTCTTGCTGGCTCAATCCAGCCTCGTCCTCGCCAACCGCAGCGCATTGCCGATCACGCTGACCGAGGACAGCGCCATCGCGGCGGCGCCGACCATCGGCGACAGCAGGATGCCGAACAGCGGATACAGCACGCCGGCCGCGATCGGCACGCCTGCCGCGTTGTAGACGAAGGCGAACGCCAGGTTCTGGCGGATGTTGCGCATGGTCGCGACCGACAGCCGCCGCGCGCGCACGAGGCCCATCAGATCGCCGGTCAGAAGCGTAATGCCGGCGCTCTCGATCGCGACGTCGGTGCCACCGCCCATCGCGATGCCGACATCGGCAGCGGCGAGCGCCGGCGCGTCATTGACGCCGTCGCCCGCCATTGCGACGGTGCGCCCCTCGCCGCGCAGCCGCTGCACCACCTCGCTCTTGCGCTCCGGCAGAACGCCGGCCTCGACCTCGTCGATGCCGAGCGTCTTTGCCACCGCCCGCGCGGTGGTCTCATTGTCGCCGGTCAACATCACGATGCGCAGGCCCTCGGCACGCAGCGTCTGCAGCGCGCTCGTCGCGGACGGCTTGACCGGATCGGCAATCGCGATCACCCCGGCGACGCGGCCATCGACTGCGACATAGATCGCCGTCGCGCCGTCCCGCCGCGCGGCCTCGGCCGCCTCGTCGAGCGCTGCCGTCGCGATCTTCAGTTCGGCCATCAGCACCGCGTTGCCGAGCGCAACCTGCCTGCCTTCGACCGTGCCGGTCGCGCCCTTGCCGGACGGCGAGGCAAAATTGCTGACGGCGGCGGACGCAAGCTTGCGCTCCCTGGCAGCGGCGATGACCGCCTGCGCCAGCGGATGCTCGCTGCCCTGCTCGACACTGGCGGCAATGCACAGCAGATCACTCTCGCCGAACCCTGCGGCGGCAATGACGCGCACGACCTTCGGCTTGCCCTCGGTGAGCGTACCGGTCTTGTCGATGACGAGCGTATCGATCGCCTCCATCCGCTCCAGCGCCTGCGCGTCGCGGATCAGGATGCCGGAATGCGCGCCGCGGCCGACACCGACCATGATCGACATCGGCGTCGCCAACCCCAGCGCGCAGGGGCAGGCGATGATCAGCACCGTGACCGCGGCGACCAGCGCGAAGGTCAGGCGCGGCTCGGGGCCGAACACCGTCCAGGCGATGAAGGCGAGCACGGCAGCAGCGATCACCGCCGGCACGAACCAGCCGGCGACGCGATCGGCGAGCCGCTGGATCGGCGCGCGTGAGCGCTGCGCCTTCGCCACCATGTCGACGATCCGCGACAGCATGGTGTCGCGGCCGACCTTCTCGGCGCGCATCACGAGGCCGCCGCTCTGGTTGACCGTGCCGCCGATCACCCTCTCGCCTTCGGCCTTCGCGACCGGCATCGACTCGCCTGTGACCATGGACTCGTCAATGACCGCACTGCCCTCGACGACGACGCCGTCGACCGGCACCTTCTCGCCCGGCCGCACGCGCAGGCGGTCGCCGACCTTGATCGCGTCGATGTCGATGTCCTCGTCGCCATGCTCGGTGACACGCCGCGCGGTCTTGGGCGCGAGGCCGAGCAGCGCGCGGATCGCGCCCGAGGTCTGCGCGCGGGCGCGCAATTCCAGCACCTGGCCGAGCAGCACCAGCACCGTGATCACGGCCGCCGCCTCGAAATACACCGCGACCGCGCCGTGCATGTCGCGGAACGCGGGCGGGAATAGCTGCGGCGCCAACGTCGCGACCACGCTGTAGACATAGGCGACGCCGGTGCCCATCGCGATCAGCGTGAACATGTTGAGATTGCGGGTGACCAGCGACTGCCAGCCGCGCACGAAGAACGGCGCACCGGCCCACAGCACGACCGGCGTCGCCAGCACGAACGAGATCCAGTTCGACCAGTGCTGCGGCACCAGATTCATCAGCCCGAGATGGCTGCCCATCTCGAGCACGAACACCGGCAGCGTGAGCGCAAGGCCGATCCAGAACCGCCGCGCCATGTCGATCAGTTCAGGGTCGGGGCCGTCGTCGAGCGAGACCTGCTCGGGCTCCAGCGCCATGCCGCAGATCGGGCAGCTGCCGGGGCCGATCTGGCGCACCTCGGGATGCATCGGGCAGGTGTAGATGGTGCCCGCGGGCGCCGGCGGCTCCTCCTCGCGCGGCTTGAGATACTTCTCGGGGTCGGCCTCGAAGCGCTCGCGGCAGCGGCCGCTGCAGAACAGGTACTCCTCGCCCTTGTAGCTGAAGCGGTGCTTGGCGGTCGCCGGGTTGACCTTCATGCCGCAGACCGGATCGATCGCGAACGCCGCCTCGGCCGGCGCCGCGTCGTGATCATGCTTGCCGCCGCAGCAGGAATGCGCGGCCGCGCCGTTGTGATGATGATCCGCGTGCGAATGGTCGTGCTTTGCGTGTGCC
Source organism: Bradyrhizobium sp. BR2003 (assembly GCF_009720285.1). Classification (NCBI taxonomy): domain Bacteria; kingdom Pseudomonadati; phylum Pseudomonadota; class Alphaproteobacteria; order Hyphomicrobiales; family Nitrobacteraceae; genus Bradyrhizobium; species Bradyrhizobium sp. BR2003. The sequence goes on from NZ_SMYJ01000029.1 coordinate 101,966, forward strand.
ACGAAACTCTTCCCGGCCGCTAACCCGGCCTCTTGATCTGTATACCCTAGGGGGGTATATGAGACCTATGAGAGACGAGGTCAAGACATCCTGCTTAAAACGGCTCAAACGGATCGAAGGTCAGATCCGCGGGTTGGCCGCCATGGTCGAGGACGACCGCTATTGCATCGACGTGGTGACGCAGATCGCGGCCGCGCGCGCGGCGCTGCGCCGCGTCGAGGAAGAGGTCCTGCGTGATCATGTGGCGCATTGCGTCGAGCATGCGATCTCGTCCGGCGACAAGGCCGACCAGCGGCGCAAGATCGCCGAACTGATGGACGTGATCGGCCGCGCGGATCGGTGAGGCGTGGCCGTTGCCACGGCGCGCTCGCTGCTTTCGACGGAGTCGAGAGCAGCACCGCACATCCGGTGTCGTCCCGGCGAAGGCCGGGACGACGTGGGGAAAGTGCGGTGATTAATTCGCCGCCGCTATTGCACGCGGCCGGCGCTCGCGCTCAGGTATTGAATCTGAAGTGCATGACGTCGCCGTCGGCGACGACATACTCTTTGCCTTCAAGCCGCAGCTTGCCGGCATCGCGCGCGCCCGCTTCGCCGTTGCCGGCAATGTAATCGGCATAGGCGATGGTCTCGGCGCGGATGAAGCCCTTCTCGAAATCGGTATGGATCACGCCGGCGGCGGCGGGCGCCTTGGTGCCGCGATCGATGGTCCAGGCCCGCGCTTCCTTCGGGCCGACGGTGAAATAGGTGATGAGATCGAGCAGCCGGTAGCCGGCGCGGATCAGCCGATCGAGCCCGGCCTCTTCCAGGCCCAGCGTCTCCAGGAAGTCGGTGCGTTCTTCACGCGACAGCGTCGCGATTTCGGATTCGATCTTGGCCGAGATCACGACTGCGACCGCGCTCTCCTCCTTGGCGCGCTCGAACACCGCCTTGGAGAAGTCGTTGCCGTCCTTGGCCGAGCCTTCCTCGACGTTGCAGACATAGAGCACGGGCTTCGAGGTCAGGAGCCCGAGCATGCGGAACGCCCGCTCCTCCTCCGGCTTGCGCTCCAGCGCGCGCGCCGGCTTGCCGTCGCGCAGCAGCACCAAGGCGCGGTTGACGAGCTCGAGCTGCTCCTTGGCTTCCTTGTCGTTGCCCTTGGCCTTTTTCGAGAGGTTGTCGACGCGCTTCTCCAGGCTGTCGAGGTCGGACAGCATCAGCTCGGTCTCGATGGTCTCGATGTCGGCGAGCGGCGCGATCTTGCCTTCGACATGGGTGATGTCGGAATCCTCGAAGCAGCGCACCACATGGGCGATGGCGTCGACCTCGCGGATGTTGGCGAGGAACTGGTTGCCGAGGCCTTCGCCCTGCGATGCACCGCGGACGAGGCCCGCGATGTCGACGAAGGTCAGCCGGGTCGGAATGATCTGCGCCGACTTCGCGACCGCCGCGAGCTTCTCCAGCCGCGGATCGGGTACCGCGACCTCGCCGACATTCGGCTCGATGGTGCAGAACGGATAGTTCGCGGCCTGGGCGGCCGCCGTCTCGGTCAGCGCATTGAACAGCGTCGACTTGCCGACGTTAGGCAGCCCGACGATCCCGCATTTGAATCCCATGTCTTCCTCAACATTCTCTGATCCGTCATGGCCGGGCTCGTCCCGGCCATCCACGTCTTACGGTGCACGCGGCAGGTAAGACGTGGATGCCCGGCACAAGGCCGGGCATGACGACAAGGGAATCAAGACGGCTTCTCGCCGCCGTTCTCACCCTTGTCGAAAAACCCCTTGGCCTGCATCGTCAGATGCACCTTGTTGGCGAACGACGCGTCGTGGCCGGTCGCCAGCAGGCCGGCATTGTCAGCGACGGCCTGGCACAAGGCCTCCACCCACGCCCGGTCGCTCTTGGCGAAGTCCGACAGCACGTGGCTGTGCACGAGCTCCTTGACGCCGGGATGACCGATCCCGAGACGCACCCGCCGATACTCGTTGCCGATATGCGCGGAGATCGAGCGCAGGCCGTTGTGGCCGGCGATCCCGCCGCCGATCTTGACCCGCACCTTGGCGGGCGGCAGTTCGAGCTCGTCCTGGAACACGGTGACGTCGGAGGGCGCGAGCTTGAAGAAGTTCGCCGCTTCCTGCACCGCGCGCCCGGACTCGTTCATGTAGGTGGTCGGCTTCAGCAGCACGACCTTCTCACGATCGACGACGCCCTCGGAGGTCTCACCCTGAAAGCGACGGCGCCATGGTGCGAAACCATGACGCCGTGCAATCTCGTCGACCGCCAGGAAACCGATATTGTGCCGGTTGCTGGCGTATTTCGCGCCGGGATTACCGAGACCGACAAAAAGGCGCATGGCGCGGCATCCCGCGTCGGCGCGCCATCAGACGATCGCGCGCCGACCTGATCGATTACTTCTTCTTGTCGCCACCGCCGGCGGGAGCCTTGGCACCCGCGGCCGGAGCCGCAGCACCCGCAGCCGGAGCCGCCGCGGCGGCCGGAGCTGCAGCACCCGCGGCCGGAGCAGCGCCGCCGGCAGCAGCCGCAGCCGCGGCCTTCTGCTCTTCGGCGTAGCCGGACGGCGGCACGATGGTGACCAGGGTTGCGTCCTCGCGGGCGAGCGACTTCACGCCCTTGGGCAGCTTGATGTCGGTGAGATGCAGCGAGTGGCTGATCTCGAGGCTACCGACGTCGGCTTCAATGTATTGCGGAATGTTGTCGACCGCGCATTCGAGTTCGAGTGCGTGGGTGACGATGTTCACGGTGCCGCCGCGCTTGATGCCGGGGGCGGTTTCCGCGTTCACGACGTGCAGCGGCACGCTGACGCGGATGGTGGCGCCTTCGCCGAGCCGCATGAAGTCGACATGGAGCGGGAAGTCCTTCACCGGATCGAGGTGGTAGTCGCGCGGAATCACGCGATGCTTCTTGCCCTCGAGATCGATGTCGAACAGCGTGGTGAGGAACCGGCCCGCCAGGATGCGCTGGCGCAGTTCACGATCGTCGACCGAGATGGTCACCGGGGGCTGGTTGTCTCCGTAGATCACTCCGGGAACTCTCCCGGCGCGACGCTCTGCCCGGGCGGCCCCCTTGCCGCTCTTCGGACGCGCGGTCGCCTTCAATTCCTTGACGGTCGCCATAGCGTTAAGTCCTTGTATTTAAAAAGTTAAAGGCCGCAGCGCGGCCCATGCTCAGGTCCACAGCAAGCCTCCAGGGGTGCGGGGGCCGCGGACGTGGCGGGCTTTTAGCCCCAAAGGGCCGAAATGACAAGGAAATGAAGGGATTTTTCTTGATGCCCCAACACGGGGCTACGTGCCGTTTCAGCCGGCCGAACCGCCGAGCTTGGCCTCAAGCGCGGCGATCCTCGCCTTCAGCGCCTCGTTCTCCTCGCGCGCCAGGCGGGCCATGTCCTTGACCGCGTCGAATTCCTCGCGCTTGACCACGTCGAGGTCGCGCAGGATCCGTTCGGCCTGGTTGCGCATGACCGTGTCGACCTCGCGCTTGACGCCCTGGGCGGCGCCCGCGGCATCGTTCATCAGACGGCCGATCTCATCGAAAAACCGGTTGCTGGTCTGGGTCATCTCGCAAAACTCTCCGCGTTCACTGGCCTCGCGCCAAAGACAATGGCGATCTCAGCCATCCGGTTCAAGTCCGACGCGAATGGCAGGCCCCCCGAGGCTTGCCTTGTCATGCTGCGGTTTCCTTGCAATCGTATGAACTCACAACAGAAATCGCACACATAACGCGAGCAGAAACGCCATGATCGAAGAGACCGTCGATATCCCGACCAAGGACGGCAAGACCACCACCTTCATCACCCATCCCGAGCGCGGCGGCCCCTTCCCTGTCGTCATCTTCTACATGGACGCGCCGGCGATCCGCGAGGAGCTGCGCGACATGGCGCGCCGGCTCGGCACGTCGGGCTATTATGTGATGCTGCCCAATATGTACTACCGCGCCGGCGTGATGGAGCTCGGCCCGATCAATCCCGATCCGGAATCGCCCGAACGCAAGCGCATGTTCGAGCTGATGCACTCCCTCAACATTCCGCTGGTCATGGAAGACACCAAAGGCCTGCTCGCCTATGCCGAGACGCAGAAGGCCGCCAACACCGGGATCATCGGCACCGTCGGCTATTGCATGAGCGGCCGCTATGCGGTGAACGCGGCGACGCATTTCGGCGATCGCGTCAAGGCCGCCGCCTCGGTCTACGGCACGCATCTGGCGACCGACCAGCCCGACAGTCCGCATCTTGCCGCGCAAAAGACCAAGGCCGAACTCTATTTCGCCTGCGCCGAGACCGATATCTACGCGCCACAGGAAATCATCGAGCAGGTGAAGGCCGGCATGAAGGGATCGAACAACGAGGTGGAGATCTATCCCGGCACGCATCACGGCTTTGCGTTCCCCAAGCGTCCGGTCTATGACCGCGACGCCGCCGAACGCCACTGGGAGCGGCTGCTGGCGCTTTACCGCCGCAACCTCGTGAGCTGAGTCTCAAGACGCACGATGCCGTTCCTGCTGATCGACTTTCCGGTATTCAATCCCGTCGCGCTCTCGCTCGGCCCGATCGTGATCCGCTGGTATGCGCTGGCCTACATCGTCGGCATCGTACTGGGCTGGATCTACGCCCGCTCGCTGATCAAGAAGGAACGGCTGTGGGGCGGCCCGGCGCCGATCACGCTGCCGCAGCTCGACGATTTCATCCTCTGGGTCACCATCGGCATCATCGTCGGCGGTCGCACCGGCTATGTGCTGTTCTACAATTTGCCCTTCTTCATCGCGCATCCGGCCGAAATCCTCGAACTGTGGAAAGGCGGCATGTCGTTCCACGGCGGCTTCCTCGGCTGCGTCGCAGCGGTGATGCTGTTTGCCCGCCGCAACAACATCCCGATCCTGTCGCTCGGCGATATCACCACCGCGGTCGCGCCGATCGGGCTGTTCCTCGGGCGGCTCGCCAATTTCATCAACAGCGAATTGTGGGGCCGTCACGCCGATCCGAGCCTGCCCTGGGCCATGATCTTCCCCAATGGCGGGCCGCTGCCGCGGCATCCGAGCCAGCTCTACGAGGCCGGGCTCGAGGGCATCGTGCTGTTTGCGGCGCTGGCCGTCATGATCTGGATGGGGGCGCTCAAGCGTCCCGGCCTGATCCTCGGCAGCTTCATTGCGATCTACGGCGTTGCCCGAATCATCGGCGAGCACTTCAGGGAGCCCGACCCGCAGCTCGGCTTCCTGTGGGGCGGGTTAACCATGGGCATGCTGCTGTCGGTGCCAATGATCATCGTCGGCGTTATCATCATCGCGGCCGCCGTCCGCCGCCGGGCGAACGGTCCGGCGCCGAGTTCAACCTGAACAAGTTCAATCCAAAGCAAGTGCAATCCAAGGAAGGCCGTGAGCGAACCCTCCCCGCTGCTGGATGAGATCAGGAAGCTGATCAAGCTGTCCGGGCCGATGCCGGTCTGGCGCTACATGGAATTGTGCCTGATGCATCCGCGGTACGGTTACTATTTGTCGCGCGATCCGCTCGGTCGCGAGGGCGACTTCACCACATCGCCCGAGGTCAGCCAGATGTTCGGCGAACTGCTCGGGCTGTGGAGCGCTTCGATCTGGCGCGCGATCGGCTCGCCGGAGACGCTCCGCCTGATCGAGCTCGGCCCCGGCCGCGGCACCATGATGGCGGACGCGCTGCGCGCGTTGCGCGTGCTGCCGCCGCTGTACCAGTCGCTCAGCATCCACCTCGTCGAGGTCAATCCGGTGCTGCGCGAGAAGCAGTACGCGACGCTGACGGGCGTGCGCAACATCACCTGGCACGACAGCATCGACGACGTGCCCGAGGGACCGGCGGTGATCCTCGCCAACGAATATTTCGACGTGCTGCCGATCCACCAGATGGTCCGCCGCGAGACCGGCTGGCACGAGCGCACGGTCGGGATGGATGCCAACGGCAACCTGTATTTCGCTCCCGCCCCCGAGCCGACACCGCATTTCGAGGTGCTGCTGCCGCCGCTGGTGCGCGCCGCCCCGCTCGGCGCGGTGTTCGAATGGCGGCCCGACAACGAGATCATGAAGCTGGCTACGCGGCTGCGCGACCAGGACGGCGCCGCGCTGATCATCGATTACGGCCATCTGCGCAGCGATGCCGGCGACACCTTCCAGGCGATCGCGCGCCACAGCTTCGCCGACCCGCTGAAGAACCCGGGACAGGCCGATGTGACCGCGCATGTCGATTTCCAGGCCCTGGCGCGGGCCGCCGAGGATGTCGGCGCGCGCGTCCACGGACCGGCGACGCAGGGCGACTTCCTCAAGCGCCTCGGCGTCGAGGCTCGCGCCGCCGGGCTGATGGCGAAAGCAAGCCCCGAAGTCTCCGCCGACATTGCCGGCGCGCTGAAGCGGCTGACCGATTCCGGGCGCGGCGGGATGGGCTCGATGTTCAAGGTCATGGCCATCTCCGACCCGCGCCTCACCTCGATCGCCGGATTGAGCGATCAGCCTGACGAGACCGAACAATGACATTGGGATCACCGCTGCTGTCGGCCATTCCGGGCCTGCGCCATGCCTTCTTCTCGCGCGAGGGCGGCGTGTCGGAGGGCATCTATGCCGCGCTGAATGGCGGGCTCGGCTCGCGCGACGATCCGGCCAAGGTCGCGGAGAACCGGCGGCGGATGGCGGAGCAGCTCGGCGTGCCGCTCGATCACCTCGTCAGCGTGCATCAGGTTCACTCGCCTGACGTCGTGGTCGTGACCGGTCCATGGAACGGCGCCGCGCGCCCGAAGGCGGACGCGCTCGTCACCCGCACCGAGGGCCTTGCGATTTCGGTCACGACCGCCGACTGCGGCCCGATCCTGTTCGTCGATCCCAATGCGCGGGTGATCGGCGCGGCGCATGCCGGCTGGAAGGGCGCGCTGACCGGCGTGCTGGAATCGACCATCGACGCGATGGAGAAGCTCGGCGCCGAGCGCGGCGGCATCGTCGCCGCCATCGGCCCGCTGATCCGCAAGGAGTCCTACGAGGTCGGCAACGAATTCGTCGAACGCTTCATCGAGGCCGATGCGGAGAACGGCATGTTCTTCATGCCCGCCGAACGCGACGGACACGCGATGTTCGATCTTGCCGGCTTCATCCGCATGCGGCTGGAAAATGCCGGCGTGCTGATGATCGACGATCTCGGCATCGACACCTATTCCGACGAGCGCTGCTTCAGCTACCGCCGCTCCGTGCACCGCAAGGAAGCCGATTACGGCCGGCTCGTTCACGCCATCGCGCTGGAAAGCTGACGCCCGGCATCCAGAGCGTTTTCCCGCGAAGTGGATACCGGTTCGCGGTGAGGAAAACGCGTCAGAATAAAATCGGGCGATTTTTGTGCGACAAGCGTCTTGACTCTCCACCTGCTGGAGACCGGACAAGCGGCGCATGACACAACGCACCTACAGCATCGGCGAGGCGGCGCGGCTCAGCGGAATTTCCGTCCGCAAGCTCCGCTTCTATTCGGACCAGGGGTTGCTGCCGCCGGCCGGCCGCACAGCGAGCGGCTATCGCGTCTTCACCGAAGGCGAACTGGTACGCCTCGACCTGATCCGCTGCCTGCGCGATGCGGGGCTCGGTCTCGATGCCATCCGTGAGGTCCTGACCAAGGAACTCTCGCTGGTCGAGGCGCTGCGGCTTCGCCTCGAGACGCTGGAAGCGGAGATCGCGGCCCAGCGCCGCGTCGCCTCGGCCCTGCGGGCTGCGTTGCGTTCACCGCAACTCACCGAAGCAGATTTGAGGAGATTCCTGACCATGACGCAGCTGTCCCGCACCGAGCGCCGCAATGTCGTCGAGCGCTTCTTCGAGAAAGTGTCCGACGGCATCAACATCGACCGGAAATGGATCCGGCAGATGATCGAGACCAGCGTGCCCGAATTGCCCGACGAGCCGACGCCCGAGCAGTGCGATGCCTGGATCGAGCTTTCGGAGATGCTGAGCGACCCTTCCCTCGTCGCCAACATCCGCGCCAACGCGGAGGACGTCTGGAATCACCACGTGCTGGATCTCGCCGCCTGGCAAGCGGCCAACGAAATCGTGCTGGCGAGAGCCAGGGAGATCATCGCGCGCGACCTCGGCCCGACGTCGGAGGCCGGCCAGGCGCTGGCGCGCGACTGGCTGGAAACATCGGCGCGATTGCTGAAGCGAAAACCTGATCTGGAATTCCGCAACTGGATTCGCGGCAAATATGCGCTGCACGACGCGCGGGCCGCGCGCTATTGGGAGCTCGTCGCCATCATGCGCGGGCAATCGCCGGACGCGAGCCCGAACCGCGAATGGGCCTGGATCACCGCAGCCATGCGGCACCATCTCTCTGACTGAGCAGGGAAATCCGAAACCTCGTGGCGCGCCGCCCGGATCGGTTAAGTGCTGTGGCCGTCCTGCCCTAGACGTTAAGCCGTTTTAACGATATCGCAGGACGCAATGAGGGAAGCGTCGAACCGCCAGTTTCAAACTGGGACAGCCGCGCGTGCCGCGATCGCAGGCACGTGGCTCGCGATCGCGTGCGCGCTTGGCGGCTGCGCGGCCGGCGGCAACGTGGCCGACTCCTACGCCATGGCCACGCCGGCAAGCAGCGGCGCAACCGTTGCGTTCGAATCGATCGATGGCCCGCCGCCGCAGGTGTTCGACCGTATGGTCGGCGTGCTCGACAGCGAGTCCAAGCTGCGCAGCCTGTCGATCGTGTCGCGCCAGGACGCTGCCGCCTATCGCGTGCGCAGCTATTTGTCGGCGCAGGTGGTGCGCGGCCGCACCATGATCTCGTGGGTGTGGGACGTCTACGACAGCAACCAGCAACGCGCGCTGCGGCTCTCCGGCGAGGAGCCCGCCGGCAAGCCCGGCCGCGACGCTTGGGCCGCCGCCGACGACCTGGTGCTGCGCAAGATCGCCCAGGCCGGCTTCAGCGGCCTCTCCAGCATGCTCAATGGCGGCCCGGCGGACAGCCCCGCGCCCGCCTCGGCACCGGACCTGCGCGGGCCCACGGTGGCAAGCGCCCCGGCCCCTGCCGCGCCCGAGACCGTGGCGCTCGGCTATTCCGCCGACTAAAACCCCGTTATCTCCCGGGGAAATGCGTTTTTTGCCCAGGAAAACGGCGGCCAAAGCCGGCTAATGGGTTGCCATCGGAGGCGCCTGCCTGATATTCCCTCGCGCACCGAAAACCCGCCGGTTCTGTAAGGACTTGAGATGCTGAACGTCGTATCCAGCAAGGCGCGGGGGGAAGCATCGATGTCGGCAAAGAACGGATCAATCAAACTCGTCGCCGGCAACTCCAATCCTGCGCTGGCGCAGGACATCGCCAAGGGACTTGGCATCGAACTGACCAAGGCCGTGGTCCGGCGCTTCGCCGACATGGAGATTTTCGTCGAGATCCAGGAGAACATCCGCGGCTCGGACATGTTCATCCTGCAGTCGACGTCGTATCCGGCCAACGACAATCTGATGGAACTGTTGATCATCACCGACGCGCTGCGCCGTGCCTCGGCGCGGCGCATCACCGCGGTGGTGCCCTATTTCGGCTATGCCCGCCAGGACCGGAAATCCGGTTCGCGCACGCCGATCTCGGCCAAGCTCGTCGCCAACCTGATCTCACGCGCCGGCGTCGACCGCGTCATGACGCTCGACCTGCACGCCGGCCAGATCCAGGGCTTCTTCGACATCCCGACCGACAATCTCTTCGCGGCACCCCTGATGGTGCGCGACATCAGAGAGAAGTTCGACCTCGCCAAGGTGATGGTGGTGTCGCCCGACGTCGGCGGCGTGGCGCGTGCCCGCGGCCTCGCCAAGCGCATCAACACCCCGCTCGCCATCGTCGACAAGCGCCGCGAGCGCCCGGGTGAGTCCGAGGTGATGAACGTGATCGGCGACGTCGCCGGCTACAATTGCATCCTGGTCGACGACATCGTCGATTCCGGCGGCACGCTGGTGAATGCGGCCGAGGCGCTGATCGCGCACGGCGCCAAGGAGGTCTCGGCCTACATCACCCACGGCGTGCTGTCCGGCGGCGCCGCCGCGCGCATCGCCTCGTCGCGGCTGAAGGAACTGGTCATCACCGACTCGATCCTGCCGACCGAGGCCGTCAACAAGGCGCCGAACATCCGCCAGATCTCGATCGCCGGCCTGATCGCCGAAGCGATCGGTCGCACCGCGGCGGAAGAGTCGGTCTCGAGCCTGTTCGATTAGACCAATACTCACTGTCGTCCCTGCGAAAGCAGGGACCCATAACCACAGGCCTTTGTTGTTGCGAAGGCTGTGGCTCCAGCGTTGTCAATCAATTCGCATTCGGGGTTATGAGTCCCGGCTCAAGGCCGGGACGACACCGAGTTTGCGGCTAGCGCTTCTTCAAAACCCCGGCCGCGGCACGTGGCTCATCAGCGTCCGCGCGTAGCCGCCATCGACGATGATTTCCTCACCATTGACGTATGACGAGCGATCGCTGGCCAGGAACAGGGTCGCGTCCGCCATGTCCTGCGGTGCGCCGATCCGGCGCATGGGCACCACGGCGGTGCGCCGCTCGGTGACGCCAGGTGTGTCGTAGAAGGCCTGGCTCATCGGCGTCACGACAAGGCCGGGGCTCACCACATTGCTGCGGATGCCATGCGGCCCCCATTCCGCGGCGAGTTGCTGCGAGAGCATTACGACGGCGGCCTTGCTGACGCTGTAGGCGCCGCTCTGCCCTTGCGCATTGCTGGCGGCGATCGAGGCGACGTGGATAAGGCTGCCGCGTCCGGCCTTGCGCATCTGGCGGCCGAACGCCTGCGCGCAGATGAAATAGCCGGTGAGATTGACCGCCAGCACCGCATTCCATTCCGCGAGCGCGAGCGTATCGAGCCCGCCCGGGCGCAGCACCGCCGCGGTGTTGACGAGAATGTCGCATGAACCAAGCGTGTGCGCGACGGCATCGGCGGCTGCCGCGACATTGTCCTCGCTGGTCGTATCGCAGCTCGCGACGAGATGACCGTCGCCGAACTCGCGAAGCGTTGCCTTGGTCTCCGCCAGGGAGCGCTCGTCGCGATCGAGCGCGGCAACCCTGGCGCCGGCGCGCGCGAAACTGACGGCAGTGGCGCGGCCGATGCCGCCGCCTCCACCGGTGACGACGGCAACGCGGCCAGACAGGCCGAGCCAGTCAGAGGAATGTTGTTCGGTCATGAGCGCCTCCCGCGCGTTTTGGTTTTATGCCGCAAGCATAACCGAACGCGCCGCAGGCGAGAGCGATCCCGGCACGCATGCCGGAATCGCTTTTCCGCCGATGCTAACCAGGGATTCCCGCCGCGACCTGGCCGCGCAGCCGCTCGAGGCTGAGCAGCGTGTTGGCACAGGCTTCCGCGACCTCGATCCCCTTGATCACGAAGTGCTTACGGAAGAACTCGTAATGCACCTCGGTCTCGTGGAATTGCTGCGGCGTCAACACCGCCGAGAACACCGGCACCTCGGTGCGCAACTGCACATCCATCAGCGCCTTGATCACGGTATCGGCGACGAATTCGTGGCGGTAGATGCCGCCATCGACGACCAGCCCGGCCGCGACGATCGCGGTGTAGCGGCGCGTCTTCGCCAGCAGCTGCGCATGCAGCGGAATCTCGAACGAGCCCGGCACCTCGAACACGTCGACATTGGTGATGTGGCGTGCCTCGATCTCCTTCAGGAAGGAGATGCGGCACTCTTCCACCACGTCGCGATGCCAGGACGACTGCACGAAGGCAACGCGCTGCGGCTTTGCGAAGTGCGGATGCTCCGGCGTCGGCGGATTTGCCGGCGTATCGGGAGCGCCTTCTGCCTGGGGGGTTTGGACTTGAGAGGCTTGAACGTCTTGGTCTTGCAACATCTGATTCATGGCTTTCCTCTTTCAGGACCAGAATCAGGGCACACGGACAACGACACGAGCCCACGCGAAAATCGCGTTGGCTGCCGCAACCGTTCTCTTTCATCCGGACTGTAACCGTCGGCTTCGGAATTGCACCGAATCTGCTGACCCTTCCCCCGGCTTCGCGGAAGGAAGGCGCTCGCGGGCTTGGGCTCATCACCCTTACCGCCGGTGGGGATTTTCACCCCGCCCTGAGAACTCGGCACGCCCGGGATGGACGTGCCTGAGACGAAATATGACCAAAGCGCGACGGCCGGGCAAGGCCTTTCGCATGGGGAAACGGCATGTCCCCATGAGCGCGTTGCGGCTCTGCGAGGTTGATGTGAGGGCCAGACGACTGATTCACAGGCGCGGCGAAGCGCCGGCAAATGGTTAACAAAGCGTTACGCGAACGCTTAGATTCCGATTTGTTCTCAAAATCACAGATGTGGCGGAGATCAGCTGTGGACGATGCGCGCTTTGGCTGTGGACGGACTCGGCGTGCGGTTGCGCGGATTCCGCAAATCACATCACTTCATCGGCGTCAGGTCCAGGGGCATCCGGAAGCCCGGTCAAGGAACTGCACTCGGCCACGACGCAGTATGTCGCAAGTGCCGGCTTCCGTGTGCGTATCAAGCGATCATAAGAACAAGGTCCGAGACGGCATGTCCCTCCTCGAAAGCATTATCGATTCCCGGAACAACCCGCTTGCGGTGGTCGAGGATATCGCCACCGACAACAACTGGGCGTTCGAGCGTTCCGGCGAAGACGAGGTGACGATCGTCTCCAAGGGAGACTGGATCGATTATCAGCTCTCGTTCACCTGGATGGGCGAGATCGAGGCGCTGCATCTCGCCTGCGCCTTCGACATGAAGATGCCGCAGGCGCGCCGCGCCGAGGTGCAGCGGCTGGTCGCCGCGATCAACGAACAATTGTGGGTCGGCCATTTCGACCTGTGGACCCACACCGGCATGGTGATGCACCGTCAGGCGCTGGTGCTGCCGGGCGGCCTCACCGCCTCCACCGCACAGTGCGAGGCCATGGTGGTCAACGCGATCCACGCCTGCGAGCGCTACTATCCGGCGTTCCAGTTCGTGGTGTGGGCCGGCAAGTCGACCGCCGAGGCGATGGCCGCGGCGATGTTCGACACCGAGGGCGAGGCGTAAGCTCCACGGACTCAATCGTCATGCGCGGGCTCGACCCGCGCATCCATCCGATAAGCCTGCTTTCATTCTGATGGATTGCCGGGTCAAACCCGGCAATGACATTTGCCAGCTTGTGGCTCCCGCTTCACTTTACTAGAACCGCTTGTGGTTATGGGTCCCGGCCTTCGCCGGGACGACGCAGAGTTTGTGGAGCCACCTGTGAGCACAAGCAGCGCCTTGACTGATACGACCGGCACCATCGCGCTTGCGGGCGCGGGCAAGATGGGCGGCGCCATGCTGACCGGCTGGCTCGCGCAGGGGCTTGCACCCGAGCGTGTCGCGGTGATCGACCCGCATCTCTCGCCGGAGATCTCCGCACTTGCCGCAAAGGGCGTGCGGCTCAATCCGCAGGCGAAGGATCTCGGCACGGTCGACACCCTTGTCGTCGCGGTGAAGCCGCAATCATTCCGCGACGCCGGCGCGGCGCTGAAGTCCTTCGTCGGCCCTTCGACGCTCGTGGTCTCGATCATGGCCGGCACGACCATGTCAGCGCTGGAAGAGGTTGTCGGCGGCGCGGTGGTGCGCGCGATGCCGAACACGCCGGCGGCGATCGGCCGCGGCATCACCGTTGCGGTACCGTCGAAGCGCGTCACCGCCGCGCAGCGCGCGATGACCGATGCGCTGCTGAAAGCAACCGGGCTCGTCGAATGGGTCGACGATGAGAGCCTGATGGACGCGGTGACCGCGGTCTCCGGCTCGGGCCCGGCCTATGTGTTCCTGCTCGCCGAGGAGCTCGCGCGTGCCGGCGTTGCGGCCGGCCTGCCCGAGCAGCTCGCGACCACGCTGGCCCGCGCGACCGTCGCCGGCTCCGGCGAATTGCTCCATCGCTCGGATCTGCCCTCCGCGATCCTGCGGCAGAACGTCACCTCGCCCGGCGGCACCACCGCCGCCGCACTGGAGGTGCTAATGGCGAATGACGGCATGCAGCCGCTGATGACCCGCGCCATCGCCGCTGCGACAAGGCGCTCAAGGGAATTGGCGAAGTAGTCGCCCAGCTGACACTGGTTGTCCCGTCATCCTGAGGTGCTCGCGTCAGCGAGCCTCGAACGGTGCACGGCCTGCGGCCCATCCTTCGAGGCTCGCTCCGCTCGCACCTCAGAGTCTGACTCAAAAAGCGTGTTGGAGCCTGGCCAGGCGTCTGGTCAGGAGCCTGAGATGGGCGACGAGAAGCCAAGCGACTTCGGTGGCG
>NZ_SMYJ01000003.1:0-39025 GCF_009720285.1 Bradyrhizobium sp. BR2003
GCATTGAACGAAATTCCGCGCCGAGCGACCACATGAGGTGGAACCAAATTTCATTGCCGCGATTTAACAATGACGCTCATCGGGGCTGACAACCATGAAGATGCTCAAGCGTCTCTTCCGATTGACCTGGCTACGCCGGGCCGCAAGCAAACCAGCCGATTTTCCGCCTGCCTCCATCGATCCTGACGAATTCAGCCGGCTGCTTTGCAGCGGGCGCGCCGAGGATTTGCGGACACTGGCAAAGAGATTGAGCCAGCGCTCGCGGGCCCACGCATAGGCGGTGGATCGGATTCAATCGCTAGCCCGGTCTTCGGTCAAAACCGGCAAGTCCGGCGCGCGGCCGTGACTCCCGGCATCGGTCTCGATGCGACCAGCTACTGCTTTGCTTTTTCATGATTGCCGATCCCGACCGCCTTGTAGTCATAGGTCGGGTAGAACTCGGTGTGGTAGGCGCCCCAGGCACTGTTCTCGATCACGCGGTTGACCTCGCGCAGCCGCGATGCCGGCAGCCGCAGCGTCACCACCTGGCCGATCCCCATCATCACGTACCAGCTGACGACCTCGACCCCCTCGGGCGGAAACGCCTTGTAGAAGCCCTGCCGCTCAAGTTGGGCATTGAGCTCACCGAGCGGGCGTGACTGATCATGCTTGAAGAAGATGGTGAGCATGACCGCGTTGTCGGGCGTCGGCGTTGCATCGCTGGTCGGCGGAGTCTGGGCCCGCGCGCCTGCGCCAAGCAGCAGTGCCGCGGCGAGCGCCGCAATCGTCATCCAGGATATCCAGGACCCGTTCCGCCCTCGCTTCATGGCCGCGCCCTTGCTGATCGAGAGGCGGCGATCATCGCGACGCC
Source organism: Bradyrhizobium sp. BR2003 (assembly GCF_009720285.1). NCBI lineage: Bacteria > Pseudomonadati > Pseudomonadota > Alphaproteobacteria > Hyphomicrobiales > Nitrobacteraceae > Bradyrhizobium > Bradyrhizobium sp. BR2003. The sequence continues at coordinate 851 of NZ_SMYJ01000003.1, forward strand.
TGTCGGGTCTGTAAATTGACATTCGCCTGATCCGATCCCGGCCCAATGCGCACCCGATGCGGCTCGGTTGATGTGAACCGTCTCATAGGTGCGCGCGCCCGCATGCGGTATGCCGACCCTATCCCGATGCCGAGAGGGATGATCGATGACGACCCGACGAATGGCGTATTGGTGGTTCAGGTTCGTTCTTTCGGGGCGGTTCCTGCAGAAATTCCTTCGGCTCCGGCGCCCCTGAGGCGATGCCGGGCCGCGAATTCCGGCCCTTTTCAATCCGGAACCAGGGGGCCGGAAACGGCTGGCCTGTTGAAGGTCAACGCCAGGCCGAGAATCTCGCCGATGGCACCCGAGCCCACCCGTCCCGTAAGAATACTGTAATTCGACTCAAATATGCGAGATTCGTTGCCAAATCAGCGGTAATCTGCGCCTGCTTGGCAGGTCGGGGCCCGAGGTCACAGTTGCGTCACCCGTAGTTTTACGGAGTCCCGTGTTAACGCGGCCACAAGTTCACCATTGGTAAACCATACCTATGACGCAACATGACAATCGAGCCGAGGCGCGCCTTCCGGCATGGATGGGTGGAACCGCGACGCTCGAGCCGCAGCCGCCTGAGCCGCAGCCGCTCGAGACTCAGGGAACCGCAGCGCTGCGGCCGCAGGCCGACGCCGGTGCCGCGATTGTCCGGCAGTTCAATGGGCCGGTGACGGCGCTGTTGCTCTATATGAATGAGCTCAAACAGCACAGTCAGCAATTCGCGCACGCGCCCGGCAATGGCGTCTATCTGCGGCAGGTGATCGAGAACGCGCTCGAGCAGACCGAGCGCGTGTCCGCGATGCTGAAGCAGATTTCCGACCTCTATCCCAATGCCGTCCCGGCCGTCGATCTCAAGCCGCCGGGCGACGACAAGCCGGCAGGCTCCAGGTCGCCGGATGTCATGTTCGCGCCGGAAGCCGGCCGCAAGCCGTTGACCAAGCGCGAGCGGGAAGTGCTCAGCCTGATCAGCGACGGCTGTTCCAACAAGCAGGGCGCGCTGCGGATGAATATCAGCCCGCGCACGTTCGAGAGCCATCGCGCCGAGGCCATGCGCAAGCTCGGCGCGCGCAACACCGCCGATCTCGTCCGCAAGGCCTTGCTGCATTCCGCATAGAGCGTTTTCAAGCGGAGTGGTTCGCGTCAAGAAGACGCGCCAAAACTGCAATCCAGAACCCCGTTCGGTTCGTTAGAACCCGGTTCTCAGAAATCGTCTTCCGCGGCGAAGCACAGGCGCGGCGCGAGCCGCGCGGCCGGCGCGGCCGCCTTCGGCTCATCCGGAACGATCGTGACCACCCATGCCGCCGTCGCGCCAGACTTGCTTTCGACGATCGCGCGCACGCGTCCCGTGACGGTCGCGCCGGCCGACCGTATGGTCGCGGTCCGGCCGTTGAACTGAGCCATGCGGAAGCGCCGGGCTTCCTTCCGGTCGGTCGTCTGGTACGTGAACATCGGCTCCCCCGTGCGTCCACGCAACTGTGCGGATGCAGCGTTATCCGACGGTGAAAATCGCACGCCGTAGAAGTACGGCTTGCACGGCGGTCAGAGCGCTTTCGAGCGAAGCGGGTGCGGGGTCGCGCGAAGACAACGCGGCAAGATGACCAACTCTAGCGGCCGACTTCCTGACAATTCAGCAGTCTCGCATATTGCGCCTTGACCGCGGCGTAGCATTCGCACGCGGTCCTGATCAGCCCATCCGCGTTGGTGATCTCGATGTGCCCGCGGCTGTAGTGGATGAAATTGGCCTGTTGCAAGGTATGCGCGACCAGCGACACGCTGTTGCGGCGCGCACCGATCATCTGCGCCATCGCCTCCTGCGTCAGGACGATCTTGTTGCTGCCGGAGAGATCGCGCGTGTGCAGCAGGCATCGCGCCAGCCGTGACTCCACGGTGTGCACGGCGTTGCAGCCGGCGGTCTGCTGGATCTGGGCATAGACGGCGAGCCCATGCCGGATCAATCGCGCGCGAAGCGTCGGGCTCTGGCCGGCAGCTGCGCGCAACGGCTCGAGTTCCACGGTCGAGGCGATGCCGGGCACCAGCACTGTGGCGTTATTGAGGACGGGCCCTTCGACGAGCGGGGCGAACGCGCCATAAATGCTGTCGCGGCCGACCATCGCGACCTGCACGCGCTCGCCTCTTGCCAGCTTGACCACCAGCGAGATCACGCCCTTGTGCGGCATGTATGTCCGCTTGAGCATCTCGTCGGTCTCGACCAGGACCGAATCGGTCGCGAGGTCGACGGTCCGCAGATGCGGCCGAATCAATTCGAAATCGCTTGCCGAGAGCGACGCCAGGAATCCGTTGGGTGATCGAGGAACCGTTTCCAAAGCAACCTCCAGCCTACCGGCAAAGCTTGTCTCTGGGCCCAGGGCTGACGTGCGGCTGGACGTCGTTGCAACCTATTCTGGCACGCCAGGGTTCCAATGGAAACATGTCTTGGTTCCAATAGGAATAGACCTATCGCCGCACATTCGCGTTGTCCGGCCGGTCACAGTCGGGGCAGGGCGGTGCGCCGGTCAGTCTTCCGGCCCGATCAATCGTTCGGCGTGCGCCTTGACCGTCGTGTAGCATTCACACGCCGCCTTCCGCAGGCCGTCGATATCGGTGATCTCGATATGACCGCGGCTGTAACGCAGGATGCCGGCCTGCTGAAACCCATGTGCGACAATCGAAACCGCATTGCGCCGGACACCGATCATCTGCGCCAGCATCTCCTGGGTTAGCGGCAACGCCTCGCTGCCGCACAAATCGCGCGCGCGCAGCAGCCAACGCGACAGCCGTGCCTCCACCGGATGGGAAACATTGCAGGCGACGGATTGTTGCGTCTGCGCCATCAGCGCCTGCTCATAGAGCGCAACCAGGGTCCGGAAATCCGCGCTGCGATCTGCTGCCTCGCGGAAATCCTCCGCACGCACCATCGAGGCCGAGCCTGGCACCACAACAATTGCGTCGGCAAGCAGCGGCCGCTCGTGCAGGGCGGCAGACGCGCCCACGACGCCGTCACGACCAATGGTTGCAATTTCGACAGATTGCCCGTCGGACAGATTGATCATCATCGAGACCACGCCGCTATGCGGAAAATAAACCCGCTGCACCGGCGCGCCGGCATCGGCGAGCGCCGTTTCCCTGGTCAGGTCGACGGTTTCCAGAAGGGGATGAAGCTGCGCGTACTCCGTGGAGGGAAGTGCTTGCAACAGACGATTGGGCGGACGCGATACCGCGGACATTGGTGCTCCTGCCGAGGGCGGGAGCACTTACGGTCTCGCATCACCTACTCTTGGCGTGTGGAATGATTGCGAACATAGCTTGCCTGTCCAATTGCACAAGGGTTGTAGTGTTGAAACTATACCCTCTAGAGGGCAGACGACGTGGCCGTCGCCGGCACCGGTGATCGGCGTCGATTCGCGCGGCGCGAGACACGGGCGCGAATTTGTCTCTCATTTATTGATTTCCATTAACTCTGTTCCTCGCCGGACTTTGCATCGTGATGACTGGCAACGCCGGCTATCGACGCGAAGGGCCGGCCGCGCCGGGATGTCGCAAGTCCTGCACATGCGCACGAAATTCGCGGCCATGACGTCGGTCCGGCGCCGAACGTGCGCTGCCGCGGTCAACCGTCGCGCCGGCTGCCGGTCGAATCACAGGCAAGGCCGTTCTGGGTATTTGTACGGACCAGCCCTTTAACGAACGGGTAGCGCGGACGGACCAGTGTGGCGTGGGTCGCCGTGCGAAATTTACGGCGTCGCGTCAATCGTGTTCATCCAGAAGGGTATCCAGTATGTCCGGCATCGTTCTTTCGGCATCGGTCCGTCAAAACCTGCTTTCGCTGCAGTCGACCGCTGACCTGCTCGCCACCACGCAGAACCGCTTGTCCACCGGCAAGAAGGTCAACACTGCTCTCGACAATCCGACCAACTTCTTCACGGCGCAGTCGCTCGACAACCGCGCCAGTGACATCAACAACCTGCTGGACGGCATCGGCAACGGCGTGCAGGTGCTGCAGGCCGCCAACACCGGCATCACCTCGCTGCAGAAGCTCGTCGACAGCGCCAAGTCGGTCGCCAACCAGGCCCTGCAGGCTGCCGTCGGCTATTCCGCGAAGTCGTCGGTGACGACCGCCGCGATCCCCGGCGCGACCGCCGACAACCTGCTCGGCACCGCGACCCCGACCAATGCAACCCTCACCAGCACCGCGGCCTATACCGGCATCGACCTTACCGCGGCCGGCGCGAACCTGACGTTCCAGATCAACAGCCAGACTGTGACCTTGAACTCGGGCACGAACTACTCCGCCACCCAGGTTCGCGACGCCATCAACACGCAGGTCGGCGCCAGCGCCAAGGTCGCCGCCTCGATCGACGGCACCGGCAAGCTGGTCCTCACCAGCACCAACACCGCCGGCGCCGCGGACTCGCTCACCGTCGGTACGTTCAGCTCGGGCGACGCGACGCAGCTCGGTCTCCCGGCCGGTGCGACGGCGACCGCGAACGGCACGGCTGGCGCGAGTCCGCTGGACACCCTCACGCTGACCATCGGCGCGACCGGCAACGGCACTGCGACCAACATCACCTTCGGCACCGGCACGGGCAAGGTGAAGTCCCTCAACGACCTGAACGCCGCACTCGCGGCCAACAATCTGCAGGCCTCGCTCAGCGCGGCCGGTGCGCTCACCATCAGCACCACCAACGATGCCGCTTCGGCGACCATCGGCACGATCGGCGGCACGGCTGCCGGCGCCGGCAAGCTGTTCAACGGCCTCACGGGCAGCGCTCCGGTGCAGGACCCGACCGCGCTGGCGAACCGCGCCAACCTGGTCAACCAGTACAACAACATCCTGGACCAGATCACCACGACCGCCCAGGACGCGTCGTACAACGGCATCAACCTGCTCAATGGCGATCAGCTCAAGCTGACCTTCAACGAGACGGGCTCCTCGACGCTGAAGATCCAGGGCGTGACCTTCGACGCCACCGGCCTCAACCTCACCAAGCTGGTGGCCGGCACGGACTTCGTGGACAACGCTTCGGCCAACGCCACGCTGAAGACGCTGAACAACGCGAGCGGCCTGCTGCGCACCCAGGCTTCGACCCTCGGTTCGAACCTGTCGATCGTGCAGATCCGCCAGGACTTCTCGAAGAACCTGATCAACGTGCTGCAGACCGGCTCGTCCAACCTGACGCTGGCCGACACCAACGAGGAAGCGGCCAACAGCCAGGCGCTGTCGACCCGCCAGTCGATCGCGGTGTCCGCGCTGGCGCTGGCCAACCAGTCGCAGCAGAGCGTGCTGCAGCTGCTCCGCTAAGCGTAGCCGCGACAGACATCGACTATCGAGGCGGCGGAGGAAACTCCGCCGCCTTTTGCTTTGGCTGCGCTTAACCATCCCGCCGGGTTCAACCAATGGGCGATCGCGTTCGGATGCAGGCGGTCATCATGGCGCGAGCGTTTTGCGCGACTTAGCGGTCCTCAATTCCAATTAGTTCAAATTGCGATGACCGATGGAACGGCCTCTTTCCCGTCCGGGTGGTAAGGCCTGTCCTTGTGAGACCGGCCGTGATGTCGTGATGCGTCGTCGAACTGCTGAAGCGCTTCATCGTCCGTATTTGCACGGACGGCAAAATTAACGTCGCCGTGAAGCCGGCCAAGTTATCCATGCACGGCGAGCGTTCCGTAGCACCTTGAGGGGACCTATCCATGGACGATCTGTTGCGCGAGTTCCTGACGGAGAGCAGCGAGAGCCTGGATACGGTCGACAACCAGCTGGTGCAGTTCGAGCAGGATCCGAACAACGCGAAGATCCTGGATAACATTTTCCGCCTGGTGCACACCATCAAGGGCACCTGCGGCTTCCTCGGGCTGCCGCGGCTCGAGGCGCTGGCGCATGCCGGCGAGACCTTGATGGGCAAATTCCGCGACGGCATGCCGGTGAAGGCGGAAGCCGTGACGCTGATCCTGTCCTCGATCGACCGCATCAAGGAGATCCTTGCGGGGCTGGAGGCGACCGAGGCCGAGCCCGAGGGCAACGACCGCGACCTGATCGATCAGCTCGAGGCGATGGTCGAGCACGGCATGGCGGCGATGGCTGCTGGTGCGACCGTTGCTGAAGAAGATGTGCCGGTCGTTGAAGCTCCGTCCGTGCAAGCGGCGATGACCCAGGCGGCGACCGAAGGCACGCTGGTGGTGCAGACGCTGGAGCGTGCGCTGCGTCCGGGCGAGGTCTCGCTCGACGAGCTCGAGCGCGCCTTCCGCGAGACCGAGACCGAAGTCGCCGCGCCGGCGCCGGCCGCGAAGCCCGTCGCTGCGCCCGCCGCCGCTGAGCCCGCTGAGGCTGCGAAGAAGCCGGCCCGCAAGGCCGCGGGTGAGGACGTCCAGGAAGGCGACAAGATCGCCAACCAGTCGATCCGGGTCAATGTCGACACCCTCGAACACCTGATGACCATGGTCTCCGAGCTGGTGCTGACCCGCAACCAGCTGCTGGAGATCTCCCGCCGCAACGAGGACACCGAGTTCAAGGTGCCGTTGCAGCGGCTCTCCAACGTCACCGCCGAGCTGCAGGAAGGCGTCATGAAGACGCGCATGCAGCCGATCGGCAATGCCTGGCAGAAGCTGCCGCGCATCGTCCGCGACCTCTCCGGCGAACTCGGCAAGCAGATCGAGCTCGAGATGCACGGCGCCGACACCGAGCTCGACCGCCAGGTGCTCGACCTGATCAAGGATCCGCTGACGCACATGGTGCGCAACTCCGCCGATCATGGGCTGGAGACCACCGCCGAGCGGGTCGCGGCCGGCAAGCCGGAACAGGGCACCATTCGCCTCTCGGCCTATCACGAGGGCGGCCACATCATCATCTGCATCGCCGACAATGGCCGCGGGCTCAACACCGAGCGGATCAAGGCCAAGGCGCTCCAGAACGGTCTCGTCACCGAGGCCGAGCTCGAGAAGATGACCGAGGCCCAGATCCACAAGTTCATCTTCGCGCCGGGCTTCTCGACCGCCGCGCAGGTCACCTCGGTGTCCGGCCGCGGCGTCGGCATGGACGTGGTGCGCACCAATATCGACCAGATCGGCGGCACCATCGACATCAAGAGCGTGGCCGGCGAGGGCGCTTCCGTCACCATCAAGATCCCGCTGACCCTGGCGATCGTCTCCGCGCTGATCGTGGAAGCCGGCGGCGACCGCTTTGCGATTCCGCAATTGTCTGTGGTCGAGCTGGTGCGGGCCCGCGCCAACTCCGAGCACCGCATCGAGCGGATCAAGGACACCGCGGTCTTGCGGCTGCGCAACAAGCTGTTGCCGCTGATCCACCTCAAGAAGCTGCTCAAGATCGACGACGGCGCGACCTCCACGGATGCCGAGAACGGCTTCATCGTGGTCACGCAGGTGGGCAGCCAGACCTTCGGCATCGTGGTCGACGGCGTGTTCCACACCGAGGAGATCGTGGTCAAGCCGATGTCGACCAAGCTGCGGCACATCGACATGTTCTCCGGCAACACCATTCTGGGCGATGGCGCCGTGATCATGATCATCGACCCCAACGGGATTGCAAAAGCGCTCGGCGCGTCCGGCTCCTCGGCCCATGACCTTGCCGACGACAATGCCGCGGCGCATGCCGCAAGCGGCGAGCAGCTGACCTCGCTGCTGGTGTTCCGCGCCGGCTCCTCACAGCCCAAGGCGGTGCCGCTCGGCCTCGTCACCCGGCTGGAAGAGATCGCAACCGACAAGATCGAGCTCTCGAACGGCCGCTACATGGTGCAGTACCGCGAGCAGCTGATGCCGCTGGTGCAGATGGCCGGGGTCGAGGTGCAGAACCAGGGCTCGCAGCCGATCCTGGTGTTCGCCGACGACGGCCGCTCGATGGGGCTCGTGGTCGACGAGATCATCGACATCGTCGAGGAGCGGCTCAACATCGAGGTCGCGGGTTCGCAGGACGGCATCCTCGGCTCGGCGGTGATCAAGGGCCAGGCCACCGAGGTGATCGACGTCGGCCACTTCCTGCCGATGGCGTTCGCCGACTGGTTCTCGCGCAAGGAGATGCGCCCGTCGGCCTCGGCGCAGTCGGTGCTGCTGGTCGATGACTCGGCGTTCTTCCGCAACATGCTGGCGCCGGTGCTGAAGGCCGCCGGCTACAAGGTCCGGACCGCGGGCGGCGCGCAGGAAGGGCTCGCCGCGCTGCGTTCGGGGCAAAGCTTCGACGTCGTGCTGACCGACATCGAGATGCCCGAGATGAACGGCTTCGAGTTCGCCGAGAACATCCGCAGCGACCACAATCTGATCGGGCTGCCGATCATCGCGCTGTCGGCGATGGTGTCGCCGGCGGCGATCGAGCGCGGCCGGCAGGCCGGCTTCCACGACTATGTCGCCAAGTTTGACCGTCCCGGGCTGATCGCGGCGCTGAAAGAGCAGACCGCCGAGCTGCGCCGGGCCGCATAAGGAAAAGAGTGATGACCAGCAAGACCGAGACCAGCGAAGGCGCCATGGCCGAATACGTCACCGCCGTGATCGGCGGCCAGCTGTTCGGGCTGCCGATCTCGCGGGTGCAGGACGTGTTCATGCCGGAGCGGCTGACGCGGGTGCCGCTGGCCTCCAGCGAGATCGCCGGCGTGCTCAATCTGCGCGGCCGCATCGTCACCGTGGTCGACATGCGCGCCCGGCTCGGGCTGCCGAAGGCCGATGACGGCAAGCCTCCGATGGCGGTCGGCGTCGACCAGCGCGGCGAATCCTATGGCCTGTTGATCGACCAGATCGGCGAGGTGCTGCGGCTGCCCGACGACAGCCGCGAGGACAATCCGGTCAACCTCGATCCCCGCATGGCCAAGCTCGCCGGCGGCGTCCACCGCCTCGACGGCCAGCTCATGGTCGTCCTCGATGTCGATCGCGTGCTCGAACTCGTGCCCGATGCCAAAGCGGCGTGAACAGGGCCGCCCGAACTGAAGAACTGAAACATCCCACCGGGGATGAGGAAGTAGAGGTCGCAGATGAGAACCTGTCTTGTTGTCGATGACTCAAGCGTCATTCGCAAGGTCGCCCGCCGCATCCTGGAAGGGCTCGACTTCCAGATCGTCGAGGCCGAGGACGGCGCCAAGGCGCTCGAGGCCTGCAAGCGCGCGATGCCGGAAGCCGTGCTGCTCGACTGGAACATGCCGGTCATGGACGGCTACGAGTTTCTCGGCAATCTCCGCCGCATGCCCGGCGGCGATCAGCCCAAGGTCGTGTTCTGCACCACCGAGAATGACGTCGCGCATATCGCACGCGCGCTGCATGCTGGTGCCAACGAGTACATCATGAAGCCGTTCGACCGGGACATCGTCACCGCGAAGTTCCAGGAAGTCGGGCTCATTTAGGTCTACGTTCGATCCGGCGGCAGAAGCCTTCGGCTCAACGGTTGTTGTGCGTCGTGTTGCGTCGCTGGTGAAGTCATGAGTGTTGCGTTGACAAGTACTGCGGTCCCGGCATCGACCCGTACCGACAAGGTGCGGGTGATGGTGGTCGACGATTCCGTGGTGATCCGCGGGATGATCTCGCGCTGGATCGGCGCCGAGCCCGACATGGAGGTCGTCGCCTCGCTGCGCACCGGCCTCGATGCCGTCAACCAGCTCGAGCGCATCAACCCCGATGTCGCGGTGCTCGATATCGAGATGCCCGACCTCGACGGCATCTCGGCGCTGCCGCAGCTCTTGGCGAAGAAGCGCGATCTCGTCGTCATCATGGCCTCCACGCTGACCCGCCGCAACGCGGAGATCAGCCTGAAGGCACTCTCGCTCGGTGCGTCCGACTACATTCCGAAGCCGGAAAGCACGCGCGAGGCCACCGCCGCGGAAACCTTCCGCCACGACCTGATCCAGAAGATCCGTCACCTCGGCGCCAAGGCGCGGCGCAGCCCGGTGCACATGACGGCAAGTCCGCCGCTTGCGCCCGGTCATGATAGACCGCGTCCGCTGGCTCCCGCTGCCGCGCACCCGGCGCCGGCCCAGGCCACGCGCCGTTCGTTCGGCCTGCTGCCGCCCAGGGTGCTGCTGATCGGCTCCTCGACCGGCGGACCGCAGGCGCTGATGACGCTGGTCGCCGAGATCGGCCCGGTGATCGATCGCTTCCCGGTGTTGATCACCCAGCACATGCCGCCGACCTTCACGACCATTCTCGCCGAGCATCTGGCGCGCACCAGCAAGCGGCCGGCGCATGAGGGGATCGACGGCGAGAGCATCAAGCCGGGCCAGATCTATCTGGCACCGGGCGGGCGCCACATGCGCATCGCGCGCCACGGCGTCGATGCCACGATTGCGCTCGACGACGGGCCGCCGGTCAATTTCTGCAAGCCCGCGGTGGATCCGATGTTCACTTCCGCGATCGATGTCTGGCAGGGCGGCATCCTGTCGGTGATCCTGACCGGCATGGGCTCCGACGGCATGCGCGGCGGCAAGGACATCGTCGCCGCTGGCGGCAGCGTGATCGCCCAGGACGAAGCAACCAGCGTGGTGTGGGGCATGCCCGGTGCCGCGGTCAATGCCGGCATCTGCGCCGCGGTGCTACCGCTCAATCAGATCGCACCTAAGCTTGTTCGGGTATTTGCGGGAGACCGTTCGTGACGCCGCTGGACTACGAGTATCTGCGCAAGCTGCTGAAGGAGCGTTCCGGCCTCGATCTCTCCGCCGACAAGCAATATCTCGTCGAGAGCCGCCTACTACCCCTGGCGCGCCGGTCGAACCTCGCCGGGATTCCCGAGCTGGTGCAGCGGATGAAGGGCGGCGCGGAGTTGCTGACATCGGAGGTGGTCGAAGCGATGACCACCAACGAGACCTTCTTCTTTCGCGACAAGATCCCGTTCGACCATCTGAAGGAAGCGGTGCTGCCTGCGCTCGCGCAGGCGCGCGCGGCGCGCCGCAGCTTGCGCATCTGGTGCGCGGCGTCGTCGACCGGGCAGGAGCCGTATTCGATCGCGATGCTGCTGAAGGAGATGACTGCGCTGTTTGCCGGCTGGCGCATCGAGATCGTCGCCACCGACCTGTCGCAGGCGGTGCTCGAAAAGGCCAAGGCCGGCCTGTTCAGCCAGTTCGAGGTGCAGCGCGGCCTGCCGATCCAGCTGCTGGTCAAGTATTTCGTGCAGAAGGGCGAGCTTTGGCAGCTGAACGCCGATATCCGCGGCATGGTACAGCATCGCCAACTCAATCTGCTGCAGGACGTCTCGCATCTCGGCACCTTCGACGTGATCTTCTGCCGCAACGTGCTGATCTATTTCGATCAGCCGACCAAGGCCGGTATCTTCGGCAAGGTGGCCCGGATGCTCGAGCCCGACGGCGTGCTGGCGCTTGGCGCGGCGGAATCCGTGGTCGGCATCACCAACCTGTTCAGGCCCTATCCCGACCGGCGCGGGCTGTATCAGCCAAACACAGCGCCAGTCGCGCGCGCCGGCGTCGCGCTGCATCTGCTGAAGGCGGTCGCGTCCGCTGCGCGGTGAGGCGAGACATCTCGCTTTAACTCCGTCACCCTGAGGAGCCGCGAAGCGGCGTCTCGAAGGGTCGACGGCCACCAGCGGGGCCGTGCATCCTTCGAGACGCCCATCGGGCCGCGCTTCGCGCGGACCCGTTGGCGCTCCTCAGGATGACGGGGTTGAAAGCGCAACCGCGTCGTCGCGTTACAAAATCGCGTGCGGCAGGAAGCGCGAGGTGTTGCCGGTGATTGGATTTTCGTCTTCCCGAATCGACAGTCCGCAGGGCGTGCCGTCGACCAGCCAGCTGCCGAGCACCGGGTACTGCCCGGAAAAATTCGGCAGCGGCGCCAGTGCCTGGCGGATGAAACCTTCGGCGCCGTAGGGGCCTTGCTCGGCGACCAGCGTGACGCCGGCGCTCACCAGCTCGACGTTGGCGCCCTCGCGCGAATAGATCGGCTTGCGCACGAACGAAGTGCCGAGCTGGGCGGCCTGCGGGTCGTCCTCGAAATAGGCCGGCAGCAGATTGGGGTGGTTCGGAAACATCTCCCAGAGCAGCGGCAGGATACCCTTGTTGGAGAGGATCGCCTTCCATGGCGGCTCAATCCACTGCGTCGGCGCGGTGGAAAGATTCTTGCCGAACGCGTCGTGGAACATCCATTCCCAGGGATAGAGCTTGAACGCGAGCGCGATGGGGCGTTCGTCGAGGTCGACGAACTGACCGTCGTCGCGCAGTCCGATCTCTTCGATGTCGAGCAGCGTGGTCTTCAGCCCGGCCTGCGCCGCGGTGTCCTCGAGATAGGCGAGCGTGCCGGCGTCCTCGGCATTTCCGGTCAGTCCGGTGAGATGCAGCGGGTGGGTCGCGCCGATCCTCTTCCAGGCCTCGATCAGCCGGTCGTGGATCGAGTTGAACTGGTCGGCGCGCTTCGGGATGATGTTGCGTTGGATCGCCTGTTCGAGCCAGGTCCATTGAAACACCGCGGCCTCGAAGATCGAGGTCGGCGTGTCGGCATTGTATTCGAGCAGCTTGGCCGGGCCGCGGCCGTCGAAGGTGAGATCGAGCCGGCCGTACAGGCTCGGATTCTTGCGGCGCCAGCTTGCCGCGATCAAATCCCAGAACGCCTCCGGTATCTTCAGCCGGCGCAGATAGCGCTCGTCCTTGACCGCGCGTCCGGCGAGCTCGAGACACATCGCGTCGATCTCGCCGGTCGGCGCCTCGATCGAGCGCTCGATCTCGTCCAGCCTGAAGGCGTAATAGGCGCGCTCGTCCCAGTAACGTTCGCCGTCGATGGTGTGGAAGGTGAAGCCGGCGTTCTCGGCAGTCGTTCGCCAATCGTCGCGTTCGGGACATGCGATGCGTTGCATGAGGGAAAACCGCGCTCGCTCGTCAGCCTGGTGTCAGCTTCCGCCATGCGACGGATCGTCGTCGCCGTAGCGGGCGATGGTGCGCGGCGCGCCGCCGAAGCCGCCGGAGGGCGATCGTTCCGCGGACTTTCGCTTCGCTCCGTGTCCTGCGTGGTGAGGGTGGCTGCGGGCATGGCTTGGCGTCAGGCCGATCGACGCGGCGCCGATCGCGATACTTCCCATCAATTTCAGCCATACGCGGCGCGAGCGTTTCATGGACGCAATCCCTGCCTTGCCGTCTGCCGAGCCATGGCGAGTTTCCATCAGCTGCGCTCGCCCGGCAAGCGAAAGCGGGATGACATGGCGATGACACGGCAACATGCATCAGCCGCCGCTGAAGCCAAACGCATGCGCGAATGAACCGAAGCCGCCGCGGTTCACCGACGAGCTCGACGACGAGCTCGATGACGCGGAGGAGCCGCTCGACGAGGAGCTGCTGTTGAAGAAGCTGCTGCGCGCCGAGCCGCTGCTGCCGCCCGATCCGGACGACGAACTGCGCGCCGTGCAGTCGACGCCGGGTTGTGGCGGGACCGGCGTGGCGACGCCCGGTGCGGTGACGCCCGGCGGCGGCGGCACCGGCTGGCAATTCGGCCGCGGCATCAGCGCGTAGGCGCTGCCGCCGACCGCGAGCGTTCCCATCAAGAGCAGCGCGACCTGGTTGGAGCGCTTGGACGGCGCATCCGGCCGCGGCGGCGTCGGCACCGCCGGGACGACCGGTCGCCGTTTGCCGAAGTCCGGGTTCGGTTTGCGCGCCATGGTTTGGCTCAACGGCTCAGTAGATCATGCAGGCCGCGTTCAGCGCGCCTGCGGCCAGCGAGGACAGCCCGAGCCAGATCGCCGGCGCCATTTCGCCGGAGGCGATCCGCGCCGACAGGTTCGGCACCGGGATCTTCACGATGTAATAGACGATGATCTGCACGATCAGCGCGATGATGCTCCAGATCAGGCAGTCCACCACATTGGCGGAGTGGGCGATGGCGCTGACCACCGGCAGCACGAAGCCGAGCAGGCTCAAGCCCAGCGCAATCGCCGCCGCCGGATCGTTCTCGCGGATCAGCTGGAATTCGTCATGCGGCGTGACGCGCGTGTAGACGAAGAGGTAGGCGACCACGGCGATCAGCGCCGTGCAGAAATAGACCAGGAACGCCGGCAGCCCGGCGAGGGATTGCAGGATCATGTCGGGGCGGTCCGGGAGTTCGTCGGGATTCGCGCGAGGCAGGATTGCACGTTCCCTTGGTCGGCGCATGCCGACAGCCGGTTCAATCCCAAACAAAAACCCCGCCATTTGCGGCGGGGTTCAGGTCGAAAGGAGCGAACCTTGCGGTTCTCTGCGGGCCCAGAAGGTCAGGCGGGAATGCGCTCGTCGGCCTCGTGCGGCTCGCGCAGCACGTAGCCGCGGCCCCACACGGTCTCGATGAAGTTGCGGCCTTCGGAAGCGTTGGCGAGCTTCTTGCGGAGCTTGCAGATGAAGACGTCGATGATCTTCAGCTCCGGCTCGTCCATGCCGCCGTAGAGATGGTTGAGGAACATTTCCTTGGTGAGCGTGGTGCCCTTGCGGAGCGAGAGCAGCTCCAGCATCTGGTATTCCTTGCCCGTCAGGTGCACGCGCTGGCCGCCGACCTCGACCGTCTTGGTGTCGAGATTGACCACGAGATCGCCGGTCTGGATGACCGACTGGGCGTGGCCCTTGGAGCGGCGCACGATCGCGTGGATGCGGGCGACCAGTTCGTCCTTGTGGAACGGCTTGGTCATGTAGTCGTCGGCGCCGACGCCGAGACCCTTGACCTTGTCCTCGATGCCGGCGAGGCCGGAGAGGATCAGAATGGGAGTCTTGATCTTCGACACCCGGAGCTGCTTGAGCACGTCGTAGCCGGACATGTCGGGCAGGTTGAGGTCGAGAAGGATGATGTCGTAGTCGTAAAGCTTGCCGAGATCGACGCCCTCTTCGCCGAGGTCCGTCGTGTAGACGTTGAAACTCTCGGACTTGAGCATCAATTCGATCGACTGCGCGACGGCGCTGTCATCTTCAATCAGCAAAACGCGCATGCCAGTCCCCTATAGTCGCCGCTCCGGGCGTCAGGTCGGCCGCACTTGCGGCACTCACAAAACGCCTTTGAACAACTGATTCGGATCCTGACGAGATATGGTTAACAAAAACTGATTCCTCCGCGCAAGCTCTAACCGTGCAATTTTTGTCGAATCGCCCTAAGATATTGCGTAGAAGAAGCTTTTCCTAACCGCGTCCGTTCAGTTTCCACATTAAGAGACGGGCCTAACCGACTCTCGCGACTCGCCCTTCTTCTGATGGGCAAGCGACCTCAGTCACCAAAGACAGTGACGCAATGATTAATGATGCGGGTAAACACGAAGTTAAGCGGCCGGAGCAAAATCGTGGAAACTTAAGGTTTTCGCAATGAAGGCGCTCGCGGAGCAGATCGGCGACATCGACGGCGTCAATATTTATGGCCGCGTGGTCGGCGTCCGCGGGCTGATGGTCGAGATCGCGGGCCCCATTCACGCGATGTCGGTCGGCGCCCGCATCGTGATCGACGTCGGTGCGGGCCGCTCCATCCCCGCCGAGGTGATCGGCTTCTCCGGCGAGAACGCGGTGGTGATGCCGTTCGGCGGGCTCGATGGCGTCAGACGCGGCTGCCGCGCGGTGATCGCCAATGCGGCGAGCCAGGTGCGGCCGTCGCCGGCCTGGCTCGGCCGCGTCGTCAACGCGATGGGCGAGCCGATCGACGGCAAGGGCCCGCTGGTGCAGGGCGCCTCGCCGATGTCCTACCGCAACTCGCCGCCGCCGGCGCATTCGCGCAAGCGGGTCGGCCCGCCGCTCGATCTCGGCGTGCGCGGTCTCAATACCTTCTTGACCTGCTGCCGCGGCCAGCGGCTCGGCATCTTCGCCGGCTCCGGCGTCGGCAAGTCGGTGCTGCTGTCGATGCTGGCGCGCAATGTCGATGCCGCGATCTCGGTGATCGGGCTGATCGGTGAACGCGGCCGCGAGGTGCAGGAATTCCTCCAGGAGGATCTCGGCGAGGAGGGGCTGGCGCGCTCGGTCGTGGTGGTCGCGACCTCGGACGAGCCGGCGCTGATGCGGCGCCAGGCGGCGTATCTGACGCTCGCCATCGCGGAATATTTCCGCGACGAGGACCAGGATGTGCTGTGCCTGATGGACTCGGTGACGCGCTTTGCGATGGCGCAGCGCGAGATCGGCCTCTCGGCGGGCGAGCCGCCGACCGCCAAGGGCTACACGCCGACCGTATTCACCGAATTGCCTAAGCTGCTCGAGCGGGCGGGGCCGGGCACCGGCGACGGCACCATCACCGCGATCTTCACCGTGCTGGTCGACGGCGACGATCACAATGAGCCGATCGCGGATGCGGTGCGCGGCATCCTCGACGGTCATATCGTGATGCAGCGGGCGATCGCCGAGCGCGGCCGCTATCCCGCGGTCAACATCCTCAAGTCGGTGTCGCGCACCATGCCGCGGTCGGCCGACCCCGTCTTCCTACCCTACATCAACAAGGCGCGGCAGGTGATGGCGACCTATGCCGACATGGAGGAATTGATCCGGCTCGGGGCCTACCGGCCGGGTTCCAGCGCGGAGGTCGACGAGGCGATCCGGCTGCATGAGCCGCTCGAGGCCTACCTGCGCCAGGCCAAGGACGAGGCGACCAGCCTTTCCGACGGCTACCGGCAACTGGCTCAAATCCTGTCGGGTTTGGAAACGGAACGCTAACTTTGTCAGGCCATCATCGCCGGCACACCATAGCTATGCCGGCGGGGCCCAGCGGGGAGCCGGCTCTGTCCCGCGTTCAGATTTGGGACTTCTGGGGAGTATGAGTCGATGAAGTCACGTGAAACGCTGATCCGCCTGAAGAAATTTCAGGTCGACGAAAAGCGCCGTCGGGTTACCCAGATCGAGGGCATGATCGCCGACTTCCAGCGCATGTCGGTCGAGCTCGAGCGCGAGATCCAGACCGAGCAGGAGCGCGCCGGGATCAACGACCCCACGCACTTCGCCTATCCGACCTATGCCAAGGCCGCGATCCAGCGCCGCGAGAACCTGACCCGTTCGGCCGACGAGCTGCGCGTCCAGCTCGACGACGCCAAGGCGCTGCTGTCAGAGGCATTCGAGGAATTGAAGAAGGTCGAACTGCTCGACGAGCGCGACCAGGCGCGTGAACGCGCCGAGGAGAGCGCTCGCGAACAAGCCGACATGGATTCGATCGGCCTGATGCGGGCCCGTCTCGGCGTCATCGCCTGAGGCCCCGCTCCCTCCGCTGACCAGATTGAGAGCCCGGGCCGATCGCCCGGGCTTTTTGCTGGGCGCTGTCCACAAGCCGGCGGCCTGTCGGCCATTTGGCGGATCGTGGTGTCCCAAAATATGCTACCACCGGTCCGGACGGGACGATCGGCGGCACGGTGGCAATGACGCGATGGGGGATCGAGGCTTGGAGGGCGCAAAGTGCTGACGCCGGCTGAGCTGGTCTGGCTGATCGCCGCCGTCGCCAAGGGCGATGAGGCCGCCTTTGAGCGGCTGTATGCCGCGACCCGCGCGAAACTCTTCGGCGTCGTGCTCCGTATCTTGCGGCGACAGGATCTCGCCGAGGAGGTCCTCCAGGAGGCTTACGTCAAGATCTGGAACAGCGCCGGGCAGTTCAACCCAGCCCTGTCTTCCCCGATCACGTGGATGACGTCGATCGCGCGCAACCGCGCCATCGACGTGGTGCGCAAGCGCGGCGAGGCATCGCTGGAAGACGAGCCGGCCGCGATGGAGGTCGCCGCCGACTCGCCCGATCCGCTGGCGCGACGGGAAATGACGGAAGAGTTGAAGCGGTTGCTGGAGTGCGTCGGTCGTCTGGAGCCCGATCGTCAGAAGCTCGTGCTGCTCGCCTATTACAACGGCTGGAGCCGCGAGCAGCTCGCCGCAAAGTTCGAGACACCGGTGAACACGGTGAAGACCTGGCTGCGCCGCAGCCTGATGGATATCCGGGAGTGTCTTGGACTCTGATTGATGGCCTATAGCGAAGACCATATCGCGCTCGCCGCGGAATATGCGCTCGGTACGCTCGATGCCGAGGAGCGCGCGCAGGTCGAGACCATGATGGCCGTCGACAGCGAGTTCGCCGCGCTGGTGCAGGCTTGGCAGTTCAGGCTCGGGCCGCTGAACCAGATGGTCGGCCTGGTCGAGCCGCGTCCGGTGGTCTGGGACAGCATCAAGCTGGCGATCGGCCACGCGAGCGCGCCGCAGGCGCCGCTGGTGCTGCCCGAGACGCCGGCCGCGACGGCGGCGCCGCCGCCTTCGCCAATCACGGACGATCCTGAGTTCGGCTCGGCGTTCGATCCGGACGAGCCGCAGCCGCCATCCGAGGTCCGGCGGTTGCCCGAGGCCCGACAGCCACGGGTCATCTTCGACGAACGCAACGTGACCGCGCTGACCAACCGCGTGAAGCGCTGGCGTGGCATCGCGTCGGCCGCGACCGCGATCGCGGCCGCCCTGCTGGCGACGCTCGGCCTGCAGATCTACAAGCCCGACGCCTTGCCGAACGCGATCAGGCCAAAGCCGCGCATCCAGACCGTCGAAGTGAAGACGCCGGCGCCGGCGTTCACTCCATCGGCACAATATGTCGCGCTGTTGCAGGGGCAGAATGGCGGGCCGGCCTTCATCCTGACGATCGATGGCGCGACCAGGAATTTTACCGTCCGCAAGGTCGGCGCCGCGTCAGAGCCGGGCAGGAGTTTCGAGCTCTGGCTGATCTCCGACAAGCTGCCGCAGCCGCGCTCGCTCGGCGTGATCGGCGCTGATGAATTTACCGCGCGCCCGGTGCTGTCGGGCTATGATCCCGACGTGATCAACGGCGCCACCTACGCGGTGACCGTCGAGCAGGCCGGCGGTTCGCCGAACGGCCAACCGACCTCGGCCCCGATCTTCACCGGCAAGCTGATCGAGACCGTGCCGGGCGCGTCGGGTTCGACGCCGCGGTAAAAAGCCTTGGCCTTCGTCGTTCTCGGCCGATGCACATCTCGTCATGGCCGGGACAAGCCCGGGCATGACGAATTGGAGAGTTCGCGCCGATTAGGCCTACCGATTTGTTCGCTCAAACGACGCTGACGCGTAGCGCAAAAAAAAGAAAACGCCCGTGGGGAGCGGGCGTTTTCGATAGTCAACTTGGGGGTAGTTGGGGGTCTTAAATATCCACGCAGCGACTTTGGGGGGCTGTAAAGAACACTACGTGAATTCGTGAAATTCTCCTGTTAGCGGACCAGCGAGTTGCTGGAGCTTGTGACCGCAACCGGCTTGCCGGCCTTCATGACCCGCGCCGTCTGCGTGTATCCATCATCCGACGAATTATGTGCCGCAATACCGAAGCCTGCGACCAGGATACCGGCGAACAACGCCACAACCACAATCTTCAGATGCGTCATACGATCGGCGCTGTAGATCGAGTGGTTCATGGAAGTCTCCTGCCGCCTTCCTGCTCTAAGTAAATCTGTCGGTTCGGTCTATTGTCCGGTTCAACGTCTCGTGCCCCGCTAACGTAGGATTTGCCGATTCCGTTCCCTAGAGGCCATCACAAGGCCGTGATGAGACGTGATCGGGCGCGATCAAAAATGACCTTTTGGTAATCTGCGACGCATTAAAGCTGTTGAATATCAGTATCTTGATCTCGCGCTGGAATGCTGCATCCCAGATAGGTCCATTCCGGACCGTTCCACATAAATCAGTTGCCTGTGGCGAGAAAACATAGACGAAAACGCAAATGATTTGCGGCCGCTAGCGCGATTTCGCGCGAAGTGGATGCCCGGCAACCGGGAAGAAAACGCTTCCGAACAAGAGGCCCTAAACGCTGCCGACCGTCTTCAGCCGGGCGCGGGGATGGATCTCGGCCTGCGACAGGACGGTGGTCTGCGAGCGGAACCGTTCCACCAGTGAGCGAACGAACGGCCGGATCGCGGTCGACGTCACCAAGACCGGCGCCTCGCCCTCGCGCGCCGCCTGCTCGAAGGCGTTGCGCACCGCGGTCATGAATTCCGACAGTTTCGAGGGCTGCATCGCCAGGCTGCGGTCGTCGCCGGTGCCTACGATCGACTCCGCAAACGCCTGCTCCCAGCGCGCCGACAGCGCGATCAGCGGCAAATAGCCGTTCGGCGAGGTGTTTTGCGCGCAGATCTGGCGCGCCAGCCGGGCGCGGACGTGCTCGACCATGGTGGCCGGATTGCGCGAGAACGCCAGCGCGTCGGCGATGCCTTCGAGGATGGTCGAGAGATCGCGGATCGAGATGCGCTCGGCGAGCAGCAATTGCAGCACGCGCTGGATGCCCGACACCGTGACCTGGCCCGGCACGATGTCCTTGATCAGCTCGCCTTGCTCCTTCGGCAGGTCCTTCAAGAGCTTCTGCACCTCGCCGTAGGACAACAGGTCCGCCATGTTGGTCTTGAGCAGCTCGGTCAGATGCGTCGACAGCACCGTGGCGGCGTCGACCACGGTGTAGCCCTTCAGCGCGGCCTCTTCCTTCAGGCCGGCGTCGACCCAGGTCGCCGGCAGGCCGAAGGTCGGCTCGATGGTGTGGATGCCGGGCAGTTGCACCTGGTTGCCGGCGGGGTCCATGACCATGAACTGGCTCGGCCAGATCTTGCCGGTGCCGGCGTCGACTTCCTTGATCTTGATGACGTAGCTGTTGGCTTCGAGCTGGACGTTGTCGAGGATGCGCACCGCCGGCATAACGAAACCCATCTCGATGGCGAGCGAGCGGCGCAGCGCCTTGATCTGCTCGGTCAGGCGGTCGGTGCCGTCGGGGCCGTTGACCAGCGGCAGCAGCGCGTAGCCGAGCTCGATCTTGAGGTCGTCGATCTTCAGCGCGGCGGCGATCGGCTCCTCCGCGGCTGCAGCGCCGGCGGCCGCGGCAGCAGCCGGGGCAGCGGCTGCCGCCGTTTCGGCCGCCTTCGCAGCCCGCTTCTGCTTGCGTGCGTTCCAGGCCAGCACCGCGGCGCCCGAGCCCAGCGCCAGGAACGGCAGCGTCGGAATGCCCGGCAACAGCGCCAGCACCAGCATCACGCCGGCCGACATGCCGAGCGCCTGCGGATAGCCGGAGAGCTGGCGCATCAGCGCCTTGTCGGCGGCGCCGGTGATGCCGGCCTTGGAGACGAGGAGGCCCGCGGCGGTCGAGACGATCAGCGCGGGCACCTGGGTGACGAGGCCGTCGCCGACCGTCAGCACGGTGTAGGTGCGGGCGGCTTCGCTGAAGGAGAGGCCCTGCTGGGCGACGCCGATGATGATGCCGCCGACGATGTTGATGCCAACGATCAGGAGGCCGGCGATGGCGTCGCCGCGGACGAATTTCGAGGCACCGTCCATGGCGCCGAAGAAGCCGCTCTCGTCTTCCAGCGCCTTGCGGCGCTCCTTGGCGGCCTTCTCGTCGATCAGGCCGGCGGAGAGGTCGGCATCGATCGCCATCTGCTTGCCGGGCATCGAGTCCAGCTGGAAGCGCGCCGCGACTTCGGCGATGCGGCCCGAACCCTTGGTGATGACCACGAAGTTCACGATCACAAGGATCGCGAACACGATGATGCCGATCACGAAGTTGCCGCCCATCACGAAGTTGCCGAACGCCTCGATGACGTGGCCGGCGGCCGCCGTGCCCTCATGGCCGTGGCTCAGGATCAGCCGGGTCGAGGCCATGTTCAGCGACAACCGCAGCATGGTCGAGATCAGCAGGATGGTCGGAAACGACGAGAATTCCAGCGGCGCCTGGATGAACAGCGAGGTCATCAGGATCAGGATCGAGACCGTGATCGAGACCGCAAGGAAGAGGTCGAGCACGATCGAGGGCAGCGGCAGGATCAGCACCACCAGGATGGTGAGGACGCCGATCGCCAGCGCGATATCGCCGCGCTTCAAGATGTCGCCGATCTCGCCGAGGCTCGGCAATCCGCTCTTGCCTGCCGTGCCCTGACCTGCCGTGACGTCGACCATGGTAGCCGCTCTCCCCCGCGACTGGCGGCTGCGGCCGCCAAGCGTCTGCGCGACGGCCGCAGGGCCGCCGTTCCGAAAGTGAGGCACCGCGCTGGCGTTCACGGGGATCTCCGCCCGTTAGACGCGTTCGACGACACTCGACTTCACTCGGCAATTCTTGCCGGGTGTATGGTTAGCAAAGGGTTAATAAGTGGGTTTCGCGCGACCGCACGGGTCGTCGCGGGCGCCGGGCAGGGGGATTCGCGGCTGAGAGCAGGGGTGATACGGCCTCGTGGTTCGAGACGCGCCGCAAGCGGCGCTCCTTATCATGAGGGGCCAGACCAGGATTTTGCCGCAAAACACGGCATCACTGAGGAGCCCGCCGAAGGCGAGCGTCTCGAAGGACGGCCGCAGATGACGCCACCGGGCTTCGCGTCTCTATCTGAGCGCGCCGAGCACGACGCCCGACGCGGCGATGATGCCGAGCGTGATGACGCTGGCGCGCCACAGCAATTGCTGCCGGGCGGCGCGCCGGTCGTGGAAGGCCAGCCAGTCGTGGACAAAGCCCGCGGGGATGTCGAACACCACCGCCGACTTGTTGCGATGGTGCGTCTCATGCTCGCAATACATCGTCCGGACCGTCGGCACGCCCAGCCGCTCGAGCTCGCAATGCCACTCCCAGGCATGCTTGCCGTTGGTCCAGCGATTTTCGAAAGGGACCACGTGTGATTGCATGACGAGCCTCCTGGCTCACCCTGAACCCACATCACCAGCCTAGCTCAAGATGCGGACCGGCGCGAGGTCGGCGTCGGTCGCCTCGCCCGATCACAGCGGCGCTAGTTGGCCGACTGCGTCCATCTGCGCCAATGCGTCGGCTGGATGTCGAGGTGCTTGCTGCCGGCATGGTCGACCCATTCGGCGCCGTCGCGGTGGCACGGGAACATGAGCGCGTGGACCATGCCATCATAATCGAGGACACAGACCTCAAGCTCGCGGTCCGAGGGCGCTGATGCAACGGGTAACCACTCTGCTGACGACGAACGCATGATGACCCTCCGACGGTGTGCGCTTCGATCCTTTAACCTTGCGAACTGCAACCTTGCGAACTGCGCGCCATCCGGCTTGCATGATAGGTCCGGATGGCGGGCCGCCAGTGTGAACCGGTTCGCATTGTAGCAGTTTCTTCGTCAACATGGATCACCGTTCGACTGCCGGTATTCCCGGGTTTGCCGGGAACCGCGGCGGAGGATGAACTTGCCGGGCCCGGCGTCCGACCAAACGCAAATTGAATGTCTTGGTCAGGCATGCCGGATGTCAGAACCGATGCTTCGCAGCATTGCAATGCGTGGCGGATACGCGTTGGTGCGACGCAGCCTTGTCGCAGCCATTTCCGTTTGCTCCATTTGCCTTGCGACAGCCGCGGCCGCCAAGCCGCCCGGCGACGAGGCGGTGATGATCCGCATGATCACCTGCGACGGCGAGGGTGTCCGGATGGAGGTCTATCTGCCGCTCTCGGTCGATCGCCATATGCGGGGCGGACAATCCGTCATCGGCTACTACACGCTCGATCTGACCGACGTGAACAAGGGCAAGCCGCTTGAGCCGGTGCGTGTCACGCTGAGCACCGACCAGAAGACCGTGACCGTCGATCAATACCTTCGGGGCCTGCCGCCGACCCGCATTCCGGTCACCGGCGGCACCGTCGATTTCGACCAGCGGTTCGCAAAGCACGCGAAGTGCGGCCCGTTCCGGTCGCAGGATCCCGATTTCGGCAATTGATCCGGTTCATTTTCCTGTCGCGGGACGCGCCCCGTTGTTCGCGCATGCCTAATCTCTCGGCAATGTGGCTTGACCCGGAGGCAAATGCCGACGAAGTTCCGCCTGCCGTGGTAATTTCTTCTGAATTTTCCCCTGAAGTCGCTACGTTCATTCCCGACTCGCGCCGGGCATGGCTGCGCCTTGTCGTGGCCGTGGTGATCGGCTCGCTCGGCAGCGTCGGCATGTGGTCGGTGGTGGTGGCGCTGCCGGTGGTGCAGACCGACTTCGGCGCGACCCGCGGGACGGCCGCGCTCGCCTTTACCATGGTGATGCTCGGATTCGGCCTCGGCCAGGTCGTGACCGGGAAGATCAGCGACCGCTACGGCATCGTCGCGGCGATCGGCGCCGGGATCGGCATCCTCGGCCTCGGCTATGTCGGCGCCGGCTACGCGCCGTCGATCTGGGCCTTCATCGTGCTGCATTTTGCCATCGGCCTGTCGTCGGCCGCGACCTTCGGCCCGTTGATGGCGGAGGCGTCGCACTGGTTCGAGCGCTACCGTGGTCTCGCGGTCGCGATCGCCGCGAGCGGCAATTACGTCGGCGGTACGGTGTGGCCGCCGCTGGTCAATTTCGGCATGCAGAGTGTCGGCTGGCGCACCACCCATATTGCGATCGGCATCTTCACCGCGATCGCGATGCTGCTCGCACTCATGGTGCTGCGCGTGTTGATGGGCGCGGCAACCAGGCGCAGCCATGTCAACGCGGCACCGCCGCGGGTCGACCTCAAGCTTTCCACCAACGCGCTGACCGCGATCCTGTCGCTCGCGTCGATTTCCTGCTGCGTGGCGATGTCGATGCCGCAGGTCCATATCGTCGCCTATTGCGGCGATCTCGGCTACGGCGTGGCGCGCGGCGCCGAGATGCTGTCGCTGATGCTCGGCTTCGGCATCATCAGCCGGATCGGCTCCGGCTTCCTGGCCGACCGGATCGGCGGCATCCGCACCCTCTTGATCGGCTCGATCGCACAAGGCGCGGCGCTATTGTTCTATCTGTTCTTCGACAGCCTGACCTCGCTCTACATCATCTCGGCGATGTTCGGCCTGTTCCAGGGCGGCATCGTGCCGAGCTACGCGATCATCGTGCGTGAGGCGATGCCGGCGTCGGAGGCCGCGACGCGGATCGGCATCGTGATTTTCGCCTCGGTGTTCGGCATGTCCTTTGGCGGCTGGATCTCCGGCGTGATCTTCGACGCCGCCGGCTCCTATGCCGCCGCCTTCGCCAACGGCCTCGCGTGGAATCTGCTCAATGTCAGCATCATCGTGCTGCTCATGATGCGGGCGCGGCAGCGGGTGGCGCTGGCGTAATTCTCGATCACACCGACTGGCCGGCCTTGAGCAATGAGCAGCCGGTGATCTTCAGGCTGCCGTCGGCTTGCCGCTCCAACGTGTAGAGCGCCTCCCACGCCTCGCCATTGGCGTCGACGATATGGACGCGCTGCGCGATCCGGTCGCCGTCGCTGCGCGCCTCGCCGAACTCGAAGCTTCTGTGTCGATAGACCGGCGCGTATTGGTTCTGCACCATCGACATGAAGATGTCGGCTTGCGGAAAGATTTGCCGGATCGCGGGCGCGGCATGGGAATAGGCCGCCGCGGCGTCGTCGCGGCCGAACGCCTGCTCCTGCGCGCGGATCACGGCCTGCGCGGCGCCGACGTCGCCGGCCGCGGCCGGCGAGGCGAGGGCGAACAGAATGGCGGCAATGAAGGCGATCGCGTGCATGCGCGGCTCCATCTCGGATACGAGCAGATACGCATCCTAGCACACGCCGGTTTCGGCCGGTCGGACGTCGCCTGCCGCGCGCGCCGGGTTCAAAATGTCGGCGGCGTGCAGGCCGAGATCACCTCGCACGGCTTGGCGCCGATGCAGCGGAAGCGGTGCGGGCGGCGGCTTTCGAAGTAATAGGCGTCGCCGGCGTTGAGCACCCGGCGCTCATCGTCGACCGTGACCTCGAGCCGGCCCGAGACCACGATGCCGCCTTCCTCGCCCTCATGCACCAGCGGCACCCGGCCGGTGTCGCTGCCGGGCTCGTAGCGCTCTTTCAGGATCTGCAACGCCCGGCCGAACAGACTGTCGCCGATCTGCAGGTAGGAGATCGGCTTCTTGCCGATCTCGGTCAGCTCGTCGGCGCGATAGAACGCCTTGCGCGGCCGCTCCGGCTCGATCGCGAAGAATTCGGCGAGTCCCATCGGAATTCCGTCGAGGATGCGCTTGAGGGCGCCGACCGACGGGTTCATCTGGTTGGATTCGATCAGCGAAATCGTCGAATTGGTCACGCCGGAGCGCTTGGCGAGCTCGCGCTGCGACAGCTTGTGCCGCGCGCGGATGAATCGAAGCCGACCGCCGATGTCGACGCTCATGACAAGTCCCTGTTGCAGGTGTTGCGGATCGAACAAATCTTGGCAGAGCGCCTCAATAAGATCAATGGCTTGCGGTGCGGCAGAAAAGGACTTGTTGAGTGCCTGGAAGAGTGGTCCGACTAGCATCAGTCAGCAATGGAGCGCCGCCGTGACCGTTCATCAGATTCCGAACACCATCAAGACCGACTCGTTCTGGATGCCATTCACGGCCAACCGGCAGTTCAAAAAGGCGCCGCGGCTGTTCTCCTCCGCTAAGGGCATGTACTACACCTCGGTCGACGGCCGGCAGGTGATCGACGGCTCCGCCGGTCTGTGGTGCGTCAACGCCGGCCACGGCCGCCCGCAGATCGCGGCCGCGGTCGAGCGGCAGTTGTCGACGCTGGACTTCGCACCCTCGTTCAACATGGGCCACCCGCTGGCGTTCGATTTCGCCGAGCGGCTCGCCGAGATCGCCCCGAAGGGGCTGGATCGCGTCTTCTTCACCAATTCGGGCTCTGAATCGGTCGATACCGCGCTGAAGATCGCGCTGGCCTATCACCGCGCCGCCGGCCAGCCGACCCGCACCCGTCTGATCGGCCGCGAGCGCGGCTATCACGGCGTCGGCTTCGGCGGCATGTCGGTCGGCGGCATGGTCGCCAACCGCCGCCAGTTCGCCACCCATCTGCCCGGCGTCGACCACATCCGTCATACCCATGATCTCGCCCGCAACGCCTTCGCCAAGGATCAGCCGGAGCACGGCGCCGAGCTCGCCGACGATGTCGAGCGGATGGTGGCGCTGCATGGCGCCGACACCATCGCGGCGGTGATCGTCGAGCCCGTGCCGGGCTCGACCGCGGTGCTGCCGGCGCCGAAGGGCTATCTGCAGCGCCTGCGCGAGCTCTGCACCAAGCACGGCATCCTGCTGATCTTCGACGAGGTCATCACCGGCTTCGGCCGCCTCGGCACCCCGTTCGCCGCCAACTTCTACGGCGTGACGCCCGACATGATGACGACTGCGAAGGGCATCACCAACGGCACCGTGCCGTGCGGCGCGGTGTTCACCAGCCGCCAGATCCACGACGGGCTGATGGTTGGCCCGGACAACGCCATGGAGCTGTTCCACGGCTACACCTATTCGGCGCATCCGGTGGCCTGCGCGGCGGGTCTTGCCACGCTCGACATCTACAAGGACGAAGCTCTGCTGACCCGCGGCACCTCGCTCGCCGACTACTGGCGCGATGCCCTGCATTCGCTGAAGGGCCTTCCGAACGTGGTCGACATCCGCAACCAGGGCCTGATGGGCGCGGTCGAAGTCGCGCCGCGCGATGGCGCCGTCGGCGCGCGCGGCTACGACATCATGGTCGACTGCTTCAACCGCGGCCTATACTTCCGCATGAGCGGCGACTCGCTGGCATTGTCGCCGCCCCTGATCGTCGAGAAGTCGCATATCGACGACATCGTCTCGATCCTCGGCGACTCCATCAAGCGCGTGGCCTGATAATTGCTAGCTAGATATTAGCTAGCTCTACAAATTGCTGTCGCCGTTGCGGAGCAGAGTGGTTTCGCAGCGGCGATTGCGTTTTCGCTGCAGGATGTGAGGAAAAGTGAAGGTCCTTGTTCTCGGCAGTGGCGTGATCGGCGTCACCTCTGCCTATTACCTTGCGCGCGCCGGCCACGAGGTGACGGTGATCGACCGTCAGCCGAAGCCCGCGCTGGAAACCTCCTTTGCCAATGCCGGCGAAGTGTCGCCCGGATACTCATCGCCCTGGGCCGGCCCCGGCGTGCCCGTCAAGGCGGTGAAGTGGCTGTTGATGAAGCACGGCCCGCTGGTGATCCGCCCCAAGCTCGATCCCGTGATGTGGTTCTGGCTCTTGAAGATGCTGCGCAACTGCACCACGGCGCGCTACGCGGTGAACAAGAGCCGGATGATCCCGATCGCGGAATACAGCCGCGACTGCCTGCAGGCGCTGCGTAGCGAGATCGGCATCCGCTATGACGAGCGTGCGCGCGGCACGCTGCAGCTGTTTCGCGAGCAGGCCCAGCTCGATCACACCGGCGACGACATCGCGGTGCTGAAGCAATACGGCGTGCCGTTCGAGGTGCTCGGCCGCGAGGGCTGCATCGCCGCCGAGCCCGCGCTGGCCGGCGTGAAGGAAAAGTTCGCCGGCGGGCTGCGGCTGCCGCATGACGAGACCGGCGACTGCCATATGTTCACGCAGGCCCTGGCGCTGGAAGCCGAGAAGCTCGGCGTGCGCTTCAACTTCAATGTCGGCATCGACGCCCTGAATGCGGACACGGCGCGGATCACCGGCGTCGCGACCAGCGCCGGGATGATGACGGCGGACGCCTATGTGCTGGCGCTCGGCAGCTATTCGCCGATCCTGCTGCGGCCGCTCGGCATCTCGCTGCCGGTCTATCCGGTCAAGGGCTATTCGATCACCGTGCCGATCAAGGACGCGTCCGGCGCGCCGGAATCGACCGTGATGGACGAGAGCTACAAGGTCGCGATCACCCGGCTCGGCGATCGCATCCGGGTCGGCGGCACCGCGGAGATCTCGGGCTATTCGACCAAGCTCTACGCCGCACGACGCGCGACGCTGGATCATTCGCTGACCGACCTGTTTCCGCGCGGCGGCGACCTTCCCAGGGCCACCTTCTGGTGCGGGCTGCGTCCGATGACGCCGGACGGCCCGCCGGTGATCGGCGCGACGCGCTTTGCCAATCTGCACCTCAACACCGGCCACGGCACGCTGGGCTGGACCATGGCTTGCGGCTCCGGCCGGGTGCTGGCGGACATGCTTTCGGGCAAGCAGCCCGAGATCGACACCAGGGAGCTGTCGATCAAGCGCTACGATGTCAGGTTCGGTTAGACCTCATCGTCGCACGCGAGCTCCTATTCGGCGGCGTTCTTCACGGGCGGTTCGACATCGTCGTCTCGCTTCGTTGCCGTCCAGTTCGACAGCGCATTCGAGAATCGGTCGAGGTAGAGATAGACGACCGGCGTGGTGAACAGCGTGAGCGCCTGGCTCACGATCAGGCCACCGACCATCGCATAGCCGAGTGGCTGGCGGATTTCCGATCCGGTTCCGGTGCCCAGCATCAGCGGGAGACCGCCGAGCAAGGCCGCCATCGTCGTCATCATGATCGGGCGGAAGCGCAGCAGGGCCGCTTTCCGGATCGATTCACGCGGCGACAGATGCTCCTCGCGTTCGGCGGCGATCGCGAAGTCGACCATCATAATGCCGTTCTTCTTCACGATTCCGATCAAGAGGATGATGCCGATCAGCGCGATCAGGCTGAAATCGAACCCGAACGCCATCAGGATCGCCAGCGCGCCGACTCCGGCCGACGGCAGCGTCGAAAGGATCGTCAGCGGATGGATGTAGCTCTCATAGAGTATGCCGAGGATCAGATAGACCACGACCAGCGCGGCCAGGATCAGCAGCGGCACCGAGCTCAATGATTGCTGGAAGGCCTGCGCGGTGCCCTGGAAGCTCGAGCTGAGCGTGGCTGGAGCACCGAGATCGGCGACGGCACTCTGGATCGCATCGGTGGCCTGGCCGAGCGCCACTCCTTGCGCGAGGTTGAAACTGATCGTGGTCGCAGGAAACTGCCCCTGGTGCGCGATCGCGAGCGGGCGCACCGGAATCGTGGTCCACTTGCAGAACACGGAGAGCGGCACCTCGTCCCCCGTCGTCGGCGACTTGATGTAGATCTTGTTGAGCGTGTCGAGCTTGCCCTGCAATTCGGGGAGGATCTCCAGGATGACGTGGTAGCTGTTGAGCTGGGTGAAGTATTGGGTCACCTGGCGCTGGCCGAACGCGTCGTACAGGGTGTCGTCGATCAGTTGCGGCTGGATGCCGAAGCGCGACGCGGTGTCGCGATCGATGGTCAGCGTCAGCGTCGTTCCCTCGGTCTGCTGGTCAGTGGCGACGTCGCGCAATTCGGGCAAAGTCTTCATCCTGGCCAGAATCTTCGGCGCCCATTCGTTCAGCTCGTCGAGCTTCGCGTCTTGCAGCGTGTATTCGAATTGGGTCCGCGTGGCGCGGCCGCCGAGCCGGACGTCCTGGGAGGCCTGCATGTACAGGCGTGCTCCCTCGACGGCCTCGAGCTTCGGCCGCAACCGTTCGATGATCTGCTGCGCGCTCGCGTCGCGCTCCTCGCGCGGCTTCAGCGTGATGTACATGCGACCCGAATTGAGCGCGGTGCCGCCGCCGCCGATGAACTCGGCCATGCTCTCGACCGCGGGATCAGCCCGGACGATGCTGCTGAGTTCTTCCTGATGCCGCTTCATGTCGGCAAACGAGATGTCCTGGGCCATCTGCGACACGGCGATCAGGAATCCGTTGTCCTGCTGCGGGAAGAATCCCTTGGGAATGATCACGAACAGGTAGACCGACAGTGCCAGCGTGGCGAAGAAGATGCATAGCGTGGTCCGGCTCCAGCGGAGCGCCAGATCGAGGCCCCGTTGATAGCCATTCAGCATCCTGTCGAATGCCGCTTCGCTCCATTGGTAGAGCCGGCCGTGCCTGGTTTCGCCGTGCGCGCGCAGAAAGCGCGATGCCATCATCGGCGTCAGCGTCAGCGACACCACCAGGGAGACGAAAATCGCCATCGCCAGGGTCACCGCAAACTCGCGAAACAGCCGGCCGATGACGCCGCCCATCAGGAGCAGCGGGATCAGCACCGCGACCAATGAAATGCTGATCGACAGGATCGTGAATCCGATCTCGCCGGCGCCCTGGAACGCCGCGGCGAGCGGCCGGGCACCCTGCTCGACGTATCGCGTGATGTTTTCCAGCATGACGATGGCGTCGTCGACCACGAAGCCGACCGCAATGGTCAGTGCCATCAGCGAAAGATTGTCGAGCGTATAGCCGAACACCCACATCAGTGCGCAGGCGCCGAGCAGCGCGAGCGGCACTGTCACGGCCGGGATCACCGTGGCCCAGAAGCTGCGCAGGAACAGGAAGATCACCATGACGACCAGGACGATGGTGATCAGCAGCGTGATCTGCACGTCCTCGACGGCGGCGCGGATGGTCAATGTCCGGTCGCTGATGATCTTGATCTTGATGGCGGGCGAGATGGCGGCCATGAGTCTCGGAAGTTGCTCCTTGATCCGGTCGACCGTTCCGATGATGTTGGCACCGGGTTGCTTGAAGATGACGAGGAACACGCCGCGTTGGCCATCCGCCCAGGCGGCCTGCTTCATGTCCTCCGGCGCCGCGACCGCCCGACCGATGTCGCGAATCCGCAACGGGCCGCCGTTGCGGTAGGCGATGATGACGTCATTCCAGTCCTTGGCCTCCACCAGTTGATCGTTGGCGTAGATCGTGTAGGCGCGCGTCGCGCCGTCGATGTTGCCCTTCGGACCATCGACCGTCGTAATGGCGATCTGGCTGCGGATATCTTCCAGCGAGAGCCCCTTGGCGACCAGCTTGGCGGGATCGACCTGCACGCGGATCGCGGGCTTCTGCTGTCCGCCGATGAATACCTGGGCGACGCCCGAAATCTGGCTGATCTGCTGCCCGAGCTGGGCGTCGACCGCATCGCTCACCTTGATCAGCGGCAGGGTGTCTGAGGTCGCCGACAATATGAGGATGGGCGAGTCCGCCGGGTTGACCTTGCGGTAGATCGGGGGCGTCGGCAGGTTCTTGGGCAACTGACCGCCCGCGGCATTGATCGCCGCCTGGACATCATTGGCGGCTCCGTCGATGCTGCGGTTCAGATCGAACTGAATGGTGACCGCGGTCGAGCCGAGCGAGCTCGTCGAGGTCATTTGAGCGATGCCCGGAATCTGCGCGAATTGCCGCTCCAGCGGCTGCGCGACGGAGGACGCCATGGTTTCCGGGCTGGCGCCGGGCAAGCTTGCGGAGATCTGGATGGTCGGAAAGTCGACTTGCGGCAGCGGTGCGACCGGCAACAGCGGATAGGCGACCATTCCGACGAACAGGAGGCCGGCCATCAGCAGTGAGGTGCCGATCGGGTAGCGGATAAACGGAGATGAGATGCTCTCGTTCATTTCCGGAGTCCAAATGAACGGCAGGCGCATCTTTTCCCGGATGTCGGGAGTCGTCCTCGAAAGCTCGAGCGCGAACGCGCGTTTTCCTCGCCATGGCCAATCGGCAGATCGCGGAGTTGGCCTTCGCGTCTACCTGTTTTTTGCCAGCATAATCATTGTTGAGGACGGCGCGCGAATGGAAACGTCGGGCCTCCCATTCGACGTTCGTTCAATGGCCGGAATTCGCGTGTCGTTATCGCCGTTTGGGAAGCGTCAAGCATGACCTTGGCGTCAAATATGTCGCGGGACGACATATTATTGCGCGCCCGGTTGGCTCGACGCCACCAAGTGCGGTCATGATCATTCAGGCGCGGCTTGTCCGGTGCAACTTGCTCGTGCAACGGTCCTAGGCGATGTCGAACTCGTCCTGCATTGCCGTCACGGTGGCGCGAAGCTCTCTTTCCTTTGCCTCATCCAGCGCGGTCTCGCGCGTGCCGCCAAGATCCCAGCTCGGCGTGTAGCCCTTGAGCCGGATCAGTTTCAGGCCTGTGACACCGGATCGTCTTTCCAGCTCGGCCGTGATCTCGTGCTGCATCTGAAGTGTCTTCATGCGGGGAGCATCTCCGGAGCGTTCGTTCTCCGGCCTAACAAGGCCAGCCAGTTCGAGTTCCTCGCGCCGCGCGGAAGGCCGCTCCATCCTGCGGCGATGGCTTAGGAACGCCCGCCTTGCGGAACACGTTGCTCCGGTCCGAACCAGGAAAGGATTTCGCATGAAGAAACTGGCAACGATCGGTCTCGCAGCGGCGGTGATGCTGTCGACTTCGTTCGCCTTCGCGCAGGGTGGCGGGGGCGGCGGCGCCGCTGGCGGTTCGGCGGGCGGCGCGAGCGCGGGGCCGGGCGGTTCGGGTACGGGAACCGGTACCGGAGGCACCACCGGCATGGGCCAGGGCTCGGGAATGAGCAATCCACCCGGCAGCACCACCGGCAACATGAACAACCCGGGCACCTCGACGCCGAACTACTGGACCGACCCGAACAACAATTCCGCGACCGGGACCGGGACGTCGAACCTGCCCGGCAACAACAGCGGAACGCGGACCAATCCGCGATGATAGCGAAAGCCCCGCCTCAGCGCGGGGTTTTTCGTTATACGCGCGATGGCCCAATGAAAAAGCCCGGCACGATGGCCGGGCTGAATCGCGAATATGAACAGATATGTATGTACCAGGCTTGGCAATGCGACGATCTAACCGAATGGCAATCTGATCGTCTGTGCACTTTAGCACACTAGCGCGGCCTCTGAGTTCAGCTCACGCGTTGCCACCTACCGCCGCCATCGCACCCGGCCGCGGGCTTATGCGGCTCATATGCCGCGGAGCCTGAGGCGCTCTCGAATTCATATCCCCCCAGAAGATATTGAGCCGAATGCAAGCGCTGCCGCGGACGCCAGGCCGCCAAGGCTCGGCCGGACGCGTGTGAGCGAACGGGAACAGGTGATGTCATGTCTTTTCAGATTGCTACCGGCGACCGGATCATCGAGCCGATGATCGCGCTTGCCGGTTGCTCGACGCAACAGCGCATTGTCGTGGCCGGCACGAGGAGCATGGAGTTGATGTTGGAACTGCAGCGGCGCGGCTATGAGCGCGCGGCGGCGTCGGGCAATTGCGGCCGCCCGGCCGGTCAGTAAGACGTCGCGCTGGTCGATTGGCGGCGCCGCACGCTTCTCGCACTCTCGCCGGCGTTGGACTGGTTGACGAATTTCCTCAGCGCCCGCGCGGTGCTGGTGGTGTGGGTCGATGCGCAGAAAGCCTCGGCCAACCAAAGCCTGCGGGCGTCGCTGGAGCGACGCGGCTTCGTCGTCGAGCAGGGCATCGTGCATCAATGCGGCTGCGCGCTGTCGGCGCGGCGGTCGCAAGCCCATCCGCTGCAGCTGGCCGCGTGACGCGCAGAACGCGGCTTATCGCGAAGGGAAATCGCCATGTCCAAGGTGCGACGCGCCGTGATCCGCGAATGGATGTTGCTGGCGCGCGAAAAACGGCAGTCCAGCGAGCAGGCGGCCGCCTTTGCAAGGGCGGCGCTGCAGCGGCACGACCTGCCGCGCAGCAGCCGGCGGACACCGTATGAAATCATCATGCGGTGGCTGCGGCCACGCACCGGACGTCCTTGAGCGGTGGCCGCCGCCGCGGTTGGGCGGGCGCCAATCAACAGCAGAGCGATCGATGCGTGCCCGTCAGTTTGAGCTGTCTCCGCATGCGCCTCGCGGCGCGGAAGATCTTGTTGCCGAAATCGCAAGGTCAACGTCCGACGCTGCGGCGCGCAGCGCCGCGGCGCTCGCGCTGGTGTGTTGCGACATCATTGCGGGCGAGGGACCCACGATGGCCGGCCGGGCGCATTTCTCGCGAACGATCGACGCCGCCGACGCCGCGCTATGTGCGCGCATCCTCTGTGTCGCCGGTCGCGCCGGAAATTCGGTCACTCGCGCCGAAGCCGACGCGCTTGTTCGCGATCGACGCGGTCGGGAGCGAACGGGTCGATGACGGACGTTTCGACGACCTGCTTGCCAAGGCGGTGCTGCATCATCTGATGGGCGCTGCCGGCGTAACCATTCCCGGCCGCGAACGGGCGCTGGCTCGCGACAATCCACTGGATAGCTGGGGATCGGCGATCGTGCTGGCTGCGGAGCCGCGATCCTGGCTTGCGGGTCATCTTGACTGGATGAAGCCGTCATCGCCCGCCGCGCGCACCATCGATGCGGTGCTTCATGTCAATCCGGCAGGACCCCGGCTGCCGCTCGGCATTCTCTTCAACATGGCGGCCTGAACAGGTCTCGCCGGGTCAGCGCGCCGGCTTGGCTTTCTGCCGCGCCGGCTTTGGCCTCTCCGACTTCGTCATCGTGACTGCCGGCTGCACCCGCAAACCGTCCACGAACACATCCAACAGCCGCAGCGCGGTGGTCTGCCAGCCGGGCTGGTCGTGCATGTAGCACATGCCGATCAGCGCCCGCAGCACGTCCTCGGCGCTGATGTCGTTGCGGATCGCGCCGGCCGCGACCGCGCGCGCCAGCAGGGTGCCGATCGCCTTGGTCAGGCGGTCGAACGAATAGGCGTGCAATTCGGTCGAGCCGTGCGCGACCAGCGCCAGTGCCGCGACCATGCCCTTCTTGGTGGCGACGAATTCGACATTGGCGCGCAGCCAGCGCCGCAGCGCCTCGACCGGCTCGGGCGCGCATTGCAGTTGCTCGGCCAGATCGCCGAGCTGCTCGACCTCGCGGCGATAGACCGCCTCATAGAGCGCCTCGCGGGTCGGAAAGTGGCGATAGAGCGTGCCGATGCCGACGCCGGCGTGGCGCGCCACCGCCTCGAGGCTCGCCTCGCTGCCGCCGGCCGAGAATACGACCTTGGCCGCTTCCAGCACGCGCTCGCGGTTGCGCACGGCGTCGGCGCGCGGCTTGCGTGCAATTTCTGGTGATCGACCGGCCACTAGTTTTTTCATTGGCTTTTTCTTTTCACCCTCCCTTGTAAACGGAGGATGCCTCCGTATATGGCGACCAGCACCGGACCTGACAAGGCGCGCCGATCCTGCATCGGCGGCCACAGGTTTCCGTTGCCTCGATTCAACCCGACCATACACGGATCGGAGCCCTGCATGAATCTCCCACTCAGCCTCACCATCAACGGTGTCCGCCGGGAAATTGCCCTCGACGACCCCCGCGTTACCCTGCTCGACCTGTTGCGCGAGCGCCTCGATCTCACCGGTACCAAGAAGGGATGCGACCGCGGCCAGTGCGGCGCGTGCACCGTCCTGGTCGACGGCCGCCGCATCAATTCCTGCCTCGCGCTCGCCGTCAGCCATGACGGCGCCGAGATCACAACCATCGAAGGCGTCGCGCGCGGCGACCAGCTGCATCCGGTGCAGGCCGCCTTCATCGCCCATGACGGCTTCCAGTGCGGATTCTGCACGCCAGGCCAGATCATGAGCGGCATCGGCCTGATCCAGGAAGGCCAGGCCGGCGACGATCCGGAGCGCGTGCGCGAATGCATGAGCGGCAATCTGTGCCGCTGCGGGGCCTATCAAGGAATCACCGAGGCCGTGCTCGAGGCGCAGGCCGGCATCAACGCGACCAGGCAGAGGCGCTCCGCATGATGAACTTCGACTATGTCAGGCCGGCCAGCGTCGCGGACGCGATCGCGGCGGCATCCGAAAAGGGCGCGAGCTATCTCGCCTCCGGCACCAATCTGCTCGACCTGATGAAGGGCGGCGTCAGCCGGCCGAGCCTTCTAGTCGACGTCACGCGTCTGCCGGGGCTCGACCGCATCGAGCATCTGGCTGACGGCGGCCTGCAAATCGGCGCGCTGGTGCGCAATGCCGATCTCGCGCATGACGCGGAGTTTGCGCGCAACTATCCGGCGGTCGCCGAGGCGTTGCTGTCGGGCGCGTCCGCCCAGCTGCGCAATGCCGCGACCGTCGGCGGCAATCTGATGCAGCGAACACGGTGTGCCTATTTCTACGACGCCGGCAGCGCCTGCAACCGGCGCTGGCCGGGCGCCGGCTGCGACGCGCTGAAGGGCGAGAACCGCCTGCACGCGGTGCTTGGCTGGAGCGAGGGCTGCATCGCGACCCATCCGTCGGATTTCTGCGTGCCGCTGGTCGCGTTCGACGCCGTCGTCGAGATCGAGGGCAAGACCGGCCGGCGCGAGCTGCCGCTCGAGGCGCTGCACCGTCTGCCGGGCGAGACGCCGGAGCGCGAGACCGCGCTGGAGCGCGGCGACCTGATCGTCGCGCTGCGGCTGCCGGCCGAAGCGCAAGGCTTCTCCGGGCATGCGCGCTACATCAAGGTGCGCGAGCGCACGTCCTATGCGTTCGCCGTGGTCTCGGCTGCGGCCGGCTTGCGCATCGAGGATGGAAAAATCCGCGAGGCGCGGCTTGCGCTCGGCGGCGTCGCGGCAAAGCCGTGGCGGGCGCGCGAGGCCGAGGAGGTGCTCGCGGGCGCCGCGCCGGATGCGGCTAGCTATCGCGAGGCGGCGCGCGCCGCGCTCGCGGGCGCAAAACCGTCCGGCGACAACGCTTTCAAGATCGAGCTCGCGCAGCGCATCGTCGTGCGCGCGCTCACACTTGCTGCCGCAGGCACGCCGGATCGCATTCCCGCGCTGCCGGGCTCTCCCTTCTCATCCGTTGCAGGAGCGTAACGCATGACGGCTGAACTCAATCTCACCCGCGACCCCGCCCATGTCAGGCACGGCTCGAATATCGGCCAGCCGCTGACCCGCACCGACGGTACCCTGAAGGTCACCGGCAAGGCGCGCTATGCCGCGGACAATCATCCGCCCGGCATGGTCTATGCCGTGATCGCGACCAGCTGCATCGCGCGCGGCCGCGTCACCGCGCTCGACGTCACTGCCGCCAGGCGCCACCCCGGCGTCCTCGACGTGATGACGCCGGCGCACAAGCCGGAGCTTGCCGAAGACCCCGACGCCAAGGGCAATCCGTTCGCCTTCCGCATGGAGCTCTTGCAGAGCGACGAGGTGCGCTACGCCAACCAGGCGATCGCGGTCGTGATCGCCGAGACGCTGGAGGCCGCCACCGAAGGCGCGGCGCTACTGTCGCCGCGCTATCAGGTCGAGATCGCGCGCGTCGGCCTCGACGCCGGCGAAGCCTATACGCCTCCGGTGGTCGGCATCGGCAATCCCGCCGAGGTCCGCCACGGCGATATCGACGCGGGCCTTGCCGCGGCATCGAAGCGGATCGACGCAACCTACGAGACACCCGCGCAGTATCACAACGCGATGGAGCCCCACGCGATCGTCGCGGTGTGGGACGGCGATCGCCTGTTCCTCGACACGCCGAGCCAGGGCATGGCGATGGCGCAGATGCGGATCGGCGGCCTGTTCGGCATTCCGCCCGGCAATATCCACATCAACAGCCCGTTCCTCGGCGGCGGCTTCGGCTCCAAGGGCCTGGTCTCCGGGCCGCAGGTGCTCGGCATCATGGCGGCGAAGCTGGTCGGACGTCCGGTCAAGCTGGTGCTGCGGCGGAGCCAGATGTACGGCCCGGTCGGCCATCGACCGCAGACCCGCCAGCGCATCCGGATCGGCACTGGTGACGACGGCCTGCTGACCGCGCTCGATCACGAGGCGCGCGTCACGACGTCGAGCTTCGACGATTTCTACGAGCCGGCGGCGGACGCCTCGCATACGCTCTATGCAAGCCCGGCAAT
>NZ_SMYJ01000030.1:0-313786 GCF_009720285.1 Bradyrhizobium sp. BR2003
CCACGGCATCGTGCCCTCCCTCGAATCTTCGCAAATCCGAAGGAATCACAGCCTACCGAGATCACTCACTCCTTTTTCAGTCAGGCTCTCAGGATGACGTCTGAATGCGCGGGTCGGTGCGCCCCGCAATCTCATCTACTGCGCTTGGCCCGGTGTCCCGGCAAGCCGCTTGTTAAAACTCTCGACATTGATCAGACCGCGAGCGTGGCGGCCTTCGCCGAGCTTGCGCGTGCCCTCAAAAGCCTCGACCTCGAAGCGGATCACGCGGCGCTCGACCGCGACCACCTTCGCGGTGGTCCGCACGGTGGCCCCGACGAGGGCAGCGGCGAGATGACGGATATCGACCTCGGTCCCGACCGTGACCCAGCCGGGACGCAGCGCGGCGCGGATGGCGTCGCCCGACGCCATCTCCATTTCGAGGATCATCATCGGCGTCGCGTAGACCATCGGCATGCCGGGCACGAAATGCCCGACCGTGCGCTCCGGCGGCACCACGAGCATGCGCTCGGCGCTCATGCCGATCCTGATGAAGTCGCGTGCGTCCATCGGTGCCTTGCTCGTCACGCGAAGCGTGAGCCTGGAATCTGGAGATTGTTGATCGAGATCCCGGGTTCGCGCTAATGCGCGCCCCGGGATGACGCGCTTTCGCGCGTCATTTCTTCGCCGCAGCCGCGCGCTCGACGAACGACTTGCCGCCCTTCATCTTGTGATGCAGCGGCGCTTCGTTGATCTGGATCACGACCGCGTCGGCATCGACGCCGAGATTCTTCACCAGCGCCTGGGTGATGTCGCGCATCATGCCGAGCTTCTGCTCGTCGGTGCGGCCGGCGGCCATGCTCACGGTGATCTCAGGCATTGTTGCTCTCCCTCTTGTTGTCGCCATGGCCGGGCTCGTCCCGGCCATTCACGTCGCCGCGCATCAAACAAGAGGTGGATGCCCGGCACAAGGCCGGGCATGACGTCACAAGCGAATGGCTATCCCCACGCCACGTCATGCCGCGCCAGGACCTCGCGGACCCTGGCGACCAGATCGGCCTCCGCGCAGGAGAACTGCGCCGGACGCGTTTCACGCCATTCCTGGTTGGAGGCGATCGCGGCGGCGGCCTTGGCGCCCTCGATCAGATCCTTGATCTGCACCTCGCCGCGCGCCTTCTCGTCCGAGCCCTGGATGATCACGCAGGGCGAGTTGCGGCGATCGGCATATTTGAGCTGATTGCCCATGTTCTTCGGATTGCCGAGATAGAGCTCGGCCCTGATGCCGGCCTGGCGCAACTGCGCGACCATCTTCTGGTAGTCGGCGATGCGATCGCGATCGAACACGGTGACGACGACAGGACCGAACTCGGCCTGCGTATGGAGCTGGCCGAGCATCGTCAGCGCGGCCTGCAGGCGCGACACGCCGATCGAGAAGCCCGTTGCCGGCACCGGCTCACCGCGGAAGCGCGAGACCAGGCCATCGTAGCGGCCGCCGCCGCCGACCGAGCCGAACCGCACCGGGCGGCCTTTCTCGTCCTTGGTATCGAGCAGCAGCTCAACCTCGTAGACCGGGCCGGTGTAATATTCGAGACCACGAACGACGGTGGGATCGATGCGGATGCGATCCGCGCCATAGCCGGACGCCGCGACCAGCTTGGCGAT
Source organism: Bradyrhizobium sp. BR2003 (assembly GCF_009720285.1). Lineage (NCBI taxonomy): Bacteria > Pseudomonadati > Pseudomonadota > Alphaproteobacteria > Hyphomicrobiales > Nitrobacteraceae > Bradyrhizobium > Bradyrhizobium sp. BR2003. Next base: position 1,639 of record NZ_SMYJ01000030.1, read on the forward strand.
CTCTTCGAGCTCGCTCACGCCGGCCTGACCAACTTCGCTCTTCGCCAGATAGGTCTCTGCCGCAGCAATCGCCTCTCGCCAATCGTCGCGCTGCTGCGTGACGGCCAGGACGATATCGGCATCCGCGGGGCTCAGGTCGGCGCCCCTGGTAAAGTCGCCCTTGCCCTCTTCGCCGCCATCCCACCGCCCTGGACCCAGCAGCTTGCGAACCTCGTCGGCGGGAAATTTGTCGAGCTTGTCGATCGCGCGCAGCACCGTGAGACGGCGGCCTGCATTCTCCTCGCCGCCGAGGCCTATCGCCTCGAGCACGCCGTCGAGCACCTTGCGGTTGTTCACCTTCACCACATAAGAGCCGCGCGGAATGCCGAGCGCTTCCATCGTGTCGGCTGCCATCATGCAGATCTCGGCGTCGGCCGCCGGCGTCGCCGAGCCGACGGTGTCGGCGTCGAACTGCATGAACTGGCGGAAGCGACCGGGACCGGGCTTCTCGTTGCGGAAGACGTAGCCGAACCGATAGGACCGATAAGGCTTCGGCAGCGCGTCGAAGTTTTCCGCGACATAGCGCGCCAGCGGCGCGGTCAGGTCGTAGCGCAGCGAGATCCACTGCTCGTCATCGTCCTGGAACGAGAACACGCCCTCGTTGGGACGGTCCTGGTCGGGCAGGAACTTGCCGAGCGCGTCGGTGTATTCCATCGCCGGCGTCTCCACCGGCTCGAAGCCGTAGAGCTCGTAGACGGCGCGGATCTTCTCGACCATCGCCCGCGTGGCATTGATCGCGGCCGGGCCACGATCTTCCAGCCCGCGCGGCAGGCGCGCCTTCAGTTTCTGGGGTTTTTTGGGTTTCTCGGCCATGAGCGGCCGTTTACCAGCCGGCGCGTTAGGCGGCAACCGGTGCATCCAGGACCGTCATTCCGGGGCGCGTCGAACGACGCGAACCCCAATTCGCAATTGCGAATTGTGGAATCTCGAGATTCCCCGGTGCGCAATTGCGCACCTGCGGTCTGGTCCTCGGACCTCCCGGCATGACGGTGCCGGTCAGGCGACGTTTCGGATCCAGTTATGCGGGTCGTTGGTGCGACCGTACTGGATGTCGACCAGCTTCTTGCGCAGGCCCATGGCGACCGGGCCGGCCACGCCGCCGCTGATCTGGAAATCGCCGCTCGCCGAGCACACCTTGCCGATCGGCGAGATGACGGCCGCGGTGCCGCAGGCGAACGCCTCTTTCAGCTTGCCGCTGGCGGCGTCGGCGCGCCATTGCTGGATCGTATAGGGCTCCTCGCGCACACGCGTGCCGGCATCCTTGGCAAGCGCGATGATCGAGTCGCGGGTGATGCCGGGCAGGATGGTGCCGAGCGGCGGCGTCAGCAGCGAGCCATCGTCGAACGCGAAGAACACGTTCATGCCGCCGAGCTCCTCGATGTAGCGGCGCTCGACCGCATCGAGGAACACGACCTGGTCGCAGCCCCGTTCGATCGCCTCGGCCTGCGCGCGCAGGCTGGCGGCATAATTGCCGCCGCACTTGACGGCGCCGGTGCCGCCGATGGCGGCGCGCGTGTAATTCTCCGACACCCAGATCGACACCGGCGCAGGGCCGCCCTTGAAATAGGAGCCGACCGGCGAGGCGATGACCGAGAAGATGTATTCGGCCGACGGCTTCACGCCGAGGAATATCTCGCTCGCGATCATGAAGGGCCGCAGATAGAGACTCCCCTCGCCGCCCGGGATCCAGGCGCGATCGATCCGCACCAGCTGCTCGACCGCCTCGATGAACAGATCCTCGGGCAGCGGCGCCATCGCCATGCGTTCGGCCGAATCACGGAAGCGGCGGGCATTGGCGTCCGGCCGGAACAGGTTCACGCCGCCATCGTCGCGCTTGTAGGCCTTGAGGCCTTCGAAAATTTCCTGGGCGTAGTGCAGCACCGCGCCGGCCGGATCGAGCGGAAAATTCGCGCGGGCCTCGATGCGGGCGCTGTGCCAGCCCTTGCCCTGGCTGTAGCGGACGATCGCCATGTGATCGGTAAAGACCCGGCCGAAGCCGGGGTCCACGAGCTTCGCCGCGCGATCCTTGTCGGACGTCGCATTCGGCGAAGGCTGGATGTCGAATTTCAAAGTCATTTTTCTTGCTTTCCGCTGTCGGAACCGGCGCGATACCCGGCGCCGGCCTGTTTCCCCCGGAGCCATCAGGCTCGGCTGGCCCGAACTTCACCACCGCCGACCGCGCCGCCGGCTTCCATCGCCAACATGCCGTTTAGACATGCTTTTGCGGAATGCTGAAGTCCAGTATGTTTGCCGAAATGCCGCTCGACAATCGCACGGTAGTCCAATTTGCGGCCCAAACCGCCTCACAGGCTCGTTCAGGCCGCCTTAAACACTGTCGAGGACAAAACGACCTAATGTTTCGTCGTGACAGGCAGTTTTGTAACATTGAACCCAAGATACGTCAATATGACTGACATAAATTTCTCAGGCATGGCTGCCAAGCCCGATTCGCAGGGAGACGATCATGCCGCGGCGGCGGGGGCGCGCGACCTGCGCTGGGACATCATCGAGCTGTTGTTCTTCGCCTACCGCGACTTCGTCGGCGATGCCGACCAGGAGCTGGAGGCGTTCGGCTTCGGCCGCGCCCACCACCGCGTCATCCACTTCGTCACCCGCTATCCGGGGCTGAAGGTCGCCGACCTGCTCGACGTCCTGCGCATCACCAAGCAGTCGCTCGGGCGCGTGCTCAAGCAGCTCTTGGACGAGGGCTATATCGTGCAGAAGACCGGCAACAACGACCGCCGGCAGCGCCTGCTCTATGCCACCCCGAAGGGCGAGGCGCTGGTCGCCAAGCTCGCCGGGCTGCAGACCGACCGCATCAACCGCGCGGTCGCCGGCATCGATCCGGCCGGCGTCGAGACGGTTCGCCAATTCCTCCGCGCGATGATCGACCGCGACGATCCCGACAAGGTGCTCGAAGCGATCTTCGGCGGCGGCAGAAAAACGAGGGAGTGAAGCGGTGCAGGCTGCAACCATGATGCGCGCGCCGGTCGAGCCGGCCGACGACGCGCCGCATCTTCTCCTGGTCGACGACGACCGCCGCATTCGCGACCTGCTGTCGCGCTTTCTTTCCGGCGAGGGCTATCGCGTCACGACCGCGATGAGCGCCACCGATGCGCGCGCCAAGCTGCTCGGGCTGCATTTCGACCTGCTGATCCTCGACGTGATGATGCCCGGCGAGAACGGCTTCGACCTCGCCCGCTTCATCCGCAGCTCCTCGACGGTGCCGATCATCATGCTGACCGCGCGCCACGAGGCGGAAGCCCGCATCGAGGGCCTGCAGATCGGCGCCGACGATTATGTCGCCAAGCCGTTCGAGCCGCGCGAGCTGGTGCTCCGGATCGGCAATATCCTCAAGCGCACCGCGCCGCCGCAGGTCGCAGTCGTCGAGCAGATCGCGTTCGGCCCCTACATTTTCCACATCGAGCGCAGCGAACTGCGTCAGGGCGAAGAGATCATCCATCTCACCGATCGCGAGCGCGAGATGCTCCGCATCCTCGCCAGCGCGCCCGGCGAGACCGTGCCGCGCGCCGAGCTGACCTCTGGCGGCACCGTCAACGAACGCGCGGTCGACGTGCAGATCAACCGCCTGCGCCGCAAGATCGAGCACGATCCCGCCAATCCGCTGTTCCTGCAGGCGGTGCGCGGCATCGGCTATCGCCTGGTGGCCTCGCCCTGAAGCGCGATGAGACCGGGATGAATTGTCATCGCGCTTCAGATCCTCATTTGAGCATGATCTTGCCGGAAAACCGCTGCGCGCTTTTCCGGATCATGCTGTAGAGCATCCGCATGAGCACGCTCGACTCCGGCCTGACCCTGATCAAGAACGCCTCGCAGCGCGTCTCGAAGGCGAACGGCTGGATGGGCAATGCGTTCAAGAGCTGGATGCCGACCGGCCTCTATGCCCGCGCGCTGCTGATCATGATCGTGCCGATGGTGATCCTGCAGACCGTGGTGGCGTTCGTGTTCATGGAGCGGCACTGGAACACGGTGACGCGGCGCCTGTCGGCCGCGGTGGTGTCCGATATCGCGGCGCTGATCGACGTCTACAAGAGCTACCCGCAGGACAAGGACCGCGCGCAGCTTCGCCGCATCGCCCAGAAGCTGCAGCTGGTGGTCGACTTCCTGCCCGGCGGCGACATGCCGCCGCCGGGGCCGAAGCCGTTCTTCTCGCTGCTAGACCAGACGCTTTCGGTGCAGCTCGGCCGCCAGATCAGCCGTCCGTTCTGGATCGACACCGTGGGCAAATCCAATCTGGTCGAGATCCGCGTGCAGCTCGACGATTCGGTGATGCGGATCTTCGCCCAGCGCAGCGCGGCCTACGCTTCCAATTCGGAGATCTTCATCTTCTGGATGCTCGGCACCTCGACGATCCTTTTGATTGTCGCCGTGCTGTTCCTGCGCAACCAGATCAAACCGATCCTGCGGCTCGCCGACGCCGCCGAAAGTTTCGGCAAGGGCCGCGAGGCGCCGAACTTCCGGCCGCGCGGTGCGCGCGAGGTGCGGCGCGCGGCGCAGGCCTTCATCGAGATGAAGGCGCGCGTCGAACGTTCGATCGAGCAGCGCACCGCGATGCTCGCCGGCGTATCGCATGATCTGCGCACCATCCTGACCCGGTTCAAGCTCGAGCTTGCCCTGATCGGCGAAGGCCCCGAGATCGACGCGATGCGCAAGGACGTCGACGAGATGTCGATGATGCTGGAGGATTACCTCGCCTTCGCGCGCGGCGATTCCGGCGAGGTCGCGCAGCCGACCGACATGGCGTTGGCACTGGAGGAATTGCGCAGCGACGCCGAACGCCACGGCCACACTGCAACCGTCGCGTTCCACGGCCTGCCCGTCGTCACTGTGAAGCCGGCCTCGTTCAAGCGCTGTCTCGCTAACCTCGTCTCCAACGCGGCGCGCCACGCCAACACGATCTCGATCACCGGCCATCGCGACCATCGCTATCTCAACGTCACGATCGACGACGACGGACCGGGTATCCCCGCCGACATGCGCGAGGAAGTGTTCAAGCCGTTCCTGCGGCTCGACGATGCCCGCAACCAGGACGAAGGCGGCACCGGGCTCGGCCTTGCGATCGCCCGCGACATCGCCCGCTCGCATGGCGGCGACATCATGCTCAGTGAAAGCCCGATGGGCGGCCTGCGCGCCGTCGTGCGGGTGCCGGTGTAACATCGCGATTTCGAGCGAAGCGGACGCCGGTTCGCGTGAAGAAAACGCGTCCAAACAACAAATTCGAGCTACCAGCGGTAGGACAAGGTGCCGATGACCTGCCGCCGTTCGCCGGCATAGCAGTAACCGGACTGGCAGGTCTGGTAGTGCGTGTCGAACAGATTGGTCGCGTTGACGCGCATGGTGGCGCCGAGGAAGCGCCGGTCCAGCTTGCCCAGATCGTAATCGATCACCGCATCGAACAACGTCGTCGCCGCGTTCTGGAACGTGTTCTGGTCGTTGCCGAAGTTCGTCCCGATATAGCGCACGCCGAGACCAAGCCCGAGCCCTTCGACGGGCACGCCGGACTGGAACGTGTACTTGCCGAAGGCGGCAAAGGAATTCCTCGGAATGCCGGAGAGCTCATTGCCGGTCGTATCGGGATTGCCCTGCGTGATCACGACGTTGAGATGGGTGTAGGCGGCGGTGAGATCAAATCCCTGCTTGAGCGCCAGCTTCGCCTCGAGCTCCACGCCCTTGGATTCGACCTGCCCGGTGGCTGCCTGGAACGCCATGTTGTTCGGATCGGTGCGCAGCACGTTGTCCTGCGTGATGTCGAACACCGCGGCGGTCAACAGCACCGGAAGGTTCGGCATCTGGTACTTGATGCCCACTTCCTTCTGCTCGCCGGTGGTCGGCCTGAACGGCAATCCGGACGCATCGACGCCGACCTGCGGGGCGAATGCTGTCGCATAGCTGACATAGGGTGCAATGCCGTCGTCGAAGACGTAGCTCAGCCCCGCACGGCCCGTGAAGGCGGTCGCTTTCTGCGTCGACGGCACGCCGTCCAGACCAGCGGTCGTCGTCTGCGACACCCAGCTCTGACGGCCGTTGAGCGTCAGAATGAAGCCGCCGAGCTTGGCTTGCTCCTGTGCATAAACACCGACCTCGTCGGTCGACTGCTTGTTGAAGATCGAGAAGGCCGGCGTCGCGATCGCCTGGGCGCCGTAGTTCATGGTCAGGAGATTGAGATCGGGCGCCGGCCCGTAGCCGATCTTGTCGTTGTAGTAGGAGTGGCCGTAGTCGACGCCGAACAGCGCCGTGTTCCTGATCGCGCCGAGCATGAACTTGGCCTCGACCTGATTGTCGAGCGTCACGGTGTTGAAGCTGTCCAGGATCCGCCAGGCCGACCGCGACGCCAGATTGGTGTTGCTGTCGATCGAATCGATCTGGGTGTATTTCGCGTCGACGTCCACCTGATAGAAGCGGAAGTTCTGCCGCACCGTCCACACGTCGTCGACATTATGCTCGAACGCGTAGCCGACCCGATATTGCTTCTGATCCATGGCGCTGAAGGCCGGATCATTCGAATAGATGTTGGTCAATTGTCCGTCAGACGTGCGGAAATTGCCGATGCTCGCGGCGGTTCGGCTCTTTTGATATTCGCTCAAGATGGTGAAGGACGTGTCGGCGTCCGGCCGCCAGGTCAGGGCGGGCGCGATATAGGCGCGATCGTCGTCGTTGCCGGGGTACCAGGTCTTTGCGTCGCGCAGCAGACCGGTCAGCCGGTAGTACAGCTGATCGCTGCCGGGCACCGGACCACCGACGTCGAAACTGCCCTGGTAGCGGTCGTAGGTGCCGCCCTGCAGTTGCACCTCGCCGAACGACGTCAACGGCGGCCGCTTGGTCGTGACATCCACGATGCCTCCCGGAGAGCCGAGGCCATAGAGGCCCGAGGCGGGACCACGGAGGATCGACACGCTGTCGAGACCGTAAGGTTCGATCTTGGGAATGGCGAAGTTACCGCCGCCCTGACGCAGGCCGTCGCGATAGATCCCGGTATAGGTCGCATCGAAGCCACGGATGTAGAAGCTATCGAACCTTGGATCATAGCCGAACGCCGTGGTCGTCACGCCGGGCGTGTAGCTGACGGCGTCCTTGAGCGTCTGAACGTTGCGATCCCGGAGCTCCTTTTGCGTGACGACCGAAAGCGACTGCGGCGTTTCGATCAGCGCTGTGCTGGTCTTGGTACCGGCAGTGCTGGCGGTCGCGACGTAACCCGTCGTCGTACCGATCGCGCCACCTACGCCTTGCGACCGCGGAGCCTGGCTCTGGGCGGGCGCAGTCGTATTGCGGCGCCGGTTCGCCGCGGCCGCGCGCGATGCCCTGGTGTTCTGGCTCGAGACGACGGCACCGCGCTTCTTTGCGACGCCAGGTTCATCCACCGTCACTGCGGGAAGCTCGCTGACATTATTCTGCGGAGGACTTGCCTGCGCCTGAGCGCAGGCGACGTCCGCGCCCATCGGCACAAGCACGACCGAACCGAGCAGCGCTGCATTGATCGCAGCATTTGATGCAAGCAAGCCGCGCTTGCTCCGCAACGAAGCCATTCCCACCGAACAAATCACCACACGCCCAGACTGATCTTGATCGAGCCGCGCGTTTGTCACCAAGCGCGCAGCAATTGGGGCGGACTACTATCGGCGGGATGAACGAAATTCCACACGTGCAAAATAGAATCCATTGAAACGCACACGATGCGAAACACTGGAACGATTCAAGTCGCGCAACGCTCGAACAGTTCAAAACGACATGTTGGTGCGTCAGGCTTTCGACATCACGAATGCGACGCGCGTCGTCTCTCGCAGAGAGTCTCGAACGCGAGGCACACAGCGATCGTTCAATGATGTTGCTCCGGCGACAGTGGCGAAGCCCCATGCGCTGACGTCACTGCGGTGACGTGCACCGTCCCATCCACCACATTGCGAGCTGACGGATCGCGTCGACACGCACCCGATGCCAGGCTTCGCGAAGCAATATCTTGCTCCGCAAGCGGAGGGACGGATTGCCGCGTCGCGTCAGCGCAAAATTGCTTTGCAAGCTTGTCGCGAGCTGCTCGAAATGATGGTGGTGCAAGGCGGCGCAAGCCTCTCAGAATGAGAGGCGATGTATTCAGGCGCGCTGCAACGGCCGAAATGCGCGCGCGCTACTTCTGCTTGGGCAGGAGGCCCTTCAGCTTTTCCATGTCCTTGACGTTCATCTTCATGCCGCCGGGCATGATGATGTCACCGGCCTTCTGGTCGCTCTTGCAGGCGCCGAGCCATTTCGCCTCGATGGTCATCGTGGTGTCGCGCGAGCCGGCCGCGCCGCCCTCGGCATGCGAGGTGCTCTTCACCGTGTAGGCGGAATTGAAATCACCGACGATCTCGGCATGGCTCTGCATCGTCATGCCGGCGACGCTGCAGACGCTGTCGCTGACATAGCCGGTCGCGGTCTTCTGGATATCCTGCTTGGAGCAGACTTCCTTGGCCATCGGCGAGGCCGCCGCGCTCATCTCCTTGTCGGTGGTCTCGTCGGTGCAGTGCTGCATGGTGATTTCCGGCATCGGCCCGCCGGTGCGCACCATCTTCATCTCCCACAGACCGGCCTTGCGGATCGGCAGGTCGACCGCGCTTGCGGCGCCAGCGGACAGGACAAGGCACACAGCCGAACCAAGCAAGCCAAGCTGTCGGGTCATGCGGTCGGCTCCCGGCTGAACGATCGAAAGATCTGGTGCGCGCTCAGTAGAGCGTGCGCAGCGGCCTCTGGGCTGCGCCATAGGGCACCCAGCGACAGGCGAAAGAGATGTAGCCGCCCGGATAGTTCTGCATCGCAAGGAACTTGACCACCTTGCCGTAAGAGGCGCAGTGATCGACGGCGAGCTGCCGGGCGTCGTTCTGGGTCGCCTGCGTATAGGCGATGATACCGCCGGTATCATTGCCCTTGAACGGCGGCACCGGCTGCATCCAATCGGCCCGCGCCGGCACAACGGCCAGCATCCCGCAAACGGCAACCAGGCAAGCGGCCAATTTCCTTCGCATCGCAGACTCCATTTCGCTTCGAGCCAACATAGAGTGCGCCGGCGACCGTGAAAAGAACGAGCCGGGTCCCCAAAGTGGACTTCTCCGCAGGTGTTGCCGCGCTGCACTTGACCTTGCCGGGGCTTCGCGGCACCGTCCGCGGCATCGGATAATCGGGTGGATTCCCATGCGCAACCTGTTCAGCTCCCGCAATAAACTCGGCCGCAAGCTCGGCCTCGGCGCCGCACTCGTGGTCGGCACGCTGGCTTTCGGGGGCGCGGCCCAGGCCGCCAATCCACTCGAAATGAATTTCTGGCTGTCCGGCCCGCGCTATGACGGCAATGTGGCCCCGTGCGAGAAGGCCCTGACGGTCATCAGCACGCAATTCCAGGAAAAGGAAGCCACCTTCTGGAATTCGCCGCTCGTGATCACCGGCTTCAACGGGATTCACGAAACCGCCTTCCGTCCCTGGCAGTCCGACAATATTCCGCGCCGCTATTGCACCGGCGAGGCCATGCTGAGCGACGGCAAGGTGCGCAAGGTGCACTATTCGATCATCGAGGACGGCGGCTTTGCCAGCATCAATCAGGGCGTCGAATGGTGCGTCGCGGGGCTCGACCGCAACTGGGCCTATAACCCGTCCTGCAAGGCCGCCCGGCCCTGATCTCCGACCAGACTGCCAAAGCAGGAGCCGCCGCCATTTGGACGGCGGCTTTTTGTTCTTGAAATGTTCTCACGGCCTGCTAGGCTCTAGGCGGTCAGTGAGGGGAGCGTTTGATGCCTCGGTTGGACACAATTTCCCGATTTTTGATTTCGGTTGCCATTATTCTGTGCAGTGCGGTCGGGGCCTCGGCCCAGGATCGCCGCCAGAATGCGCCCGGTGAGTTCGATTTCTATGTGCTGTCGCTGTCGTGGTCGCCGTCGTTCTGCGAGGCGGCGAGCGAGCGCGGCAACAACGGCCGCGGGACGCAGGCGCAGTGCGGCGGACGGCCCTACTCCTTCGTGGTGCACGGCCTGTGGCCGCAATATGAGCGGGGCTTCCCGGAATACTGTCAGCGGCCCTCGCCGCGCCTCGCCCGCAGCATTATGAGCTCGATGCTCGACCTGATGCCGGCGCCCGGGCTGATCTACAACGAGTGGGACAAGCACGGCACCTGCTCCGGTCTCGGCGAGCGCGCCTATTTCGAAGCCATCCGCAAGGCCCGCGCCACGGTGAAGATCCCCGAGGAATTCCTGCAATTGTCGGAGCCGAAGACGGTCGCGCCCGACGAGCTGGAGACGGCGTTCATCAAGGTCAATCCGGGCCTCAGCAACTCCGCGATCTCGGTGACCTGCGACAGCAAGCGGCTCAGCGAGGTGCGGATCTGCCTCAGCAAGGATCTGCAATTCCGCTCCTGCGAGGAAATCGATCGCCGCGCCTGCCGCCGCGATCAGGTGCTGATGCCGCCGGTTCGCGGCGGCTGAAACTCCCTGCGTCATGGCCGGCAGACCCGTGCCGCGCGGCGTCGCGCAGAACGTCCCGGTCACCTGCGCCGTCGCGAAACGAGCAGGATAAGGCGCAGATGCCCGGGAGCCGGCTACGCCAAGGCTTCGCTACGCCAAGGCTTCGCCGAGCTCGGATGTTGACCCCGCCGAAGCTTCAGCGAAGGCCGGGACAAGCCCGGGCATGACGAGTACAACATGCGCACCCCTTGGGAGCGCAGCACGATCATCACATGAACTACCGTCACGCCTTTCATGCCGGCAGCTTTGCCGACGTCATCAAGCACATCGTGCTGGTGCGCATGCTTACCTATCTGCAGGACAAGCCGGCGCCGTTCCGCGTCATCGACACCCACGCCGGCGCCGGCCTCTATGATTTGACGTCGAGCGAAGCGCAGCGCGGGGGCGAATGGCTCACCGGCATCGCGCGGCTGATGCAGGCGCGGCTGTCCGACAAGGCGTTGCCTCTGATCGCGCCCTATCTCGACATCGTCAGAGCCTTCAATCCGAAAGGCGAGCTGAAGGCCTATCCTGGTTCGCCGCTGATCGCGCGGGCGCTGCTGCGTCCGCAAGATCGCCTCACCGCCTGCGAGATCGAACCGACGGCGCGCAAACAACTGATCGACGCCTTGCGACGCGACGCGCAAGCGCGCGTCGTCGATCTCGACGGCTGGATGGCGCTGCCCGCATTCGTGCCGCCGAACGAGCGGCGCGGCCTGGTGCTGATCGATCCGCCGTTCGAAGCGAAGGACGAGTTCGAGCGGCTGGCCAGTGCTTTCACGGAAGCATTCGCGAAGTGGCCGACCGGCACGTATCTTTTGTGGTACCCCGTAAAAACCCGGAGAGCCACTGATGAGCTAGCGCGCAGTGTGGCCGCTGCAGCGGCAGCGAGTCGGCCCGCCGGCAAATGCCTGCGTTTGGAATTCAGTGTGGCACCGCAAGAAGCAGGCGCAGGCCTCGTTTCCACAGGGCTTTTGCTGGTGAATCCGCCGTGGACGCTGGCGAATGAGTTGAAGATCATCCTGCCCGAACTCGAGAAGCCGCTCGGTCAAGGCGGTGCAGGGCGCTTCAGACTCGAGACGCCTAAAGCTTGATCGACAGCTCCTACTGAAAAGTTCAATTTTGAGCATAGGCAATTTGCGCGGAACCGTATTATGCTCATCCTGTTACGACTGGCTTTACGTTCCGCTTCCGCGAATGGTTGCGGCGGAGTGACAAGGCCGAAATAAAATCCAGGCAGACCGGCGGCGTGACGCCGGCCTGTTCAGGTGGCCAAGCTTCCGACAAGCGAATGTCGGTCAACCGCTACGCGGCGTGCGCGTAGCGGTGGAGCAATACGGGGGAGGAGTTTCCCGATGGCCATGACTGGGACAGTCAAGTTCTTCAACGGAGAGCGTGGCTACGGCTTCATCAAGCCGGATGATGGCGGCCGCGATGTGTTCGTTCACATCACTGCTGTCGAGCGTGCAGGATTGAAGGACCTGACTGAAGGACAACGCATTACGTTCGAGGTTGAGCCCGACAAGAAGGGCAAGGGCCCGAAGGCGGTCAACCTGGTGGTCTCATGAGCGCTCGCGATGCGCGGCTCGTGATGAACGCCGAATGAGGCGTTGCGTGTGAGTTGACCGCCGAGCGCGCGGCTGGCGTGCTCTGGATGACCACCTGCATGATGCGGACGCGACCGGCGGTGCCGCATATCCCACACGTGCGGCCCACCGATTGGATTCGCGGACGCCGCGGCGTGCATGCCGCCATGCGCGACGTTGAGATCATCAACACAAAGAAAAACCCGGCCGCGCAAGGCGCGGCCGGGAGTTGATGGTCGACGTTTTCTTGTTCTCAAAAGTGATAGTTGATGCCGGCGCGAACCAGGCTGAAGCTGTAGCCGTTCGACACGCCACCGGTGATCGTGAAGTTGCTGTTGGCAAGGTCGACGTAGAGATACTCGATCTTGGCGCTCCAGTGCGGGGCAAAGCCCATTTCGGCGCCGGCACCGACGGTGAAGCCCGCATTGGTGTGGCTCTCCGTGATGCCGAACGTCTCGCCGCGCAGTTCGCCGAAGGCGAGACCGCCGGTCGCGTAGAACAGCACATTGTTGACCGCATAGCCGGCGCGGCCGCGCACCGTGCCGAACCACGGGTTGGAGAACTTCCACGGCGCGAACCGGTCGTCGGCCGTGGTGCCCTGGATATCGGCCTCGATACCGAACACCCAGGGGGAGCCGTTCTGGAAGTTGTAGCCGGCCTGCACACCGCCGACGAAACCGGACGGCTTGGTCGGGTTGTTCTCGACCGAGCCCCAGCCATAGCCGACATTGCCGCCAAGATAGGGGCCGGCCCAGCTATAGGCATTGAGCGGCTGATAGACGGTATAGGGCGAACCGTAGTTGAGGTCCGCCGACGCCGCCGAGGTCGTCCAGCCTGCAACGATCAGTGCCAGCGCACGCGCGACAAACCGGGTCATTGGTACTCTCCACCACGCAACTGCCCGCAGCCCGCCGGCCAAGGCCCGGCGTGGTTACGGAATTCCACTTTTTTCGCTAAGGTTTATCGAGAGTTTTAAGTTAAAGGGCTGTTAAGCCCGGTTACCGGCCTGCTCATCAGTCTTAACAAGGTGTTACGCACGCCTGCCCGGTGGTCCGCGCGGGGCCGGTAACCTCCTGCAATCGAGGTGGTTTTCTTGGTGCCGTCAACGCTGGCGACCGGTCGCCCAAGCACTTAGTTTACGGCCCATGGTTCACGATTCTCCCGAGCGTCCGACGCCGGCCCCCAAGGTTGACCCCAAGGCTGATCCCAAGCCACGGCGCGGTTCAAAGTCAGACCTGCCGCAGGACGATCTGGCGCTCGATACCAGCGACGTCGATCCCGAAACCTCCGCCGCCGAGGAGGAGGACGAGGCACGCCTGCCCGAGGCTTCGGAGGACGCCGCCGAGGCAGTCGCCGAGGGCACGCTCTCGATCGGGCATGCCGCGATCGAGAACGCGGTCCGCCTCGCCCCGACCTCGCCCGGCGTCTACCGCATGCTCAACGCCGCCAACGACGTGCTCTATGTCGGCAAGGCGAAGAACGTCAAAAAGCGGCTGTCGTCCTATGCGCGGGCCAACGCGCCGCTGCCGGCGCGCATCCTGCGCATGATCGCGGCGACCACGCAGGTCGAGATCGTTTCGACCATGACCGAAACCGAGGCGCTGCTGCTCGAAGCCAATCTGATCAAGCAGCTCCGTCCGCGCTTCAATGTGCAGCTGCGCGACGACAAATCGTTTCCCTATATTCTGATCACCGGCGACCATTGGGCGCCGCAGATCCTCAAGCATCGCGGCGCGCAGTCGCGGCCGGGCCGCTATTTCGGCCCGTTCGCCAACGCCGGCGCGGTCAACCGCACCATCACGGCGCTGCAGCGCGCGTTCCTGATCCGCTCCTGCACCGACGGCTTCTTCGAAAGCCGCAGCCGGCCCTGCCTGCTCTATCAGATCAAGCGTTGCGCCGGCCCCTGCACGCGCGAGATCGACTTCCCCGGCTATAGCGAACTGGTGCGCGAGGCCACCGAATTTCTCTCCGGCCGCAGCCACGCCGTGAAGGAGCTGCTCGCGGCCGAGATGGAGAAGGCCTCCGGCGAGCTCGAATTCGAAACCGCGGCACTGTACCGCGACCGTCTCGCGGCGCTGTCGGCGATCCAGTCGCAGCAGGGCATCAATCCGCGCACGGTCGAAGAGGCCGATGTGTTCGCGATCCACCAGGAGGGCGGCTATTCCTGCGTCGAGGTGTTCTTCTTCCGCACCGGCCAGAACTGGGGCAACCGCGCCTATTTCCCGAAGGCCGAGAAGAGCTTCACGCCCGAGGAGGTGCTGTCCTCGTTCCTCGCGCAATTCTACGACGACAAGCCGCCGCCGAAGCTGATCCTGCTGTCGCACGAGATCGAGGAAAGCGCGTTGCTCGCCGACGCGCTGTCGGTCAAGGCCGGATCCAAGGTCGAGGTCTCCGTGCCGAAGCGCGGCGAGAAGAAGGAGCTGATCGGCCACGCGCTCACCAACGCGCGCGAGGCGCTCGGCCGCAAGCTCGCCGATACTGCGACGCAAAGCCGGCTGCTGGAGGGCATGGTCTCGACGCTCGGCCTGCCGCACACACCGAAGCGGATCGAGGTCTACGACAACAGCCACATCCAGGGCACCAATGCGGTCGGCGCGATGATCGTGGCGGGACCCGACGGGTTCATGAAGAACCAGTACCGCAAGTTCAACATCAAGTCCGAAGGGCTGACGCCCGGCGACGATTACGGAATGATGCGCGAGGTGCTGGAACGCCGCTTCAAGCGATTGCTGAAACCGCCGGAGGGCGAGGCCGCTGCCAGGACGAAAGCGGATGACGATTCGTTCCCGCAATGGCCCGACCTCGTCATCATCGACGGCGGCCGCGGCCAGCTCAACGCGGTGCGGGAGATCTTCCAGAATCTCGGGCTGATCGAGGTCTCGCTGATGGCGGTGGCCAAGGGTCCGGAGCGCGATGCAGGGCGCGAAACCCTGTTCATGCCCGACCGCGAGGCCATCAAGCTGGAGCCGCGGGACCCGGTGCTCTATTTCATCCAGCGGCTGCGCGACGAAGCCCATCGCTTCGTGATCGGCTCGCACCGCAAGCTGCGCAAGAAGGACATCCGCGAGGCCGGCCTGCAGGAGATCCCGGGCATCGGCCCGTCCCGCAAGCGTGCCCTGCTGCACCACTTCGGAACGCTCAAGGAGATCGAGCGGGCCTCGATCGCCGACCTCGGCAAGGTTCCCGGCGTCAGCGCCGAGAGCGCCCGCAAGATTTTCGAGTTTTTCCACGCCCAGCCGGGTTAAACCAAAGGCGAGTCATCAGGGCGTCGCCTGCGACGGGGCATCTAGGACATGATGCGGAAAAGTGTGAGGCAGTTATCCGAAAAGATCATGCTTAAACAACGAGCTAAGGCGCTATGACGATCCTGCGCAATCTGGTCGCGCTTGGCGCGTCCGCACGGTTGACCTTCTCGCTTCAGCGGTATTGGTAGAACGGATGAACATCGCCACGACCCGGGGACAGACCAAGACCATGTCCCTCCCGAATATCCTGACCTACGCCCGGATCGCCGCGATCCCGGTGGTGATCGGCTGCGTCTACTGGCAATCGATCCTGGACGGCCCGTTGTGGCTGCGCTGGGTGGCGCTGGCCGTGTTCATTGCGGCGGGGATCACCGACTATCTCGACGGCTATTATGCCCGGATGTGGGACCAGCAGTCCGCCTTCGGCCGGATGCTCGATCCGATTGCCGACAAGCTGCTGGTCGCCTCCAGCCTTCTGATGCTGGCCGCCGACAATTCGATCCATGGCTGGACGCTGTGGGCGGCGATCGTGATCCTGTGCCGCGAGATCCTCGTCTCGGGCCTGCGCGAATATCTCGCTGGGCTTCGGGTCAGCGTTCCCGTCACCAAGCTGGCGAAATGGAAGACGACGATCCAGCTGGTGGCGATCGGCTTCCTGATCGCCGGCGAGGCGGGTGAGCAGGTCTTCCCGGCCACCACCCTGATCGGCATCGTGCTGCTGTGGATGTCGGCGATCTTCACGATCTACACCGGCTGGGATTATTTCCGTGCCGGCATCCATCACCTCATCAAGGAGGATGAGGGATGAAGCTGAAATATTTCGCCTGGGTGCGTGAACGCGTCGGCAAGGCTGAAGAGATCGTCGAGCCGCCGGCCGACGTGCGCACCGTCGGCGACCTGATCGGCTGGCTTGCCGCGCGCGACGATGCCTACGCCTATGCGTTCGAGAAGCCGACAGTGATCCGCGCCGCGATCGACCACGCCCATGTCAAATCGGACGCGGCGATCTCCGGCGCGCGCGAGATCGCGTTCTTTCCGCCGATGACCGGCGGCTAAACCCCGACATGACCGTCGCAGCGACCATCCGTATCCAGCAAGCCGACTTCGACGTCGCGCAGGAGATCGCCGCCCTGAGCAAGGGCCGCACCGATGTCGGCGCGGTCGTCAGCTTCAGCGGCATCTGCCGCGGCAGCGAACAGGGCGAGCCGATCGCCGCGCTGACGCTCGAACATTATCCTGAAATGGCGGAAGCCGAGATTGGACGCCACGCCGACGAGGCGCTGTCGCGCTGGCCGTTGCAGGGCCTCACCATCATCCATCGTTTCGGCCGCATCGCGCCGGGCGAGAACATCGTGCTGGTCGTGACCGCCTCGGCGCATCGGCAGGCCGCGTTCGAGGCCGCCGAGTTCCTGATGGACTATCTGAAGACCAACGCACCGTTCTGGAAGCGCGAGGAAAGCGCGCGCGGCACGAGCTGGATCGAGGCGCAGGACCATGACGACGCGGCCGCCGCGCGCTGGACCAAATCCTGATGGCCAAACGCAGCAAAGTGCCGGCAAGGCGGAGCCCGCCTGCGCCGAAAGCGCCCAAAGTCGGCGCCGGCGAGCTTCACACCCTGTTCGATTTCCTGCGCTATGCCGTGAGCCGCTTCAACGCAGCCAAGCTCGTGTTCGCGCACGGCACCACCGATCCGGTGGCCGAGGCCGCGTTCCTGATCTGCGAGACGCTGCACCTTCATCCCGACCAGTTCGAGAATTTTGCCACCGCACGCGTCACCGTGGCCGAAGGCCGGCAGATCCTCGACCTGATCGAGCGCCGGATCGCGACGCGAAAGCCGGCCGCCTATCTCGTCAACAAAGCCTATATGCGCGGCCTGCCGTTCTATGTCGACGAGCGCACCATCGTGCCGCGCTCCTTCATCGGCGAATTGCTGGATTCGCATTTCGGCGGCGACGAGGACGGCAGCTCGCTGATCGGCGATCCCGAAGAGGTCGAACGCGTGCTCGACCTCTGCACCGGCTCCGGCTGCCTTGCGATCCTGGCCGCCCGGCATTTTCCCAATGCCGCGGTCGATGCGGTGGATATTTCAAAGGATGCGCTCGAGGTCGCCGCGCGCAACGTCGCCGACCACGGCCTCGACAACCGCCTCACGCTCTATCGCGGCGACCTGTTCAAGCCGCTCGGCGGCAACAGATACGATCTCATCATCTCGAACCCGCCCTATGTCGACACCGAAGGCATGGCGGCGCTGCCGCGCGAGTGCCGCGCCGAGCCGAAGATCGCGTTCGACGGCGGCGCCGACGGGCTCGATATCGTCCGTCGCCTGCTCGATGAGGCGAGGCAACATCTGACCCCGCAGGGCGGGCTGCTCTGCGAGATCGGCCGCGGCCGCGACAATCTGGAGGCCGCCTATCCGAACCTGCCGCTGCTCTGGCTCGACACCGAGGACTCCGAGGGCGAGGTGTTCTGGATCGCTGCCGCGGACCTCTGACCGGCGTGCCGCCGGCTCCGGCGATTTACGGAGCCCGATCCGGGCGAAACGAAAATCGTGTGCAGTTCCAGCCGGTTCCGAAGATCGCTGGCCCGTCGAATCAACAATGGTGCTAAGGTCGCGGTCCGGGGACGTTCGGACAGAGGGCGCGGGCGCGCGACATGATTCGCATTTCGACCATCTTCATCGCCATCTGCATGGTGCTGGTCGCAGCCTCGCTCGGCTTCGTGCTGTATTCGGTGGCGGGCATCAGCGGGTCGGAATCGGCGATCGTGGCGCTCACCGCCCTCACCTGCCTGATCCTCTACAACGCGGTCTCGATGCGGCTGCGCGACCGCAGCGACGTCGGCGGCCAGATCGCGGATCTGTCGCGCGGCACCGCCGACCTTGCCCGCCAGGTCGCCGAGTTCGGCCGCCGGCTGGCCGCGGTCGAAGGCCGCGTCGCCTCGGCCAACTCCACCGGCGCCGACCGGATGCAGGGCATGGCCGGCGAGATCAGCGAGCTCGGCGGACTGGTACGGCAGCTTGCGGCATCCGTCGCCCATCATGAGGATCTGCTGGCGGCGGCCCCGGCGGTGCAACCGGTCGCTGCCCCGCGCGACGATGTGCTGCAACGGGTTGCGCCGGCGCCGACCGTCGTGATGGCGCCTCCGCCGACGCCTGCGGCTGTGCCGGAGGTCTCGCGCAGCCAGACCCAACTCATTGGCGCGGTCAAGCAGGCCGTCGACGAGAACCGCCTCGACATCTACCTGCAACCGATGGTGACGCTGCCGCAGCGCAAGGTGCGCTACTACGAGGCGGTGACGCGGCTGCGCGACGAGCGCGACCAGGTGCTGGCCGCCGAGGATTTCATCGAGGCGGCCGAGGCCGGCGGCCTGATCGGCCGCATCGATCACATGGTGATGCTTCGCTGCGTCCAGGTGCTGCGCCGCCTGATGATCCGCAGCAAGGATGTCGGCGTGTTCTGCAACGTCTCGGCGGCGACGCTCGCCAGCCCGGCGCATTTCACCCAGTGTCTCGACTTCCTCGAGGCCAACCGCGCGCTGGCGCCATCCTTCGTGCTCGAGTTCAAGCAGGCGACCTTCCGCAATCTCGGCCCGACCGAGAGCGAAAATCTCGCGGCGCTGGCACAGCGCGGCTACCGGTTCTCGATCGACCATGTCAGCGACCTTCGCCTCGAGCCGCGCGAGCTCGCCGATCGCGGCGTCCGCTTCATCAAGGTGCCGGCAGCGCTGCTGCTTGACGACAGGCAGATCGCGACGTCAGATATCCATCCTTCCGATCTGTCCGACCTGCTCGGCCGCTACGGCATCGACCTGATCGCCGAACGGATCGAGGGCGAACGCTCGGTGGTCGACCTGCTCGACTACGATGTCCGGTTCGGCCAGGGGTTCCTGTTCGCGCCGCCGCGGCCGTTGCGGCCGGAGGGGGCATCTGCTACCGCCGAGGCTCCGCAGACCAACCCCCAGGATCTTAATGGCGCCAGCACTTCAGCCCCTGTCTCCAGCCCCGCAGCCCCGCCGCGCGCAACCGGCAGCGCCGCGCTGGCGCGCCGCGCCCTCGGTCCAAATTAGCCGGCAATTCGCATCATGACCTCGCTGCGTTACGTAGAGCGGCTGCGCGATCTCATTGGCGGCGTCGACGTCGTGCTGTCGGACATCTGGGGCGTCGTGCACAACGGGCTCGAGTCCTTTCCCGAGGCCTGCGAGGCGCTGCACACGTTCCGCCAGCGCGGCGGCACGGTCATCCTGATCACCAATGCGCCGCGGCCGGCCGATTCCGTGCAGCGACAGCTGCGCAAGCTCGGCGTCGCCGACGAGACCTATGATGCGATCGTCTCCTCGGGCGACCTGACGCGCCACTTCGTGGCCGATCATCCCGGCCAGAAGATCTTCTGGATCGGCCCGGAGCGCGACAGCTCGATCCACCGCGGCCTCGACGCCACCTTGGTGCCGCTGGAGCAGGCCGACTACATCATCTGCACCGGCCTGTTCGACGACGAGACCGAGTCGGCCGAAGATTACCGCGACACGCTGCTGAAGGCGCTCGAGCGCAAGCTCACGCTGGTCTGCGCCAATCCTGATATCGTGGTCGAGCGCGGCGACCGGCTGATCTATTGCGCCGGCGCGGTCGCCGAACTCTATCGCGAGCTCGGCGGCGAGGTGATCTTCTACGGCAAGCCGCACCGGCCGATCTATGAGCGCGCCATGGCGCTGGCGACCGAGCGCCGCGGGCGTCCGACCGAGCTCGGCCGCGTGCTCGCGATCGGCGATTCCGTGCGCACCGATCTCGCCGGCGCCCTCGGATTCGGCATCGATCTCCTGTTCGTCACCCGCGGCATCCATTCCGAACAGTTCGAGGGCATCGAGCAGCTCGATGCGGCCTCGATCAAGGAATTGTTCGGCCATCCGCCGCGCGCGCTGATGCGCGAGCTGAAGTGGTAGCGGCGCTTCACAGACAAAATATCGAAAACAACCCCATGCAAAGGAGCCGACGGCGGCTGACGGTCGACCAGGCGACTTGACACGTCGGGCAACTCAGGGATATTCTTCTAATATTCCGAAATCGTGTAGGCCCCCTTTGCCGCAGGCGTCGCTTCCGCTCGCCTATGCCCGGCTACCCACGTCTCACCTTATTGTCACCCCCAGAAACGTGGATGCCCGGGACAAGCCCGGGCATGACGAGAATTTCCAACGAGATGAGGGGGCGCCTTACGCCGTCGCCATGTCCGGGAACACCGCCTCGATCTTGGTCTTCAGCGTGGCGGCATTGAACGGCTTGACGATGTAGTTGTTGACGCCGGCCTTCTTGGCCGCGATCACGTTCTCGGTCTTGGATTCCGCCGTGATCATGATGAAGGGCGTGGTCGCGAGATTGGGATCGGCGCGGACTTCCTTGAGCAGGTCGTAGCCGGTCATCGGCTCCATGTTCCAGTCGGAAATCACCAGGCCGTACTTCTTGCCGCGCATCTTGTTCAGCGCCGCGGAGCCGTCGGAGGCATCGTCGATATTCTCGAATCCAAGCTGCTTGAGAAGATTCCGGATGATGCGGATCATGGTGCTGTAATCATCAACCACCAGAACCGGCATGGACAAATCAACCGCCATCTTTCCCCCCAAAGCAACAAACGCAACTTGGCTTCTGCACAAACGCAGCTTTCCGCCAACGACTAACAGCAGCCGTTAAACAGCGCGTTAACCGCCTGAATCCGGATTGTTACGGATTTGACGCGATTTTCGCTACCTTGACTTCCACACCGCCGCCGCGTCACGGTCCGGCCCGCACCAATCATGCTTAAGAATCCTTGAAGAATACACTCATGAGCACCGGCTTTACCGTTATCCGCGACAACACCCCCGCAAGCGCCATTCCGAAAGGCGCCGTGGTCGCGATGGGAAATTTCGATGGCGTCCATCTCGGTCACCGCGCCGTGATCGGCGCGGCGCTTGCGATGGGCAAAGCGCGCGGCGTGCCCGCGCTCGCCGTGACCTTCGAGCCGCATCCGCGCAGCTTCTTCAGCCCGAACACCCCGCAATTCCGTCTCACGGACGAGACCAACAAGCTGCGGCTGCTCGCGGCCACCGGGCTCGCCGGTGCCGTCGTGATGACCTTCGACAAGGCGCGCGCCGGGACCTCGGCACAGGATTTCATTCACCACGACCTGATCGGCCGGCTCGGCATCAGCGGGATCGCGGTCGGTTACGACTTCCATTTCGGCAAGGGCCGGGTCGGCTCGCCGAGCCTTCTGGTCAGCGAAGCGCCGCGGCTCGGCATCGAGGTCGATGTGCAGGCCCATGTCGACATCGAGGAACGCCCGGTTTCCTCCAGCGCCATCCGCATGGCGCTCGCCGAGGGCGAGATCGCGGATGCGACCACGATGCTGGGCGGACCGTGGTTCGTCACCGGCAAGGTGATCCACGGCGAGAAGCGCGGCCGCGACCTCGGCTACCCCACCGCCAATATCCGCCTCGACAAGCATTGCGGCCTGAAGCACGGCATCTACGCGGTGCGGGTCGGCAAGGGCGCGCAACGGTTCGACGGTGTCGCAAGCTTCGGGCGCCGGCCGACCTTCGACAACGGCGCGCCGCTGCTCGAGGTGTTCCTGTTCGACTTCAAGGGCGATCTGTACGACGCGGTGCTTGATGTCGCATTCATCGGTTTCATTCGCGAAGAGCTGAAATTCGACACCATCGAAGCGTTGATACGCCAGATGGATGACGACAGCGCCACCGCGCGCGCGGTCCTCGCGGCGGCGCCGGACGCGTTTCCCAAGCTCGGAATGATTGATTGACCAGGACTGAAAAGCAAAAAATGCTGGCGGGCGAGCTGTATCGCCCGGATGCGGAGCTCGCCGCCGACCATACCGCGGCGGAACAATGGATGGCGCGCTACAATGCGTCGGGCGCTTCCTCCGCGGCCGAGCTGCACGCGCTGCTCGGCGAACGCTTCCGCAAGGTCGGCAGGGATGCCGTGATCCGGCCACCGTTCTTTTGCGACTACGGCAGCAATATCAGCCTCGGCGATGGCGTGTTCCTCAACTTCAATTGCGTGATCCTCGACGTCGTCGAGGTCGTGATCGGCGATCGGACCCAGATCGGACCCGCGGTGCAGATCTATACCGCCGACCACCCGCGCGATGCCGAAACCCGCCGCGCCGGGCTGGAATTCGGCCGCCCGATCCGGATCGGCAACGACGTCTGGATCGGCGGCGGTGCCATCATCCTGCCGGGCGTCACGATCGGCGACGGCGCCCTGGTCGGGGCCGGCAGCGTGGTGACGCGGGACGTCGCGTCAGGCACGATCGTGGCCGGAAATCCGGCCCGGCCGCGGCAGGGCTGAGCCGCGCCATCCGCGCGGGCGCTACGGGCCACCGCGGGGCAGTCGCATATGAAATTCGAATGGCATCGGCGGTCGGCTCCCTCTCCCGCTTGCGGGGAGGGTTGGGGGGCTCTCTCCGCAAGTCATATTTGTGGAGAGAGCCCCCACCCGCCACGCGCTTCGCGCGCGTCGGCCTCCCCCGCAAGCGGGAGAGGCCCGCGGATGCTCGCCGCAGACGTCATATGCGATTGCCCTACCGGCCACCGGGGGCTTTGCGATTTCCCCGTCCGGCTGCTATGGAAACCCCATGTTTTCGCGGCGCATCATACGGATTAGCGGCCCGGCTTCCGCCTGAGCCTGAAGGCTCGGCGCAAGACCGGGACTTTCGCCGTTTTCACCCGCGATTGATCGCGTTTCCGCGCCCGCACCTGCCAAATCAGAGCTTTCATGTCCGACAAGCCGCAAAAGACCGACGCTAACGACTATTCCAAGACCCTTTACCTGCCGCAGACGGATTTCCCGATGCGCGCCGGCCTGCCCCAGCGCGAGCCGGAAATCCTGAAATACTGGAACGAGATCGGCCTCTACGACAAGCTCCGCCGGGAGGCCGAGGGCCGTGCCAAATTCGTGCTGCATGATGGCCCGCCCTACGCCAACGGCAACATCCATATCGGGCACGCGCTGAACAAGATCCTCAAGGACGTCGTGACCAAGAGCCAGCAGATGCTCGGCTTCGACTCCAACTACATTCCGGGCTGGGACTGCCACGGCCTGCCGATCGAATGGAAGATCGAGGAGGAGAACTACCGCTCCAAGGGCAAGCAGAAGCCGGATTTCCGCGACTCCGCCGCGATGGTCGCGTTCCGCAGGGAATGCCGTGCCTATGCGACGCACTGGATCAACGTGCAGCGCGAGGAGTTCAAGCGGCTCGGCATCATCGGCGACTGGGATCATCCCTACGAGACGATGAGCTATCCGGCCGAAGCCCAGATCGCCCGCGAGCTGATGAAGTTCGCGGCCAACGGCACGCTCTATCGCGGCTCGAAGCCGGTGATGTGGAGCGTGGTCGAGAAGACCGCGCTGGCCGAAGCCGAAGTCGAATACGAGGACTACACCTCCGACATGGTGTGGGTGAAATTCCCGGTCACCTCGCCGGCGCATGGCGCGCTCGCCAATACCTCGGTCGTGATCTGGACCACCACGCCGTGGACGCTGCCCGGCAACCGCGCCATCTCGTTCTCGCCGAAGATCGCCTATGGCCTCTACAAGGTGACGGATGCGCCGGCGGACAACTGGGCGAAGACCGGCGATCTCCTGATCCTGGCCGACGCGCTCGCCGCCGAGGTGTTCAAGCAGGCCCGCGTCACGTCCTATGAGAAGGTCCGCGATATTCCCGGCGACACGCTGGACGCCGTGGAATGCGCGCATCCGTTGAAGGGCTTTGGCGGCGGCTACGAATTCATCGTGCCGCTGCTCGAAGGCGAGCATGTCACCGACGACACCGGCACCGGCTTCGTGCACACCGCGCCGAGCCACGGCCGCGAGGACTTCGACGTCTGGACGGCCAACACCCGCGAGCTCGATGCGCGCGGCATCAACACCGCGATCCCCTACACCGTCGACGAGAACGGCGCCTTCACGGCGCATGCCCCCGGCTTCACCGGCAAACGCGTGCTCAACGACAAGGGCGAGAAGGGCGATGCCAACGAGGCCGTGATCAAGGCGCTGATCGAGGCCGGCAAGCTGCTCGCGCGCGGCCGCCTCAAGCACCAGTATCCGCACTCCTGGCGCTCCAAGAAGCCGGTGATCTTCCGCAACACGCCGCAATGGTTCATCGCGATGGACAAGCCCATCGCCGAGAGCGGCCATGCGAAGAAGGGCGACACGCTGCGCGCCCGCGCGCTGCACGCGATCTCGGTCACGCAATGGGTGCCGCCGGCCGGCGAGAACCGTATCAACGGCATGATCGCCAACCGTCCCGACTGGGTGATCTCGCGCCAGCGCGCCTGGGGCGTGCCGATCGCCGTGTTCGTGCGCGAGAACAGCGACGGCTCAGCCGAGATCCTGCAGGACGAGGTCGTCAACCAGCGCATCACCGAGGCGTTCATGGAGGAAGGCGCCGACGCCTGGTACATGGACGGCGCCCGCGAGCGTTTCCTCGGGTCGCGCGCGTCCGAGAACTGGAAGAAGGTCGACGACATCTGCGACGTCTGGTTCGATTCCGGCTCCACGCACGCCTTCGTGCTGGAAGACCGCCAGAACTTCCCGCAGCTCGGCAGCATCGTCCGCAAGGTCGATGGCGGCAACGACACCGTGATGTATCTCGAAGGCAGCGACCAGCATCGCGGCTGGTTCCACTCGTCGCTGCTGGAAAGCGCCGGCACGCGCGGCCGCGCGCCTTACGACATCGTGCTGACCCACGGCTTCACGCTCGACGAGAACGGCCGCAAGATGTCGAAGTCGCTCGGCAACACCGTCGAGCCGCAAAAGGTGATCAAGGATTCCGGCGCGGATATCCTGCGCCTGTGGGTCTGCGCCACCGACTATGCCGACGACCAGCGCATCGGCCCGGAGATCCTCAAGAACACCATCGAGACCTACCGGAAGCTGCGCAACTCGATCCGCTGGATGCTCGGCACGCTGCATCATTTCAAGCCGAGCGAGAAGATCGCCTTTGCCGAGATGCCCGAGCTCGAGCGGCTGATGCTGCACGAGCTCGCCGGCCACGCCGAGACCATCCGCAAGGCCTATGCCGACTTCGACTACAAGACCGTGGTCGCAAGCCTCGCGGCCTTCATGAACTCCGAGCTGTCGGCATTCTACTTCGACATCCGCAAGGACACGCTGTATTGCGATCCACCGTCCTCGGTGGCGCGCAAGGCGGCGCTGACCACGATCGATCTGCTCTGCGACGCGATCCTGAAATGGCTGGCGCCGATCCTCAGCTTCACCACCGACGAAGCCTGGCGGATGTATCGGCCGAACGCCGAGCCTTCGGTGCATCTGACCCTGTTCCCCGAAGGTCTCGAGCAGTTCCGCGACGACGCGCTTGCCGCGAAGTGGGAGACGATCCGCAACGTCCGCCGCGTCGTCACCGGCGCGCTCGAACTCGAACGCGCCGCCAAGCGGATCGGCTCCTCGCTCGAGGCATCGCCGGTGATCTACGTCGCTGACAGGCAGATGCTGGCCACATTGTTCGACATCGATCTCGCCGAGGTCTGCATCACCTCGAATTACGAGGTGCGCGAGGGCGAGGCGCCGGCGAACGCCTTCCGCCTCGATACCGTCCCTGGCGTTGCGGTCGTGGTCGAGAAGGCGGTCGGCACCAAATGCGCCCGTTCGTGGAAGATCCTGCCGACGGTGGGCGAGGACCCCGAATATCCCGACGTCTCGCCGCGCGATGCGCAAGCGCTGCGCGAATGGAAGGCGCTGGGGGGCACGGCTTGAGCTCGCCCGTTCGCGCCGGTGTGCTTGCGGCGGTCATCACCCTGATCGCCGACCAGGCCTCCAAGCTCTGGCTGCTCCACGTCCTGGATATCGCGCGTCACGCCCCGGTGCGGGTGACGCCGTTCTTCGACCTGGTGCTTGCCTGGAATCCAGGGATCAGTTTCGGCTGGTTCCAGAGCGAGACCCCGGCGGCCCAGATCCTGCTGATGGTGATCAAGGCCGCGGCCGTGATCGCCTTGGCGATCTGGATGGCGCGGTCGCGGACCTGGCTCGCGACGGTGTCGCTCGGCCTGATCATCGGCGGCGCCATCGGGAACGGCATCGACCGCTTCGCCTATGGCGCGGTGGTCGATTTTGCCCTGCTTCATGCCGAGATCGCGGG
This sequence comes from Bradyrhizobium sp. BR2003, assembly GCF_009720285.1. NCBI lineage: Bacteria > Pseudomonadati > Pseudomonadota > Alphaproteobacteria > Hyphomicrobiales > Nitrobacteraceae > Bradyrhizobium > Bradyrhizobium sp. BR2003. The sequence goes on from NZ_SMYJ01000030.1 coordinate 28,122, forward strand.
AAAAACCTTCAATTGGTACATCTTCAACCTTGCCGACGTAGCCATCGTTGCTGGCGTGGCAGCCCTATTGTATGATTCCCTGGTGGGGACCCCCGCCGTAAAAGCGCCCTGATCCCGGCCGATACGAGCCGGTCAGCGGTCGACACCTGTGTCAAGCGGAACTGTGCCTAAGCCAGTGATCGCTTTGGCGAAAATTTGAGATGGGAATGGCGCGATGCGCAACACCAAAGCCCGCGGTTACCTGATCGAGACGTCCCGGCTGCCGCTGATGCGCGGCCTCCGCCTGGCGTTCGTCGCAGCCGGGATCGGCCTTGTCATGACGGCCGGCCCGGTGCGCGCCGGCGACGATGAGGATGACGGCGACGACGGCCTGACCTTCGAAGAGCGGATCGTCGACAATCTGATGACCGGGCTCGGCGCCAAGAGCGCGGCCAGCAAGGGCATCGACTACCGCGAGCGCTCGCCGCTGGTGGTGCCGCCGAAGCTCGATTTGCCCCCGCCGGCATCGACCGCCCAGGTCAACGCGCCGAACTGGCCGAAGGACCCTGATATCGCGGCGCGCAAGGCTGCGATCGCGGCGCGCAAGAAGGAAGTCAAGAAGGAGCCGTGGCAGTCGGCGGTGGCGTTGACGCCGGCCGAGATCGAGGCGGGCCGCAAGCAGCAGACCGCCACCGACGGCCGCAAGGAGCCGCTGGAGCCCGGCGTGAGCACCAATCCGTCGCTGATGCCGAGCCAGCTCGGTTACACCGGCGGCCTGCTCGGCATGTTCAAGGGAAACAGCAGCGAGTCCAAGCCGTTCAAGGGCGAGCCGACCCGCGAATCCCTGACCGAGCCGCCTCCGGGCTACCAGACCCCCTCCGCGGGCTATGCCTACGGCACCGGCCCGCAGGCGCCGATGGCGAAAGAGGGCCAGTACGACGTCATGACCGGAAAACCGGTGCAGTGATCGCTTGGCCTCGGCGGGCGAAGGCTGACATGAGCAAAGCTTAATGCGGGGCGGCGGGTGTCTCTCCGCTTCGTGACCATGGGCACGGGAACGACCGTGTACGATGGCTTGCTTTCGCGCCCCGGCCGTGTGTCCGGGCTTTCACAAGGACCATGATGCGCTCTCGCCGATCGATCGCCCTGTTCGCTGCCGCATTCGTTTCCACCATCCCGCTGCCGGGTGCCAGCCTCCGCGCCCAGACCACCGTCACCTCGGAACGCCCCGCCAGTTTCACGCTCGACAACGGCCTGCAGGTCGTGGTGATCCCCGACCATCGCACGCCGGTGGTGACGCAGATGATCTGGTACAAGGTCGGCTCGGCCGACGAGACGCCCGGCAAGTCGGGCCTCGCGCATTTCCTCGAACATCTGATGTTCAAGGGCACGGCCAAGCATCCGGCCGGCGAGTTCTCGCAAACCGTGCTGCGCGTCGGCGGCAATGAGAACGCCTTCACCTCGGTTGACTACACCGGCTACTTCCAGCGCGTGCCGCGCGAGCAGCTGCCCACCATGATGGAGTTCGAGGCCGACCGCATGACCGGCCTGATTCTCAAGGACGAGAACGTGCTGCCCGAGCGCGACGTCGTCCTCGAGGAGTTCAACATGCGGGTTGCCAACAACCCGGATGCAAGGCTGACCGAGCAGATCATGGCCGCGCTTTATCTCAACCATCCCTATGGCCGGCCGGTGATCGGCTGGCACCAGGAGATCGAGAAGCTCGACCGCGAGGACGCGCTCGCCTTCTACCGGCGCTTCTACGCGCCAAACAACGCGATCCTGGTCATCGCCGGCGACGTCGACGTCAAGGATATCCGCCCGCTGGTCGAGAAGAATTTCGGCCCGATCCCGGCGCAGCATTCGATCCCCGAGAAGCGGGTCCGGCCGCAGGAGCCGACGCCGGCCGCGCCGCGCACCGTGACGCTGTCGGATCCGCGCGTCGAGCAACCGAGCCTGCGCCGCTATTACCTCGTGCCCTCGGCGACGACGGCGGCAGCGGGCGAGAGCCAGGCGCTCGATGTGCTCGCGCAGCTGATGGGCGGCGGCGCCAACTCCTATCTCTATCGCTCGCTGGTGATCGACAAGGGCCTCGCGATCTCGGCCGGCGCCGGCTACCAGGGCACCTCGCTCGATCCGTCGCAATTCTCGATCTCGGTGACGCCGAAACCCGGCGTCGAGTTCGCGCAGATCGAGGACGCGATCGACAAGGTGATCGCCGATCTCGCGCAGAACCCGGCGCGCGCCGAGGATCTCGAACGGGTCAAGACCCAGCTCATCGCGGAGGCGATCTACGCCCAGGACAACCAGGCGACACTGGCACGCTGGTATGGCGGCGCGCTGACCACCGGGCTCAGCATCGAGGATATCCGCAGCTGGCCGGACCGCATTCGCGCCGTCACCGCCGAGCAGGTGCGCGCTGCTGCCGCCAGCTGGCTCGACAAGAAGCGGTCGGTGACCGGCTATCTGATCAAGGATACTGCGCCGAAACGCGAGGAGAAGCGCTCGTGATCTATTCCCTCACCCGCCGTGCGGCGCTGATCGGCGGCGCCTGCGCCGCGCTGCTGACGCTGACGTCGGCGCCCTCGCAGGCCGCGGCCAGGATCCAGCGGCTGGTATCGCCCGGCGGCATCGAGGCGTGGTTCGTGCAGGACGCGACCGTGCCGTTGATCGCAATGGAATATTCCTTCAGCGGCGGCGCCAGCCAGGATCCGCCCGGCAAGCCCGGCGTCGGCAATCTGGTCGCCGACCTGCTCGACGAGGGCTCCGGCGATCTCGATTCCAAGACCTTTCATGAGCGGCTCGAGCGCCGCGCCATCGAGCTCGGCTTCCAGTCGAACCGCGATCAATTCCGCGGCTCGCTGCGCATGCTCAAGGACAACAAGGACGAAGCCTACGACCTGTTGCGGATGGCGCTGACCTCGCCGCATTTCGAGCCGAAGGACGTCGAACGGATCCGCGCCCAGGTGATCGCCAATCTGCGTCGCGAATCGACCAATCCATCCTCGCTCGCCGGCCGCAAGTTCCTCGAGCTCGCATTCGGCGATCATCCCTATGCCAGGACGGCCACCGGCACGCTCGACAGCGTGCCGACCATCCAGATATCGGATCTCAAGGACTACACCCGCCGCATCATCGCCAGGGATACGCTGCGCGTTGCCGTGGTCGGTGACGTCGATCCCGATACGCTCGGCAAGCTGCTGGACAAGACCTTTGGCGGCCTGCCGGCGAAGGCCGAACTGACGCCCGTCCCCGACGTCGTGGCGACCAGGCCGCCGCAGCGCGCCTTCGTCCCGCTCGACGTGCCGCAGACCGTCGTCACCTTCGGCGGCCCCGGCATCGCCAGGCACGACCCGGATTTCATGGCGGCCTATGTGGTGAACCACATTCTCGGCGGCGGCGGACTGTCGTCGCGGCTCTACAAGGAAGTGCGCGAGAAGCGCGGACTGGCCTATTCGATCTATGAAGCGCTGGTCTGGATGGATCACTCCGCGCTGTTCATCGGCAACACCGGCACCCGCGCCGACCGCGCCGGCGAAACCGTCGATGCGATCGAAGCGGAAGTCCGCCGCATCGCCGAGGAAGGTCCGACGCAGAAGGAGCTCGACGAGGCGAAGTCCTACCTCAAGGGCTCGCAGATGCTGGCGCTCGACACCTCCTCCAAGCTCGCGCAGGCGATGCTGCAATACCAGCTCGACAAGCTGCCGATCGATTACATCGAGAAGCGCAACGCCATCGTCGACGCCGTGACGCTCGACGATGCCAAGCGGGTCGCCAAGCGGCTCTGGGGCAACGGCCTGCTCACCGCAATCGTCGGCCGCGCCCCGCAAGCCGCGGCGCAGCCGGTGTCGGCGCCGCCGAAGGCCAACTGACGCGTTTCGGCGGGCGTCCGCTTCTTCAGACACCACCGTTGTGGCCACCCCTCTCCCCGCCCTCCCCCGCAAGGGGGGAGGGAGCCTGAGAGGCGTGCCCACCTCACATCGTGCCTCCATCTGCATCGCAACCGAAGCCCAAGTCTGGAACGTTAGCCCAAGTCTGGAACGTTATGGACGCACAGGCGGATGGGCTCCGTCCCCCCTTGCGGGGGAGGGTCGGGGAGAGGGGTGGCCGCGCACGCTGACCGCAGTCGCACCCCAAGCGTATCCACCGCAAACCCGCTATCCTGCGGCCTGCCGATTCTTCCCTCCATGGGTGATGTCATGCTGCGGGTGTCCCGCGACCTTACGATCGACGAGAACGACATTGAGATCGTCTTTGTCCGCGCCTCCGGTCCGGGCGGGCAGAATGTCAACAAGGTCTCGACCGCGGCGCAGCTTCGCTTCGATGCCAACAAGATTGCATTGCCGGCAGACGCCGCGCAGCGGCTGGCGCGGCTCGCCGGCAGCCGCATGACCAAGGACGGCGTGATCGTGATCCACGCCTTCCGCTTTCGCACCCAGGAACGCAATCGCGCTGATGCGATCGAGCGGCTGCTCGAGATGTTGAAGGAGGCGATGGTGCGGCCGACACCGCGGCGGCCGACCAAGCCGACGCTCGGCTCCAAGCAGCGCCGGCTCGAGGGCAAGAAGCGGCGCAGCGACATCAAGGCAGGGCGCGGCGCGCGCCGTTTCGACGACTAGATCATGATGCGTTTCCACGGAAACGCATCGTGATCTCATCTCCTTGTTTGAGCATGATCTTTTCGGAAAGCCGGTTTCCACTTTTCCGGATCATGCTCCAGGGAACGCCGGACGCAGCGCACGCGGCACTGCATCCGGGATCCGGTCAGCGTAACCAGACGCGTTTTCGCGCGAAGCGGATGCCGGTTCGCGCGAAGGAACGCATCAGAACAAGAAGCTTGAGCTTTGGTTCTGATCAATCAGAACCGCGAAGGCTCTCGTACTTCAGTACTTCTTGGTTGCAGGCGCCATCTCGGAACCGCCCGACTTCGGTGCCGTGCGTCCGCTGCCGACCGTTCCCTTGCTGCCCGACTTGGCAGTGGCACCGCTCTTCTGCGTCGGCGCGCCTGGTTGCGCCGCCATTTCCTCATCGCCGCTGCCGGACATGCCGCCGCCCTGCTGCATGGTACCTCTGCCCTGTGCACCGCCACGAAGCTGGGTATCCGGTGCAGTCGTCCCCTGTGCCAGGACCGGGCCGGCCATCGCGGCCGAGATGGCAAGGGCGAGCACGCTGGTTTTTGCAAACGTCATCCATTTCTCCTGGGATTTTAATTGACGATGGAGGAGCGGCGCAGGTGTGCGCCGTTTGCAGCGCCGACCCTGAACCCCATCGCGCGAGACTGCATTTTCCGCAAACGGCGCACGCAAGATGCAAGCTGCGTCGTGTGGTGATCGTGCAGGGATTTCGCGGTCATTTTGCGAAATTGTCGTCCGCATATGCGGCAACCACCGGTTCCGCGCCAGATCACCGCCCAGCTTTGTTCTGCTGTGAAACAGCCCGCTACTACCAACGGCGGATTTCAGCCTCCTACAGTCACCGCACAGAGGCGGTGATGTAGATGACAAAGCTGCGCGCAAGGTGGACGTTGGGGCTGGGATTTTGCAGCGCAATGCTTGCAGTGCAAATGGCCGGCGCGCAGATGCCCTTGCCCGCCGCCAAGCCGCCCGATGGGGCGACGCTGTTCAAGCAGCAATGCGCGACCTGCCACACCACCAACATGTCGGATGCCGTCCGGCAGGGACCGTCGCTCTACAGGATCGTCGGCCGCCACGCCGGCAAGGCCGACGGCTTCAAATATTCCGCGGGCTTCAGCAAGGCCGATTTCGTCTGGGACGACGCCAGGCTCGATGCCTGGCTGAGCAATCCGCAGGAGGTGATCCCGGGCGCCGTGATGGCCTACCGGCAGGCCAAGCCGGAAACCCGCGCCATGATCATCGCCTATCTGAAGGAGCTGAACTGAATGGCGAAACCCGTGCATTCGATGATCCGCGTGCTCGACGAAGCCAAAGCGCTCGACTTCTACCAGCGCGCATTCGGCCTCGAGATCGCGGACAATCTGAGGTTCCCCGATTTCGCGCTGATCTATCTGCGCCACCCCTCCTCGCCCTTCGAGGTCGAGCTCACGGTCAATTTCGATCGCAAGGAGCCCTACACGCTCGGCGACGGCTACGGCCATCTCGCCGTCATCGTCGATGACGTCGATGCCGAGCACGCGCGCTTCGAAGAGGAGAAACTGTCGCCCGGGCCGCTGCGCGACTTCAAGCATGACGGCAAGACGCTGGCGCGCTTCTTCTTCGTCTCCGATCCCGACGGCTACAAGATCGAGGTGATCCAGCGCGGCGGGCGCTTCGGCTAGAGCATGATCCGGAAAAGTGGAGACCGGTTTTCCCTCGCGACAAACGCGGAACGCGTTTGCGCGGAGATCATGCTCAAGCAAAAAGAGCATGCTCAGACAACAAGGCAATTGCACAAATAAAAATTGACGGAGGAACCCATGAGAGAAATCGATCGACGCAGCAAATATGACCGCCGTGTCTTTCTCAAAGGCGCGGCCGTGACCGCACCCGCAGTCGCGATCGCGACCTCGACGGGGCTCGGCATCACCGATGCATGGGCCGAAGGCGCCACGACGCTGACGCCGGCCACGCTGAAGACGCTGCTCAAGATGGCACGCGACATCTATCCGCACGATTTCCTCGGCGACAGCTACTACATCGCGGCGGTCAAGCCGTATGATGAGAAGGCTGCGAAGGATCCGGCGGTCAAGTCGCTGATCAATGACGGCGTCACGAGGCTCGATCAGGCCGCCAATGACCGCCACAAGATGCCCTATGTCCAGATCGCCTGGGAAAACGACCGCGTCGCGCTGCTGCAACAGATCGAGCAAAGCGCGTTCTTCCAGAAGATCCGCGGCGACCTCATCGTCTCCATCTACAACAACAAGGAGGTGTGGCCGCGATTCGGCTACGAGGGCTCCTCGGCAGAGCATGGCGGCTACATCAAGCGCGGCTTTGCCGATATCGACTGGCTGCCGAAAGTCTGAACGGGTCGGGAGGAAACAATGGCAAAATTCGATCTGAATGACAGCGGCGTTGTGGTGATCGTCGGCTCCGGTGCCGGCGGCGGAACGCTCGGCAATGAACTGGCGCAGAAGGGCGTCAAGGTCGTGATCCTGGAGGCCGGCCCGCGCATCGAGAACCAGGACTTCATCAACGATGAATGGGACAGTTTCACCCAGCTCGCCTGGTCCGACGCGCGCTCGACCTCGGGCAGCTGGCGCGTCCACCAGGACTTTCCTGGCCTGCCGGCCTGGATCGTGAAGGCGGTCGGCGGCTCGACCACGCATTGGGCCGGCGCCTCGCTGCGCTTCGACGAGCACGAGTTCAAGATCAAGTCGGCCTATGGCGCCATTCCCGGCGCCAACCTGATCGACTGGCCGATCACGCTCGCCGAGATGGAGCCGTGGTACGCCAAGGCCGAGGACAAGATGGGCGTCACCCGCACCAACGGCATTCCCGGACTGCCCGGCAACAACAATTTCAAGGTGATGGAAGCCGGCGCCAGGAAGCTCGGCTACAAGGAAGTGCACACCGGGCGGATGGCGATCAACAGCGAGCCGCGCGACGGCCGCGGCTCCTGCCAGCAGATCGGCTTCTGCTTCCAGGGCTGCAAGTCGGGCGCCAAATGGTCGACGCTCTACACCGAGATCCCGAAGGGCGAGGCCACCGGCAATCTCGAAGTGCGTCCCGGCAGCATGGTGATCAAGATCGAGCACGACCAGTCCGGCAAGGTCACCGGCGTGGTCTATGCCGACTCGACCGGCGCCATGCAACGCCAGAAGGCCCGCGTCGTCGCCGTCGCCGGCAACTCGATCGAGAGCCCGCGACTGCTGCTCAACAGCGCGTCCAGCATGTTCCCGGACGGGCTCGCCAATTCATCCGGCCAAGTCGGCCGGAACTACATGCGGCACATGACCGGCAGCGTCTATGCGAGCTTCGAGAAATCGGTGCACATGTATCGCGGCACCACGATGGCCGGCATCATCCGCGACGAGGCGAAGAACGATCCGAAGCGCGGCTTCGTCGGCGGCTACGAGATGGAGACGCTGTCGCTCGGCCTGCCCTTCATGGCCGCGTTCCTCAATCCCGGCGCCTGGGGACGCAGCTTCACCAGCGCGATCGAGGGCTATCCGCGGATGGCCGGCATGTGGCTGGTCGGCGAGGACATGCCGCAGGAGACCAACCGCGTCACGCTGGATCCGAAGATCAAGGACAAGTTCGGCATGCCGGTCGCCAGCGTGCATTTCGACGATCATCCGAACGACGTCGCGATGCGCGATCACGCCTACAAGCAGGGCTCCGCGGTCTATGAGGCGGTCGGCGCCACCGTCACCTATCCGACGCCGCCCTATCCCTCGACCCACAACATGGGCACCAACCGGATGAGCGAGAAGCCGCGCGACGGCGTGGTCAACAAGTTCGGCCAGACCCACGACATCAAGAACCTGTTCGTCTCCGACGGCAGCCAGTTCACGAGCGGTGCTGCCTGCAACCCGACGCTGACGATCGTGTCGCTGGCGATCCGCCAGGCCGACCACATCGCCGGCGCGATGCAGCGCAAGGAGATTTAGCGAGGAGATCCAGCAAGAAAATACAATTCCCCTCTCACTGGAGCGGCCTTGCCCAACAGGACAAGGCCGCTTTTCTCTTTCCGCGATGGATTGCGGCTGACGCTATTCCGCGGCATCCATGATCGCCGCCGCCCCGCGATAGTCCGGGACCACTGCCGGCGCATTCGCCTTGGCGCGGTAGATCAGGCAGGAGCAGCGCAGCAGCGAGGCGAAATTGTTCACCTCGCCGTGATGATCGAGCACCTCGTTGTGCAGCGTGGTGAGGAACTTGGCCAGCGTCATGCCTTCCTTGGCCGCGATCTCCTCCAGCGTATCCCAGAACGACATTTCCAGCCGGATCGAGGTACAATGGCCGTCGATCCGCAACGATCGGGTCTGCGATTCATAGTCGCGTTGCGGCTGATGCGCGAAAAGATGGCACATGGCGTTCCTCCGGCGAGAACTTATAATTTTTCTAAACGATATACCTGTGAGCGCGGCCCCACAATCGGGACGTAGGGCGTAACGCGCCGGCCGCCGAAGCCAAGCGTCTTCAAGACGATAGGCCGGACTCATCCCCAATCCGCATCCGGCCGCCATATCGGTCCCATGCATTTGCCGGCGCGGCGACTTATAGTACCGGCCAGCCTCGAATCGCCCTCCGAACGTCCAATCCATGCCCGTCCGCCAGCTTCCCGAACAGCTCGTCAACCGCATCGCCGCCGGCGAAGTGGTCGAACGCCCCGCGAGCGTGGTCAAGGAACTGGTCGAGAACGCGATCGACGCCGGCGCCAGCCGGATCGACGTTTTCACCGATGGCGGCGGGCGGCGCCGGATCGGCATCACCGACGATGGCGGCGGCATGACCCGCGCCGACCTCGCGCTTGCGGTCGACCGTCACGCCACCTCCAAGCTCGACGACGAGGACCTGTTGCGCATCCGCACGCTCGGCTTCCGCGGCGAGGCGCTGCCCTCGATCGGCGCGGTGGCAAAACTCGGCATCACCACGCGCCATGCCAGCGAGCCGCATGCCTGGTCGCTGTCGGTCGAAGGCGGCGAGAAGTCGGAGGTCATGCCGGCCGCGCTCGGCCAGGGCACCCGCGTCGAGGTCAACGAACTCTTCTACGCCACGCCGGCGCGGCTGAAATTCCTCAAGACCGACCGCACCGAGGCGGAGGCGATCCGCGAGGTGGTGCGGCGCCTCGGCATGGCGCGCCCGGACATCGCCTTCACGCTGGCCGGCGAAGAGCGCGCGCCGGTCACCTGGGCTGCGGCGCTGCCCGGCGCCGCCGGCCGGCTGACCCGGCTCGGCGATATCCTGGGTGCGGATTTTCGCGCCAGTGCGATCGAGGTGCGTGCCGAGCGCGAGGGCATCGTGGTCGAGGGCTTTGCCGCCGCGCCGTCGCTGACCCGCGCCAATGCGCTCGGGCAATATCTGTTCGTCAATGGCCGCCCGGTGCGCGACAAGCTGATCCTCGGCGCGGTGCGCGCGGCCTATTCCGACTACCTGCCGCGCGACCGCCATCCTGTCGTGGCGCTGTTCGTGACCTGCGACCCGCAAGAGGTCGATGCCAATGTGCATCCGGCCAAGACCGAGGTGCGTTTCCGCAATGCCGGCCTGGTGCGCGCACTGATCGTGCACGCCTTGAAGGAAGGCCTCGCGCGCGAAGGCAGGCGCACTGCGGCCAACACCGCCGATGGCGCGGCGCTCTCGGCATTTCGGCCGGCCTTCACGCCGCCGCGACCGGGCAATTGGGACTGGCGCGGCTCGCCGTCCTATCCGGCTGGTCCGATGCGCGCGTTCGACGGCGCGGCGGCGCCCGCCTTCGCCGAGCCCGGACAGGCCGCCTTCGACGTCGGTACGCCGACCGCCGATGTGCGCTTCGAGGCCGCGCCCGATATGCTCGACCGGCCGCTCGGCGCCGCGCGCACCCAGATCCACGAGACCTACATCGTCTCGCAGACCCGCGACGGCCTCATCGTGGTGGACCAGCACGCGGCCCATGAGCGCATCGTCTATGAGAAGCTGAAGGCCTCGCTGGCGAGGAACGGCGTGCAGCGGCAGATCCTCCTGATCCCGGAGATCGTCGAGCTCGATGAGGCGACCGTCGAGAAGCTGCTCGACCGCGCCGAGGAGCTGGCGTCGTTCGGGCTCGCGATCGAATCCTTCGGCCCCGGCGCCGTCGCCGTGCGCGAGACGCCCTCGCTGCTCGGCAAGGCCAACGCGGCCGGGCTGTTGCGCGACCTCGCCGAGCACATGGCCGAGTGGGACGAGGCGCTGCCGCTGGAGCGGCGGCTGATGCACGTCGCCGCCACCATGGCCTGCCACGGCTCGGTCCGCGCCGGAAGGCGCCTCAAGCCGGAAGAGATGAACGCGCTGCTCCGCGAGATGGAAGACACGCCGAACTCCGGCCAGTGCAACCACGGCCGCCCGACCTATGTCGAATTGAAGCTGAGCGATATCGAGAAGCTGTTCGGTCGGCGGTAGCCACCCCACGCACAACTGTCATCGCCCGGCGCGACCGGGCGATCCAGTACGCCGCGACGATCGTGATCAATCGAGAGGCCTCGGCGTACTGGATCACCCGCATGCGCGGGTGACGACAGCATAACGAGCGGCACCATTACGTTCGGCGAAGGAAGACGAATTCCGTGTCGTCATAGGCGCGCCGCTCGAGCTCCTCGAAGCCATCCGGCGCCGCGAACGCCGCGGCCTTTGCCTCTTCCACCACGAGCAGCGCGCCCGGCGTCAGCCAGCCGCCGTCGCGCAGCGAGGCGAGCGCCTTCTCAGCGAGCCCCTTGCCATAGGGCGGATCGAGAAACACCAGCGAGAACGGCTCGACCGGATGCGCCGGTCCGAGATCGGTGGCATCGCGGCGATAGACCTTGGTCGTGCCGCCGAGGCCGAGCGACTCGACATTGTTGCGCAGCAGCGCCCGCGCCTCGGCGCCATTGTCGACGAACAGCGTGAACCTGGCGCCGCGCGAGGCCGCCTCGATGCCAAGTGCGCCGGTGCCGGCAAACAGATCGAGCACGCGCGCGTCCTCAATCGGATTGTCGTACGCGTGGATCAGAATGTTGAACACGGACTCGCGCAGCCGGTCCGCGGTCGGACGAATCTCGCGGCCCGCAGGCGAAGCGAGATTGCGGCCCTTCAGCCTGCCCCCGACGACGCGCATCGACCGTTACTCGTCCCGCGGCTTGAGATCGCGCTTGCCGTGATAGCCGCGCTTGGGACGGCGCGGCGGGCCGTAGCCGCTCGCTTCGTCTTCATTGCGGGCACGGGCTTCCTCGCTGCCGGTGCGCTGCACCAGCACGCGGCGGCCCTTGCGATCGTTGATGGTTTCGCGCTTGCTAGGCTTCGGCTTCCTGGCGGGCGCATCGTCACTGCTGCCGGCGTCACGCTGCTCCGGCCGCGTGAAGTCGGCACCCGCGATCTTGGCGATCTTCTCGCCGAGCTGCTCGCGCAGCACCCGCGTCTTGACCTCCTCGACCTTGCCCTCTTCGAGCTCGCCGAGCTGGAACGGGCCGTAGGAAATCCGGATCAAGCGGTTCACCTCGAGCCCGAGATGCGCCATCACGTTGCGGACCTCGCGGTTCTTGCCCTCGCGGATCGCGAACACCACCCACACATTGGCGCTCTGGTCGCGTTCCAGCGTCGCGTCGATCGGCCCGTATTTGACGCCGTCGACCTCGATGCCACCCTTGAGCTGATCGAGCTGGCCCTGCGTCACTTCGCCATGCGCGCGCACGCGGTAACGGCGCAGCCATCCGGTGTCGGGGTGCTCCAACGTCCGCGCCAGGCCGCCGTCATTGGTCAGCAGCAACAGGCCCTCGGTGTTGAAATCGAGCCGCCCGATCGAGATCAGCCGCGGCAATCCTTCGGGCAGATTGTCGAACACGGTCGGCCGCCCCTCGGGATCGGCATGCGTCGTCATCAGCCCGCGCGGCTTGTGATACATGAACAGCCGCGTCCGCTCGCGCGGCGGCAACGGCTTGCCGTCGACCGCCACGACATCGTTCTCGGTGATATCGAGCGCCGGCGAGTTGATCACGCGTCCGTTGACGGTGACGCGCCCTTGCGTGACGATCTCCTCGGCATCGCGGCGCGAGGCGAGACCTGCGCGCGCCAAGACCTTCGCAATGCGCTCGCCGGATTTCTTCGGCTTCGGCTCGGGACGCTCGCGCCGATCGTCGGAAGCGCGTTCGCGATAGGCCCCCCGGCCGCCGAAGGCCGGGCGCTTCGCAAAGATCCTGCTGTCGTCCTCATTGTCGCGGCGCGGCCGGTCGGAGAAGCGGCCCTCGCTGCGCGGGTGCTCCTGCCAGTCGGTGCGGCCTTCGGGCCGCTCGCGCCGGCGATTGTCGCGGCGATCGCCGGCGTCTTCGTCGCGACTCCAGCGCGGCCGACCGAACTTCGGACGATCACCCTGCTCACGATCGTCGCGGGACCTGGAAAATCGCGGACGGTCGCCGCCGCCGCGATCGTCGCGCGGTTGGCGATTCCGCTTTTGCCAGGGCTTCTCGTCGCTGCGGTCGCGCCCTTCGAAATCGCGGTCGCGCTTGAAGCGCGGCCGATCGCCGAAATCGCGGCGCGGCGCATCGCCGTCCTCGCGGCGGCGGAACGGGCGGCCTTCGCCCTTGTCGCGGAAGGAGGACTTGTCGCGATCGCCGCGCGAAAACTTCCGGTCGTCGAATTTGCGCTCGGCGCGCTCGCCGCGCGGCGCGTAGGAACGTTTCTCCCCGTCACGCTCGCCACGCGGCGTGTAGGGACGCTTCTCGCGATCGCCATAGGACCGCTTCTCGCCGAACTTGCGGTCGGATGACCGGCCTTCCGAACGCGCGCCACCGCGCTGAGGACGATCGCCCGCATCAAAGTCCCGGCGCTCGCCGCGCGGCTTGAACGGGCGCTTTCCGCCACCCTCGCCGCGGTCGTCGCGCTTGAAGCGCGGCCGGTCGCCGTAATCGCGGCGCGGCGCATCGCCGTCCTCGCGGCGGCGGAACGAGCGGCCCTCGCCCTTGTCGCCGAACGAGCGCTTGTCGCGATCACCCTTGCCGCGATCACCCTTGCCGCCGAAGCTACGCTTGCCGAACGGCTTGTCCGATCCGCGGGAGCCGCCGGAACGACCCTTCCCGGGCGCCCCCCGGTCCCGCCGGCCGCGGGAATCGTTGTTTTTGTCGCTGTCGCGGGGCATGAATGTTCTCGCCTGGAGGTTCAATTGGGGCGCAGGGCAACCGGCGATACGCGCGCCATCTGGGCGCGATTGGCGCAAAACCGGCATCCACTTCTGCTGAAGGCGACGCTACTAGCAGGTTTCTTCCGATGATACGAGGCATGTCTGCCCCCTCTTTCATGGATTTGGCGCTAAAAACCGCGGAAAATGCCGGAAAAGCCGGCGAGGTTCCGATCGGATGCGTGATCGTGCGGGGCTACGAGGTGATCGCCACCGCCGGCAACCGCACCCTGACCGACCGCGATCCGACGGCCCATGCGGAAATCGTCGCGATCCGGCAGGCCGCCGAGGCCATCGGCACCGAGCGGCTGGTCGATTGCGACCTCTACGTGACGCTGGAGCCCTGCACCATGTGCGCCGGCGCAATCTCCTTCGCCCGCATCCGCCGGCTCTATTACGGCGCCGCCGATCCCAAGGGCGGCGCGGTCGAGTCGGGCGTGCGGTTCTTCGCGCAGCCGACCTGCCACCATGTGCCGGAGGTCTATGGCGCGGTCGGCGAGACCGAGGCGGCGACACTGCTGAAGGATTTTTTCCGGGCGCGAAGGTAGGGCGCGCTCGCGCCTCCTCACCACTGTCATCATCCGCGAAAGCGGATGATCCAGTATTCCAGAGACCGCAGTGATCAATCGAGGGGCCGCGGCGTACTGGATACCCGCATTCGCGAGCATGACAGCTTAGCTTGTGGCTACCCCGCCAGGAAAAACTCCCGCAGCAGCTTCGCGGTCGCGTCCGGAGCCTCCTCGGGCAGGAAGTGCCCCGACGCCACCGGCGCGCCGCTGACATTGGTTGCCCAGGTCTTCCAGGTATCGAGCGGCGTCGTTGCCGCGCTGGCAACGCCGGCATCGCCCCACAATGCGAGCATCGGGACCGTGATCTTCTTGCCGGCATCGACATCGGCCTTGTCGATCTCGTAGTCGGCATAGGCGCCGGCGCGATAGTCCTCGCACATCGCATGGATGCGCGCGGGATCGCGGAATGGCGCAAGGTAGTGCGCGAGCGCGCGCGGATCGATCGCCTCCAGCGTCTTGGTCCTGGTCTGGCTCGCCATCTTCTCCTTGAGGAAGAATTCGCCATTGCTGGAGACCAGCGTCTCGGGCAGCGGATAGGGCTGCGCCAGGAACGCCCAGTGATAGATCTTCAGCGCCGACAGGCGATTGAGCTTCTGCCAGTAGTCATAGGTCGGCGCGATATCGAGCACCGCAAGCTTCGAGAGCCGGCCGGGATGATCGAGCGCGAGGCGGTACGACACCCGGCCGCCGCGGTCGTGACCGGCGAGCGCGAAATGCACATGCCCAAGCTGCTCCATCACCTCGACCATGGTCTTCGCCCAGGCCCGCTTGGTGTAGGGCGTATGGTCCTCGTCGCTGTCGGGCATGTCGGACCAGCCGTAGCCCGGCAGGTCGGCGATGATCAGCGTGAAGGCATCGTCGAGTTTCGGCGCGACCGTGTGCCACATCACGTGCGTCGAGGAAAAGCCGTGCAGCAGCAGCAATGGCGGGCCCTTGCCGCCGACGCGGGCGAAGATGCGGCCCTGCGAGGTGTTGATCCATTTGGACGCATAGCCGGGAAAAAGATCAGCGAGATCGGGCATCGGTAGCTCCTTCCCTGTCGCGGCCGCGCTGCTTCAAACTTTGTTCGGCGTTGCCGCTGGCTTTGGCGAGGTTTATGCCATCCTCAAGTCCAGCCAACAACAACACGAAACGAGGAAGTGCCATGTCGATCGATTTCGAGATTCCGGCCGAGGCCAAGGCGATCCGCGAGAAGGTTCGCAAATTCGTGCACGACGAGTGTATTCCGGCGGAAAAGGAACTCGACACCAAGCCGCTTGCCGAGGTGCTGGGACCGCTGCGGAAGAAGGCCCGCGCGCAGGGCCTGTGGTGCCCATTCGTGCCGAAGGAGTATGGCGGTATGGGCCTCGGCCCGCTCGCCAACGCCCTGGTGCAGATGGAGCTCGGCGAGAGCATGCTCGGCGCGCTCTCGATGAACACGCAGGGACCGGACGACGCCTCGATGATGACGATCCTGGCGCACGGCACCGAGTACCAGAAAGAAAAATTCCTCAAGCCCCTGCTGAACGGCGAGAAGCGCATCTGCTTCTCGATGACGGAAAAGGCCGCCGGCGCCGACGCGACCGGCATGCAGACCACGGCGGTGAAGGACGGCAACGAGAACTACATCCTCAACGGCGAGAAATGGTTCTCCTCGTCGGCAAGCGTCGCCGACCTCGCGCTGGTCATGGCGAAGACCGATCCCAACGCGCCGCGCCACAAGCAGTATTCGACCTTCATCGTCGAGCTGCCCAACCCCGGCTACCGCATCAAGCGCAACGTCGCCAACATGGCGATCGAGGGTCCGCATGACGACGTGATCCATGGCGGCCACTCCGAGATCGAGATCAAGGATCTGAAGGTGCCCGCCGACAATCTGCTCGGCGGCGAGGGCAACGGCTTCAACATGGGGCAGCACCGCCTCGCCTACGGCCGGCTGCGCCACGGCATGCACAACGTCGCCAAGGCGCAGCGCGCGCTCGACATGGCGGCCGCCCATGTCACCAAGCGCTCGACCTTCGGCCAGCTGCTGGCCGACCGCCAGGCGGTGCAGTTCATGCTCGCCGACTGCGCGAGCGAGCTCTATATCGGCCGGCTGATGCTGCTGCACATCGCCTACAAGGCGGAGAAGGGCCTCGACATCCGCCAGGAGAACTCGATCGCCAAGATCTTCCATGCCCACATGGTGCACAAGGTGATCGACACCGCGATCCAGTTGCACGGCGCGCTCGGCTTCAGCCAGGATACGCCGCTGGCGAAGTGGTACACCCAGGTGCGCTCGCAGCGGCTGGTCGACGGCCCCGACGAGGTGCACAAGTGGAAGATCGGCAAGAACGTCATCAAGGCGTTCCGCGAGCACGGCACCACGGCGTCAGCGGCGGGCGGGGACTTGCTCTGACCCATTTCGTCATTCCGGGGCGGCGCAACGCGCCGAACCCGGAATCTCGAGATAGGGTGAGAAGGTGCCCACAACATCGGGATTCCGGATCGGCGCGCGATGCGCGTCGTCCGGAATGACGGCGTGAGGCCGAACCTCAACCGCTCGCCGCGAACAGCTCCCATGTCCCGGGCAGTCCCTTCAGCTCGAACGCGCCGCGCTCGGCGAATTTCAACCCGGCGCCAGCGACCAGATCGGTCACCACGCGCGACACCAGCACCTCGTTCGAGTCACACTGCGACATCACGCGCGCCGCGGCGTGTACCGCTATGCCGCCGATATCCGCGCCCCTCACCTCGATCTCGCCGGTGTGCAGGCCCGCTCGCACCGGCAGGCCGATCTGCCGCGCGGCCGAACCGAAAGCCAGCGCACAGCGGACGGCGCGGCCGGGACCGTCGAAGGTCGCCAGAATGCCGTCGCCAGTGCTCTTCACCAGATGGCCGCGATGGCGGCCGACCATCTGCTGCGCGAGTTGATCGTGATCGTCGAGCAGACGTCGCCAACGATGGTCACCCATCACCGCGGCACTGCGAGTCGAATCGACGATATCGGTGAACAGCACGGTCGCAAGTACACGGTCGAGCTCGGCATCACCACCGTCGCGATGGCCGGTGACGAATTCCTCGACATCGCCAAGCATCGCCTCGGTCTCGCCGACCCAATAGTAGTGATCGCAGCCCGGATATTCCACGTATCTCGCGCCGGGGATCGAGCGCGCGACGGCACGGCCGAGCGCCACGGGAACGCGGGCATCGCCGGTCCGATGCAGGACAAGCGTCGGAGTCTGGAGCATCGGCAGGATCGTCGTGACGTCGATCGCGCGATTGAGAACGAGCAGCGTCCGCAACGCTCCCGGACTGCTCGACAGCCGCTCGAATTTCGCGACCTGCGCGATCACTTCTGCATTCGTTGCCTGGCTCGGCGCGACAGTCTTGACCGTGTCGCCAGAACCCCAGTTCTGCACGATCTCGTCGCAGCGCTGCTGCCACACGTCGTCCGGCAGGCGATCCTTCGAGCGGGCAAAGCTGCCGAGCAGAACGAGATGCGAAACGCGGTCCGGATAGGTCGCTGCAAACAGCACACTCATCGGACAGCCCTCGGAGAAGCCGAACAACACCGCCTTCGTGGAGCCGATGGCATCCATGATGGCCCGGACGTCGTCCATGCGCTGCTCGAGGGAGGGCGCGCCGGTCATCCGATCCGACAATCCCTGTCCGCGTTTGTCGAAGCTCACGACCCGGGCGAAGCGCGACAGGCGGCGCAGCACGGCGGTGTAGCCGGGCATCTCGTGCATGAACTCGATGTGCGAGAACAAGCCGGGGACAAGGATGATGTCGACAGGACCATCGCCCATCACCTGATAGGCGATGCTCGCGTCGGCGCTTTGCGCGTAGTGCGTCTCGGGCAGTCTGAAATCGGTCATCCGAAGGCCCCCGGGCGCGCCATTGTCGCCGCTGCGGCCGGATCGATCAACCCTTCTCCGCCTCCACCGCCTGCCAGGCGATGTCCCGGCGGCAGAATCCGTCCGGCCATTTGATCCGATCGACGGACTGATAGGCGCGGTCGCGCGCCTCGGTGACCGTCTTGCCCATCGCGCAGATGTTCAGCACCCGCCCGCCATTGGCGATGATGGCGCCATCCTTCGCCACCGTACCGGCGTGGAATATCTCGACGCCCTCGACCTTGGCGGCGTCATCGAGGCCGTCGATCCGCGTGCCCTTGATGTAGTCGCCGGGATAGCCCTTCGCCGCCATCACCACCGTCAGCGCCGGGTCCGGATACCAGCGCAGATCGAAGTTCTTCAACTGCCCGTCGATGGAGGCGAGCAGCGCCGGCACGATGTCCGACATCATCCGCAGCATCAGCACCTGGCACTCGGGATCGCCGAAGCGGACATTGTATTCGAACAGTTTTGGGCCCTGCGCGGTCAGCATCACGCCGGCATAGAGCACGCCCTTGAACGGCGTGCCGCGGCTCTTCATCCCGGCCACCGTCGGCAGGATGATCCGCGCCATGATCTGGTCGTGCACCTCTGATGTCACGAACGGCGTCGGCGAATAGGCGCCCATGCCGCCGGTGTTCGGCCCCTTGTCGTGATCGAACACCCGCTTGTGGTCCTGCGCCGAGGCCAGCGGGATCGCGGTCTCGCCGTCGCACAGCGCGAAGAAGCTGATTTCGCGGCCCGAGAGGAATTCCTCGATCACGACCTCGGCGCCGGCGGAGCCGAACGCGCCCTCGAACATCATCGCGATCGCGGCCTCGGCCTCGGGCAGCGTCTGTGCCACCACGACGCCCTTGCCGGCGGCGAGCCCGTCGGCCTTGACCACGATCGGCGCGCCCTGGGCGCGGACATAGGCCACCGCGTCCTTCGCGTTGTCGAAACGGCGATAGGCGCCGGTCGGAATGTCGAACTCGCTGCAGAGGTCCTTGGTGAAACCCTTCGAGCCCTCGAGCTGGGCGGCCTGCCGGCTCGGCCCGAACGCCTTGATGCCGACCCCGGCGAGGTCGTCGACGATCCCGGCGGCGAGCGGCGTCTCCGGTCCGACCACCACCAGATCGACCGCATGGCCCCGGCAGAATTCGATCACCGCGGCATGGTCGGCGACATCGAGCGCGACGCATTCGGCCTCGCGCGCGATCCCGGCATTGCCCGGCGCGCACCAGAGTTTCGTCACCAGCGGGGACGCGGCGATCTTCCACGCCAGCGCATGTTCGCGGCCGCCGGAACCGAGCAGGAGGATGTTCATCTGTGTCGCCGATCAGAGGGGTTGTAACGCCATTTCGTCCGGTTTAGCACGCTCCCGAACCGCAGCAACACGCGGTTCGATCAGATGTGGATATGTGATTCGACGCCTGAAACGCGGCGTCCGGACCTTGCACACGGGGTCGAAAACCCCGATTCTATAGATCAGATGACCGCTGCTCCGAATCTCGTCAACGCGCCTGAATTCACCGTCTCGGAACTCTCCTCCGCCCTGAAGCGGACGGTGGAGGACCGCTTCGGCCATGTCCGTGTCCGCGGCGAGATTTCCGGCTTTCGCGGCCCGCATTCCTCCGGCCACTGCTATTTCGCGCTGAAGGACGAGAGCGCCAAGATCGAGGCCGTGATCTGGAAGTTCGCCCATGCCCGGATGCGCTTCAAGCCGCAGGAAGGGCTCGAGGTCATCGCCACCGGCAAGCTGACCACCTACCCGAACTCCTCGAAGTACCAGATCGTCATCGATTCGCTGGAGCCGGCCGGCGTCGGCGCGCTGATGGCGCTGATGGAGGAGCGCAAGAAGAAGCTCGCCGCCGAGGGCCTGTTCGACGAGGCCCGCAAGCAGCTTTTGCCCTGGCTGCCCGAGGTGATCGGCGTCGTCACCTCGCCGACCGGCGCCGTGATCCGCGACATTCTGCACCGGCTGGAGGACCGCTTCCCCCGCCGCGTGCTGGTCTGGCCGGTCAAGGTGCAGGGCGACGGCTCGGCCGAACAGGTCGCGGCCGCGATCCGCGGCTTCAACGCGCTGCCGGAGGGCGGCCGGATTCCACGGCCTGATCTGCTCATCGTCGCGCGCGGCGGCGGCTCGCTGGAGGACCTCTGGTCGTTCAACGAGGAGATCGTAGTCCGCGCCGCGGCCGAGAGCCATATCCCGCTGATCTCGGCGGTCGGCCACGAGACCGACATCACGCTGATCGACTTCGTCGCCGACAAGCGCGCGCCGACGCCGACCGCCGCCGCCGAAATGGCGGTGCCGGTGCGCAGCGAGCTGTTCGTCGAGGTCCAGGCGCTCGCCCGCCGCACCATGGTGTGCTGGCAGCGTACCCAGGAGGCCCGCCGCACCGAGCTGCGCGCCGCAGCGCGGGCGCTGCCGGCGGCGCACGAGCTGCTGGCGATCCCGCGGCAGCGGCTCGATCATCTCGCAGCGGGGCTGCCGCGCGGGCTGAAGGCCAATACGCACGCGCATTTCCGCCGCTTTGCCGCCAGCAGTTCGCGCCTCACCATCGGCGTGCTGCGCGGCCAGATCGCGCATGCGCGGCAGCGGCTCACCGTATCCGGCGAGCGCATCACGCTATCGGCGCGCGCGCTGCTGCATCGCCGCCGCGAGCGCTTCAGCGGGCTCGAGATCCGGCTCAAGGCCTCGAAGCTTGCCAACGCCAAGGCCCAGCGCAACGCCATCGCCCGCGACCTCGAACGCACCCACCGCCTCGCCGAGCGCGCCCGGCGCGCGCTGGTGACGACGATGCAGCGGCTCGAGGCGCGGGTCGCCCATAGCGGACAACTGCTGTCGGCGCTGTCCTATCGGGGCGTGCTGGCGCGCGGCTTTGCGCTGGTGCGCGACGCGCACGGCCACGCCCTGCATTCCGCGGCGGCGGTCGGCCCGAACGCCGGGCTGTCGATCGAGTTCGCCGATGGCCGCGTCGCCGCCACCGCGAATGCCGATCAGCCCCCGGCGACGGTAGCGCCCGACAGCCAGCCGAAGCCTCAGTCCCGTGAGGCGAAACCGGCAGCGCCGAAGCGCGTCACCAAGCCGGTCGATCAGGGCAGCTTGTTCTAGACTAGCGCGACAGCCACTCGGCGACTTGCTTTTGCGCATCCTTGCGCGCGCCGGTATCGGTGCCGATGTGACCGCGCTCGGCGATCTCGGCATCGGAGGTTGCGACCGCGTGCAGCGGCAGGTTAGGCCGGTCGAAGTCGTGATAGGCCTCCGGATAGACCACGATCCGCGCCAGCGCGCTGCGGCCGCGGGCGCCGTCGACCATCTGGTGGCAGGCCGATGATGATGTCACGTCGTCGCGCGCGCCGATCAGGACCAGCGTCGGCACCCGTGCGCTCCAGCCGAGGCCGAACGAGGCGCGGCAATCCGGATAGAACGCGACCGCCGAGCGAAAATCCGGCTCGACGTTGCGCGACCACAACTGCGGCCGCACCGCCCACAGCAGGGCGGCGGCGCCGTTGCCCCAGCCGATCAGGCTGATGCGGCGCTTCGCCACCCATTTCTGCTGCACCAGCCACTGCCGCGCCGCGTTGATGTCGGCGACCCGCGCGCGGCGGGTCTGCACCTGATGCTCCCTGATGCGGCACTGCGGACCGAGCTCGCGCGAGCCGTAGCTGTCCGGCAGCAGCACCGCATGGCCGCTCGTCAGCAATTGCTCGGCCCAGTCGCGATAGCGCGGCAAGACCGGCTCGGAACGGCCGGCGAGACCGCCGCAGCCATGCAGCGCGATCACGGTCGGGAACGGGCCGTCGCCATCGGGCCGGTAGAGCTGCGCGTGCAGCGTGACATTGCCTTCGGGGATCTCGACCTGATGCGGGGCCGGGAGCGGCGCCGCGGCCGCGGCCGGCGCGGCAAGCATGGCGAGGAGCATGAAAACTGGCTTGAGGCGCATCCGATCCGGCCGGCTCGTTATGGCGCCGCAAACACAGCGGACCACGGCCGCAAGGCTACCATGCGCCTCCGCCGCCAAATCATCACAAGTCGGTGGTTTAACGGGCGGACATGACACCCTATCTGTGATAGACGGTTTCATCGACATCCAGATGGCCTCGTTGGAGGCAAGGCGGAGAGCTTAATCGTGCTGAACAAGTTCGGTCCCTCGGGCCATGGCGAAGCGCAGGTGCAATATCTCGACGGCGATTTCCGCGTGATCTCGCCCGGCACCTTTGTGCGCTGTGCCATCACCGACGTCCGGATTCCGCTCGACGAGCTGAAGTACTGGAGCGTCGATCTGCAGGAAGCCTACGCCACCCCGACCGCCGTGCTGCAGCGCCACCATCCCGGCGTCCTCAAGCCGCAGGCCTAGGCTCAAGGCCGGGTTCATTTGGAGAGCCTCCTGTCCCGCGCCCTGAACAGCTGATCGGCCACCAGGCGCCGCAGCGCGTCGCCATCATCGAATTGCAGCGTCACCGCGAACGGCACGATCGCCTGTGCCCAGGCCGGCATCCCGTCCGGGCCACGCAACCGCGCGAGATCCTTTTCCGTCGTCACCAGCGTCAGGGCGTCGCCACGCGCGTCGGCAACGAGCGCTTCGATCTCCTCCTTCGTGAAGGCATGATGATCGGCGAAAGCCTTGCTGCGCACGACGTCGACGCCGCTTGCGCGCAACGTGTTGAAGAAGCGCGCGGGATCGCCGATGCCGGCAAAGGCGAGCGCACGCGTTCCGCTCAGCGCCGCCAACGAGGCCTGGTCCGGTTTCAGATGCGCCGACAGCACCGGCTTGCCGCGGGACGCCAGATCGGCCGCGATCTTTTTCGCGCCACTTCCCTCGCCGACCACGATCAGCGCGTCGGTCCGTTCCAGCTGCGGCGCCAGCGGCGCGCGCAACGGTCCGGCCGGAATCACGCGGCCGTTGCCGACGCCGCGCGTGCCGTCGATCACGATCAGGCAGGTGTCCTTGAGCACGCTCGGATTCTGGAAGCCGTCGTCCATCAGGATCACGCTGGCGTCCTGCGCGCGCGCCAGCGCCAGGCCCGCGGCGCGGTCGCGCGACACCACGACCGGCAAGCTCGCCGCCATCATCAGCGGCTCGTCGCCGACATCGGCCGCCGTGTGGCTGTCGCGATCGACCTTGACCGGGCCGCCGAGCCTGCCGCCATAGCCGCGGCTCAGCACCACCGGCCGCTCGTCGAGCTCGCGCAGCAATTTTGCCAGCGCCAGCACCGTTGGCGTCTTGCCGGCGCCGCCGACATGGTAATTGCCGACGCAGATCACGGGAATGCCGGCATCGACGCCGGATTGCCGCATCCGCCGTGCGGCGACCGCGCCGTAAAGCGCGGCAAGCGGTTGGAGCAGTTGCGATGTCCAAGACGACCGCCGGTGCCAGAAGGCCGGCTCACGCATTGGCGGCTCCCATCTCGAGCCGCAACTGCAACAGATAGGGCTCGAGAGCGGTCACCGTGCGCTCCAGCGCGCCACCGAGCTGTTCGACGACGCGCTCGGAGGCCGCCAGCGAAATGTCGCGTGCCGCGGAATCAGCAAGGAACTGGCCGAGCTGCTTGACCAGCGCTTCCCGATCGTCGGCGCGGCGCGCGCCGCCGGCGCGATCGAGCGCCTCATAGACATCGGTGAAGTTGAACACGTGCGGGCCGTGCACGATCGCTGCGCCAAGCTTGATCGCCTCGATCGGATTCTGGCCGCCATGCGCAACCAGCGAGCCGCCCATGAACACGATCGGCGCGAGGCGATAGAACAGGCCGAGTTCGCCCATCGTGTCGGCGACATAGATATCTGTTGTCGCGACCGGCAGGTCCTCATGCGAGCGCAGGCCGGGGCGCAGGCCCGCCTCCGTCACCAGCCGGGCCACCGCCTCGCCGCGCGCGGCATGCCGCGGCACGATCACTGTGAGCAGGCCGGGGAAGAATCCGGCGAGCGATTTGTGCGCCTCGATCAGGATCTCTTCCTCGCCGGGATGGGTCGAGGCGGCAACCACGATGGCGCGGCCGCGCGTCACCGACATCAGCCGCTCCAGCTTGGCCGGATCGGCCGGCGGCGCCGCGACGTCGAGCTTGAGGTTGCCGGTGACGACGACGTTGTGGCTGCCGAGCGCGGCGAAGCGTTCGGCGTCGGTGTTCGACTGCGCGAGGCAGATGTCGAACCGTCCGAGCAGCGCGCCGATGGTGTTGGAGACCCGGCGCCAGCGCGGGAACGAGCGCTGCGACATCCGCCCGTTGATCAGCACCATCGGCAGCCGCCGCGCGGCACTCGACAGGATCAGGTTCGGCCACAAATCGGATTCGATGAACAGCGCCAGCGACGGATGCCAGTGATCGAGGAATCGCGTGACATAACGCGGCGAGTCGTACGGCACGTATTGATGGATGACGTCGGGCGGGAAGCGCTTGGCGACGATCGCGGCCGAGGTCACCGTGCCCGAGGTGAGCAGGATGCGCAGATTGAGCGCGCGCAGCCGCTCGATCAGCCCGGCCGCCGCCAGCACCTCGCCGACGCTGGCGCCGTGTATCCACACCAGCGGGCCCTGCGGCCTGGTATCGGCGCTCACGCCGCGCCGCTCGCCGACGCGTTCGGGATCTTCCTTGCCGAGCTTGAGCCGCCGCTTGATCAGGGCAGGCGCGAGCGGCACCATCGCGGACGACAGCTTGCGGTACACACGCAACGTCATCGGTAGCGAGCTAGCCAAGCGCTGCCTCCGGCCGCCCGACCGCTGCATAGGCACGTCGGGTCGCTTCGTTGAGAAGTTCCTCCACGTGCTGCCGAAGCTTTTCCATCGTCGCGGCGTCGGCGTCGGGCGGCACATAGACCGGCTCAATACCTACCACTGCGCCGCGCCCGAATGGCAAATTGATGGTGGTCGAATCCCAGTTTTTCAACCGGATGAATCGGCTGGTGACCATCGCAAAGGGGATGATCGGCCGGCCGGTCTCCCGCGCCAGCATGATGGCCCCGAGGCCCGCCACCCGCGCCCGCTTCGGCACGTCGGCCGTGGTGGCCATGTTGCAGCCGTCTTCCAGCGCCCGAACCATCTCCAGGAAGGCGCCGACGCCGCCCTTGCGATGGAACGCGCCGGAATGATCGCCGGAACCTCTGATGGTGCCGATGCCGAGCCGCTCCACCGCGAGGGCGTTGAACTCGCCGTCGCGGTGGCGGGAGATCAGGACCTTGGCGCGGTAGCTCTCCTTGGTCTTGATGAACGGCGTCATGAAGTGCTGGCCGTGCCAGAACACGAAGATCGCCGGCATCAGAGGCTCGACGATCCCGTACACGTCATGCGGCTGGTAACTGAAGCGGTTGGTGTACCACACCAGCCGCAGATACTCGGCCGCAAGCACACCCAGCGCGCGCTGCACGAAGCCGCTGCGCAGCAGATCGCGAAAAAGTCGTTTCAATGGGAGTGCTTTGTGTCCTGCTCAGGATCGAGCAACCGGTGAAGATGGACGACGAAATAGCGCATCTGGGCGTTGTCCACAGTCTGCTGCGCCTTCGCCTTCCAGGCTGCATAGGCGGTCGCATAGTTCGGGTAGACGCCGACGATCTCGACTTCGTCCAGATTCTTGAAAGTGTTGTGCTCGAGATCGGTCAACTCGCCGCCGATCACGAGGTGAAGCAGCTGGGGCTGGGCATTGTCTGACATGATGGTGGTTTTCCTAACGAGATG
This sequence comes from Bradyrhizobium sp. BR2003, assembly GCF_009720285.1. NCBI lineage: Bacteria > Pseudomonadati > Pseudomonadota > Alphaproteobacteria > Hyphomicrobiales > Nitrobacteraceae > Bradyrhizobium > Bradyrhizobium sp. BR2003. Next base: position 53,955 of record NZ_SMYJ01000030.1, read on the forward strand.
CCCGGCAAACAAATGAAGTCGTGGTCGTCACAGGTCTGGTCGTCACAAGTCTGGTGGTCACAAGGCTGTCGCAGCAGGTCTGGTCGTCACAATCGGAAACGCGGCGCGGATCGGCGGGGCCTCACGGCAAAGGACGTTTGCGAAAATGCTCGACAATGCGTGCATGACGTTCGCGTCCTGCTGCCACCAGCACCCCATGCGTCACCTCCCGGCGATTGTACTCAATCGCGTCCCCCGAGAGCGCGGTCATCTTACCACCCGCTTCCTGCACGATCAAATTCGCGGCGGCAAGATCCCAGTCGCGGCTTTGCCCGCCCGCAAAGGCCGCGTCAAGTCGACCTTGTGCTACACGGCACAGCCGCAGCGCCAGCGATCCGATCCGCGGATAGAGCGTGATTTCGTCCGGCGTCGGGCTGAGCCGCTGCACCAGCGGCTTCGGTCCCGCCATCCGTGGGAAATTGAAATCGGTGCCTGCGGTTGCATGCACCGCGCCGTCGTTCAGGGTGGCGCCCTGTCCGCGGGCGGCGAAGAAGAATTCCTCGCTGACCGGCGCATACACCGCCGCGAGCACCGGAGATGCATTTTCAACCAGCGCCACACTGACGCACCAGTCCTCGCGGCCGGCGAGATAGGCGCGGGTGCCGTCGATCGGATCGACGATCCAGGTGAAGCCCTTGCCGAGTCGGGAGTCGTCGTCGGCGCTCTCTTCCGACAGCCAGCCGTAGCCGGGCGTTGCCGAACGCAGCTGCTGCTCCAGGAGATCGTTGACCGCGATGTCGGCCTCGGAGACCGGCGAGGACGCGCCCTTGATCCAGTTCTTCAATTCGGTGCGGAACAGCGACGATGCGAGCCGGCCCGCTTCCTGCACCGATCTGGTCAGCAAGGCGGCATCGCGCGCCTTGGTCCAGTCGTCCGTATCAGCGTCCGCCAAGCGTCAGGCCCTCGATGCGCAGCGTCGGCGAGTTGACGCCGTAGCGGAATTCCAGGTCGTTGGCGGCGACCAGCGACTTGAACATCGGCAGCAGATGGCCGGCGATGGTCACTTCGCTGACCGGGTAGGTGATCTCGCCGTTCTCGATCCAGAAACCGGACGCGCCGCGGCTGTAATCGCCGGTCACGCCGTTGACGCCGGAGCCGATCAGGTCGGTGACATAGAAGCCCTGCTTGATGTCGGAGATCAGCTCCTTCGGCGTCACCGCACCCGGCTCGAGATGCAGATTATAGGTCCCGGGCGACGGCGAGGACGACACGCCGCGATGCGCATGCCCGGTCGTCACGAGGCCTAGCTCGCGCGCGGTCGCCGAATCCAGCACCCAGGTGGTGAGCACGCCCGCATCGATCAGCGCCGTCTTCTTCACCCTGACGCCCTCGGCATCGAAGGTCTGCGAGCGCAGGCCACGCACGCGCAACGGATCGTCGATGATGCGGATGTCTTTGGAGAACAGCTGCTCGCCGAGCTTGTCCTTCAGAAAGCTGGTCTTGCGCGCGATCGAGGCGCCGTTGATGGCGCCGACCAGATGGCCGACGATCGAGCCGGCGACCCGCGGATCGAACACCACCGGCACCTTGCAGGTCTCGACCTTGCGCGGATTCGACCGCGCCACCGCGCGCTCTCCGGCCTTGCGACCGACGGCAGCAGGTGAATCGAGATCGGAGGCATGCGGCGCGCTGGTGAAATCGTAGTCGCGCTCCATGCCGGTGCCCTCACCGGAAATCGCCGTGGTCGAGATGCCGTGGCTGGAACGCAGATAAGAACCGTGGAAGCCGGTCGACGTCACCAGCACCATGCCGCCGATCCCGGTCGAGGCCGACGCGCCGCCGGACTTGGTGACACCCTTGACCGCGAGCGCCGCGGCCTCCGCTTCGATCGCGCGCTGCTCCAGTTCGGCCGTGCTCGGAACCTTGCGATCGAGCAGATCGAGATCGGGGAAATCGTGTGCGTGGAGCACCGGATCGGCCAGACCGACATATTTGTCGTCCGGCGCCACGCGCGCCATCGCGACCGCGCGCTCGGCAAGCTTGGCGACCCCGTCGCCGCTGACGTCATTGGTCGACACCACCGCCTGGCGCTGGCCGACGAACACCCGCAGGCCGACGTCATCGCCTTCGGAGCGTTCGGTTTCCTCGACGCGGCCGTCGCGCACCTCGACGCCCTGCGAGACGCCGCGCACCGCGATGGCATCGGCCGCATCGGCGCCCGCGCGCTTTGCGGCATCGACCAGGCGCTGCGCGAGGTCGCTCAGGCCCGATTGGTCGAACAGATCGGAGCTATCGCCGTGTCGCGATGCAGATGGTGAAGAGTTCACGAACGAATTCCTGCGGATTGAGGGGGGCCCGGAACGAGGTCGACAGACCCACCAGATGTGCCGGTTTCACAGGGATTTCAAGCACTTTGCGTCGGCAGACAACAAAGATTTGAGTGATCGGGGCAAGGCTTCGTCAATCATGCGGGCCAACCTCTTGTCAATCATGGCACGAGGTGAGGAGGGGTTAACCAGGCTTTTTAAGGGGGAACGGACATCGCTCGGCTAGGCTCTCACCCATCGACCGGGAACATAATCCCGGCGGGGAGACAGAGCTTTGAGGCGTCAAACACCAACAAGCGGAATCAATTCCGCCGGGTCGAGCTGCGCATTGCGGCTCGACCCTCTTTCCCTTCCGCTCAGCTTCCACGCGCAGGATGCGCGCGCGGATGGCGGCATGCGGCAGGTCGAGCTTCATCGCGAACATGTCGTGTTGCGCCGTGCCGTTCTCGGCATGCGGATGGCGGTCAATGTTCGCGTCAGCGACTTTCTCGGCGTCGCGCTGCGCGGGATCGACGACGCGCAGATGCTGGTGCTGGTTCATCGCGATCCCGCGCTCAGCATTCCGCTCGGCTCCAGTTCGGATGCCGAGGAGATCAGCTCCGCCTGGCAGATGTGGAGCGACATCTTCCGTCTCCCGCAACTGACCGAGCCGGCACCGCGGACGCCCTCCCCGCGCCGCCGTCGCCGCAACGCGATCCGCGCGCGGAGGCCGAAATTCCTGGTCCGCCGCCGCGCGGGCTTCCGGCTCCACGGCACCAGCGTGCATCGCGGCGAACGCGAGATCATCGCACGGGATTGAGTTCGGCGTTTCTTCGCACACAGCTTGCCTCACAACGGCTGTCGTCCTGCGAAAGCAGGGACCCATACGCCGCGGCGGATATTGTGAGCGGGACTCGTCGTTCCGGCATCGTCAACCAATCACCATTTGTGGTTATGGGTCCCTGCTTCGCAGGGACGACGATGAGGATGGGTTTCGATTTATCGTCTCACATCACGCGGTGTCATCACCCGCGCATCGCGTGATCCGGTATTCCAGAGGCGCCGGTGCTTGAGCCGAGAGGCCGCGGCGTACTGGATGCATTGTCGCAGCCGTCACGCCGCGCGCAGCACCGCGTCGACGACCAGGCTCGCGAACAGGATGAAGCCGGCGTCGCGGTTGGACTTGAAGATGCGCAGGCAGAGCGCGCCATCGCTGATGTCGAGCCGACGGACCTGCCAGGCGAGATGCACCGCGAACGCCGCTAGCCCAATCCAGGCCGGCCAGCGCGACCCCGCGAGTGCGAACGCCACGCCGATCAGGACCACGGCGAGACCATAGAAGATCACCAGCGCACGATGGGTGCGGGCACCGAACAGGCGCGCGGTGGATTTGACGCCGATCAGCGCATCATCCTCGGCGTCCTGATGGGCGTAGATGGTGTCGTAGGCGATCACCCAGGCGATCGATCCGGCGTAGAGCGCAATCGCGGCCAGATCGATGCGCGCGAGCGTCACCGCAAATCCCATCAGCGCGCCGTAGGAGAAGGCGAGGCCGAGCACGACCTGCGGCCACCAGGTGATCCGCTTCATGAACGGGTAGATCGCGACAATCAGAAGCGAGGCGATGCCGGTCATGACCGCGAAACGGTTGAACTGCAGCAGCACGAGAAGCCCGATCAGCGCCTGCAGGACCATGAAGACCACCGCCTGCGTCACCGTGACCTGCCCGGCGGGGATCGGCCGCGACCGCGTGCGTTCGACCTTGGCGTCGAGATCGCGATCGGTGATGTCGTTCCAGGTGCAGCCGGCACCGCGCATCACGAAGGCGCCGACGAAGAACAGCAGGACCACAAGCGGCAGCGAGCGCACGTCATGCGCGACGCCGGCGGCAAGCGCCGCCGACCACCAGCACGGCATCAACAGCAGCCAGGAGCCGATCGGCCGGTCGTAGCGCGCAAGCCGCAGATAGGGCCGCGTCCAGACCGGCGCATGGGTATCCACCCAGTTGCCTGTGGAATCGGCAACGCGGGTGGAGACATCGCTCATGGGTGATCCATCAACGGGTGAGGACGTTGCCGTTCAACGTATCGAAGGTGCTGCCGCCCTTCTTGGTCGGCGTCGCTTCCGGCAGCGAGGCGGACGAGCCGAGCACGTCGCTCAAGGTCGGCCCGGCAGGCCCACGCGGCTGCGCCGCCGCCTGCTCCGCGACATTGCAGACCTTCTTCAGCAGCGCTTCGGTATTCTTGTGTCCGGCCTTGAGCTGGTCGGCGATCTGCGGCGGAATTCCGCACTTCTGCGCGTTGGTGTCGACATATTTGATCATCTTGATCTCGGCCTGGCTGTAATTGCCGATCAGCTTGCAGGCCTCCTGGGGGCTGGCGTGGCGATCGCTCGCCGCCTTGATCGCCTTGCCGCGCTTCTCCGCATCCTCACGCAGCGGAGTGAAATTCTTCATGCAGGCGTCGGCGGCACCACCACCCGCACCCGGCGGCGGCGGCGATGACAGCCCGCCACCGGCGATGGGGGCCGCGCCATTGCTCGGAAATGCCGACGGCGTGGCACCGACCCTGGCGGCCGGCGCGCCGTTGACCGGCGGGAATGCGGAATCCGAGGCGGTACCGGCCTGGCTCGGACGCATGCCATTGACCGGCGGAAACGCCGGGTCGGACGCGGTGCCGACCTTACCGGCCTGATTGGGCAACGGGGCCGGAAAGGCGCTCTGCGCGGCGGCTTGCCCCAGGGACAGGGCGGTCGCGGCAACGGTCAGCACGATCAGTCGGCGGATCATCGAGGGTGTTTCTCCGGCAAAAGGTCCAGGCAACCCCAGCGCAACAAAAACGAAGCAACGAATTTTGGGGGCGTTTTACGATTCCTGTGAGGCCTTAACAACCCGTGGATTTGGGCGACAGCGCGGCGTAGGGCCACACCGGCCACATTAAATTGTTCCCCGATTCTAAGCCTTTAGGCTACGAACGGAGGTAAAACCGGACCATCAAATTTGCCTGAACGCGATTTTCGGCAAGGCCTCGGTTTGGATTAACGGCCCGATGCCGCGCACGGGCGACCGAAAAACAAAAGGGGCTGCGTGCAAGCGGCCCCTTGGACTAAAGAAATGACTTGGTGACAGAAGCAATATATCGACGCTTCCTTACTACCCGGCCGGCGAGTTCCTGACGAGTCCGCGGGACTACGGTGTCGCATGGTTTGGTAAACTTGCCACACCGCAATGAAGCCGCCTCGGATATGCCTGAACACGATTTCCGCAGCCCCCGCCTGTTTGTCGATGCTCCGCTCGGCGCCGGCGCCACCGTTCCGCTCGAACGCGACCAGAGCAACTATCTCGGCAACGTGCTGCGGCTTAACGCCGGCGACAGCGTGCTGGTGTTCAACGGCCGCGACGGCGAATGGCGCGCGGAGATTTCCGGCCGCAAGCGGGCCGACATGCTGACGGTATCAGCACAGACCCGCGCGCAGGATCGCCTGCCCGATGTCGCTTGCGTGTTCGCGCCGCTGAAGCATGCGCGGCTCGATTACATGGTGCAGAAAGCCGTCGAGATGGGCGCCGCACGGCTCGTGCCGGTGCTGACACGCTTCACCCAGGTGTCGCGGGTCAATAGCGAGCGGATGCGCGCCAATGTGGTCGAGGCGGCCGAGCAATGCGGCATCATCTCGCTCGCCGAGGTCGCCGATCCCGTCCCCCTCGAACGCTTCCTGGCGGGGCGCGATCCGGCGCGGCTGCTGGTGTTCTGCGACGAGGCCGCCGAGGTCGCCAATCCGATCCAGGCGCTGCAAACCGCACAGGCCGCGAACACCGGCATCGATGTCCTGATCGGCCCGGAAGGCGGCTTCGCCGAAGAGGAGCGCACGCTGCTGCTGCGCCAGCCCGCCATCCTCCGCCTCGCGCTCGGCCCGCGCATCCTGCGCGCCGACACCGCCGCAGTCGCCGCGCTGGCGCTGGTGCAAGCCGCACTGGGGGACTGGCGCGCATAGCCCGGATCAAGCGCAGCGCAATCCGGGAAACCTTTTCGACGGCGCGAGACGCCCCGGATTTCGCTGCGCTCCACCCGGGCTACGCCACCGATTGTGAGGAACATCTTTCCCTAGCCAAGGCGTCGCAAAATCGTTAACGAACCCAATCATTAAGCCACTTGGCCGATCCCTGTCGAAAGCACGGGCCGACCGTGCTAAGGGCTCCGCAAACACCACCCATGGAACCCGCTCCGGAACGCGATTTCGGAGCGAATTGGACGTCCAGATGACCGAAGCTGCCGCACCACGATCCGCCGCCGGATCCGCCGTCTGGGCGGATGCGCTGCTGGCCTCGTTCGCGCAGGCCGGCTATCAGAGGTCCGAGCCCGCGATCCTGCAGCCGGCCGAGCCGTTCCTCGACCTCTCCGGCGAGGACATCCGCAAGAGCCTGTACCTGACGACGGACCCGAGCGGCGAGGAGCTCTGCCTGCGCCCGGACCTCACGATCCCGGTGGCGCGCGATTACCTCGCCTCGCCGCGCGCCGGCCAGCCCGCCGGCTTCAGCTATCTCGGTCCGGTGTTCCGTTATCGCGGCGGTGCGCCGAGCCAGTTCCTGCAGGCCGGCATCGAATCGTTCGGGCGGCAGGACCGCGCCGCGGCCGATGCCGAGATGCTGGCGCTGGCGCTGGAGGCGACCACGGCGTTCGGGTTGAAGGACGTCGAGATCCGCACCGGCGACGTCGCGCTGTTCAACGCGCTGATCGATGCGCTCGACCTCTATCCGGTGTGGCGGCGCCGGCTGATCAAGGACTTCAACCGCAAGGTCTCGCTGACCGACGACATCGAGCAGCTGACGCTCAAGACCGCGCCGGGCCGCCACGAATATGAGGGCGTGCTCGCTGCGCTGGCCGGCTCCGACCGCAAGGCGGCGCTGGCGCTGGTCACCGATCTGATGTCGATCGCCGGCACCACCAATGTCGGCGGCCGCACGGTGGCCGAGATCGCCGATCGTTTCCTCGAGCAATCGACGCTGAAGGGCGGCGCGCTGCCGCGCGACGCGGTCGCGACCATCAAGCGCTTCCTGGCGATCGCGGGCGATCCCGACGACGCGGTCGCGCAATTGCGCGCGCTGGCCTCCGACGCCAAGCTGAACCTTGCCGCCGCGATCGACCAGCTCGAGAGCCGGATCGGCTTCATGGCCGCGCGCGGCATCGACATCCGCAAGACCCGGTTCTCCACCGCGTTCGGCCGCGGCCTCGACTACTACACCGGCTTCGAGTTCGAGCTGCACGCCAAGGGCAACGGCGCCGAGCCGCTGGTCGCCGGCGGGCGCTATGACGGGCTGATGACGCAGCTCGGCTCGGCGAGCCCGATCCCCGCGGTCGGCTTCTCGGTCTGGATCGAGGCGATGACCCGGCATGGCCAGGCCACCTCCTTCGGAGGCGCCCAATGAGCATGCCCTTCGTCGTCGCCGTTCCCTCCAAGGGGCGGCTGCAGGAAAACGCCGAGGGCTTCTTCGCCCGCGCCGGGCTGACCTTGTCGAAAGCCGGCGGCGCCCGCGACTATCGCGGCACCATCGCCGGCGTCGACAATGTCGAGATCGCCTATCTCTCGGCGAGCGAGATCGCGGCCAATCTGGCCCGCGGCTCGGTGCATCTCGGCGTCACCGGCGAGGACCTGGTGCGCGAGAGCATTCCCGATGCCGACAAGCGCGTGCTGATGATCGAAGGCCTCGGCTTCGGCTATGCCAATGTCGTGGTCGCGGTGCCGCAGGCCTGGATCGACGTCCGCACCATGGCCGATCTCGACGACGTCGCAAGCGGCTTCCGCGAGCAGCACAATCACCGCATGCGGGTGGCGACCAAATACATCAATCTGACGCGCGGCTTCTTTGCCAAACATGGCGTCGGCGACTATCGCATCGTCGAAAGCGCCGGCGCCACCGAGGGCGCGCCCGCGGCCGGCACCGCCGAGCTGATCGTCGACATCACGACGACAGGGGCGACACTCGCCGCCAACGGGCTCAAGGTGCTCGACGACGGCGTCATGCTGCGCAGCCAGGCCAACCTCGTTGCGTCGCGGGATGCCGACTGGTCGACCGGCGCCCGCGAAACCGCGCGCGTCATCCTCGACCACATCGCGGCGCGCGCCCGCGCCAGCAAGTATCGCGAGGTCCGCACCCGTTTCGCCGGCTGCAACGATGCGTTGCTCTCCGAGGCGCACAACCGTTTCGGCGTGGTCGCCCCGTTCGGCGGCCCGACCTCGTCGGGCATGCTTACGCTGCACTGCCCACCGGGCAAGCTCTACGCACTCGGCAGCTTCCTGCGCGAGCACGGCGCCGAAACCGTGTCGGTGGTGTCGCTGGACTATGTGTTCGACCGCGAGAACCCGCTGTTCGCCAGGCTTGAGGCGTTCCTGCGACAATGAGGCGGCCTCGCCGTTCATGTTGGCGACAGCTGCCCTGCGGTACCATATTGTGTTCAAGGGATCTCTCGTTTTGACGCGTTTTCCTTGCGCGAGGCGGAAGGCCGCTTCGCTCGAAAACGCTCTAGTTCTGGAACCTGACCGATGATGCTGGGCTCTGACGTTTCCAGCCTGACCACGACCGCCAAGACCGCCGCCGGGCAGGGTCTGTCGATCGTCGTGCCCGTCTACAACGAGGCGGCCGGGCTTGCGGCGCTGCATGAGCGGCTGATCAACCTCGCCAGGACGCTGCGCGCCCGCTACGGCCTCGCCTGCGAGGTGGTCTATGTCGATGACGGCAGCGCGGACAACACGCTGACGATCGCGCGCGGCCTGCCCGCCGACGGGCTCGACCTGCAGGTGGTGTCGCTGTCGCGCAATTTCGGCAAGGAGGCAGCGCTGATGGCCGGCCTCGACCACGCCCGCCGCGGCGCGGTGCTGTTCATGGACGGCGACGGCCAGCATCCGCCGACGCTCGTCGAGCAACTGGTCGCGCACTGGATCGATGACGGCTACGACGTGGTCTACACGGCGAAGGCGCATCGCGACAATGAATCGGCCGCGCGGCGGCTGGCCGTGCGCGGCTTCTACGCGCTGATCAACTGGGGCGCCCGGCAGCAGATCCCGGAGGATGCCGGCGACTTTCGCCTGCTGTCGCCGCGCGCGGCCGCGGCCCTGCGGCAATTGCCGGAGCGCAACCGCTTCTTCAAGGGCCTCGCCAGCTGGATCGGCTTCCGGCAGATCCGCGTCGACTACGAGCCGGCGCCGCGCGCGCATGGCGTCACCACCTTCAATGCCGGCCGGCTGATCGGCCTGTCGATCGAGGGCCTGACCTCGTTCTCGGTGGCGCCGCTGCGCTTTGCCAGCCTGCTCGGCGCGCTGCTCGCCGGCGCGGCGTTCCTGTTCGGCCTCTCGATTCTCTGGGAAGTGCTGACGACCGGCAAGCAGGTTCCCGGCTATCCGTCGCTGATGATCGGCATGATGACGATCGGCGGCGTGCAGCTGATCATGATCGGCATCGTCGGCGAATATATCGGCAAGATCCTCTCCGAGCTGAAGGCGCGGCCGATCTACTTCGTCGCCGAGCACACCGAGAAGCACGCCGACGGCGGCGCGGCGCAAAACGCCTCCGAGCGGACCGCCGCGGAATGAACACCGATACGCCGCGCCGGATCTGGCTGTGTGCTGACGATTATGGCTTGAGCGACGGCGTCAACCGCGCGATCCGCGATCTGATCGAGCGCGGCCGCCTCAATGCGACGTCGGTGATGATGGTGACGCCGGCGATCGGCCGCGATGCGGCCAGCGCGCTCACGGCGTCGGTGGCGAACAGCCCGCGCTGCGCGATCGGGCTGCATGTGACGCTGACCGCGCCGTTCCGTCCGCTGACGATGCATTTCCGCCCGCTCGACGGCGACATGTTCCTGCCCTTCCCGCGGCTGCTGCGCGCCGGGCTGATGCACCGGCTCGACGCCGAACTGGTCCATGCCGAGGTGCTGGCGCAGCTCGACGCCTTCCATGATCTGTTCGGCCGCGCACCCGACTTCGTCGACGGTCATCAGCACGCGCAGCTGTTCCCGCAGGTGCGCGACGGCTTCCTGCGCGCCGTGAAGGAGCGCGCGCCCGATGCCTGGGTGCGGCAGTGCGGTCGCGAAGGCCCGCTGGCGCGCCAGCTGGCGGCGCCGAAGGCGCTGGTGCTGAACGTGCTCAGCACGCAATTCCGGATCAAGGCCCAGCGGTCGGGCCTGCGCTTCAACCCGGCCTTCGCCGGCGCCTATGATTTCACGCGCGGCAATGATTTCGCGGCGCTGATGCAGGGCTTCCTCGACGGCCTACCGGAGGACGGGCTCGTGATGTGCCATCCCGGTTTCGTCGACGAAACGCTGAAGAGCCTCGATCCGCTGACGACGCAGCGCGAGATCGAGCATGCCTATCTGGCAGGCGACGATTTCCCCGCGCTGCTGGCCCTGAATAAAGTTACACTCAAATAAAGTTACATCGGCCTGACAAGGTTCATCCGGTCGTATTGTCGCATACATAAATTTAATTCTGGCCCCCACTCCTTGCGCCACAAACCCCGTCCTACATCTCGGACGCGCCGATTCGATCGGCGCGATGGAGAACGCCATGACACCGCAAGAACGCCAACTGATCGACGATCTCTTCGACCGGCTCGCCAAGCTGGAGAATGCCCCGCGCGACGGCGAGGCCATGTCCGCGATCGTGCAGGGCCTGCGCAGCGCGCCGAATGCGGTCTACGCGCTGGTGCAGACCGCGCTGGTCCAGGACGAGGCGCTGAAGCGCGCCCATGACCGGATCCAGGAACTCGAGGCTGCGGTCGGCCAGCAGCAGGGAGCCCAGCAGCAGGGCGGCGGTTTCCTCGATTCGATGCGCGACGCGATCTTCGGCGGACAGGGCCAGCAGCATGGTTCGGTGCCGCCGGTGCGGGCGCCCGATATGGGCGGCCGCGATCCGGGCAACCGCCCGGTCTGGAACTCGGGCCAGGCGATGCAGCAGGCGGGCGGCGGCTATGGCCAGAACTACGGCCAGCCGCCACAGCAATACGGTCAGCCTTACGGCGGCCCGCAGCCGCCGGCGTTCGGCGGCGCGCCGGGTGGCGGAGGCGGCTCGTTCCTCGGCACGGCTGCCGCGGCCGCGGCCGGCGTGGTCGGCGGCGGACTGTTGCTCTCCAGCATCCGCGGCATGATGGGTGGCGGCAGCCACCAGTCGCTGGCCGATTCGGGCAGCCTTGGTGGCGGATCGCGTCCCTGGGGCGGCGATCAGTCGTCGAGCGACCTCGCGCGCGACGCCGGGGTCAACGACATCGGCTCCAACCGCGACAGCGGCTCGCGCGCCGGCGCGTTCGACCAGGCGCAGGCCGACCGGGACAGTGACGATGATCAAGACGCCGACGACTTCGACAATGACGACGACGGCTTCGATGGTGGCGGCGACGGCGACGACAGCAATTACGCGTAAGCGTGTCTTCTGAAAAACAAACGGCCGCTCGATCGAGCGGCCGTTTTATTTTGATCAATCCGGACTGCAATCTCACATCACGACGACCCTGGCCCCGACATTGACGCGGCCGTAGAGGTCGATGACGTCCTCGTTGCGCATCCGGATGCAGCCGGACGAGACGTTGGTGCCGATCGTCCAGGGCTCGTTGGAGCCGTGGATGCGGTAGAGCGAGGAGCCGAGATACATCGCGCGGGCGCCGAGCGGATTTTCCGGGCCGCCTTCCATGTGCCGCGGCAGGTCGGGACGGCGCGCCAGCATTTCCGGCGGCGGCGTCCAGGCCGGCCACTCCTTCTTGGCCGAGATCGTCTTCACGCCGGCCCAGGTGAAACCGGGCCGGCCGACGCCGATGCCGTAGCGCAGCGCGCGGCCGTCGCCCTGCACCAGATAGAGAAACTTGTTCGGCGTATCGACGACGATGGTGCCGGCGCTTTCCTTGCCGCTATAGTCGACCAGCTGCTTTTCGTATCTCGGATCGAACGGACGCTGCGCCGGATCGCCCGCGGCCTCCTCCTGCTGCCGGAGCATCTGCTGCTGCGGATCCATCGGCGGCAGCTGACGGTTGCCGTAATAGGCGGGCTGCTGCTGATACATCGGCTGCGGCGAATACCCCTGCGACGACGGCGCATCGCCGAACAGGAATTCGATGAAGCCGCCGCCCATGTTGGAGCGCTGCGGCTGCACATAGGCGGCGCGCATCGGCGGCTGCGGAGCGCCCTGATTGGCATAGATGACGGCGGGCCCGGTGGGCGCTGCCGCGTCGATCGCCATGGCGTGATGGGGAACGGCAATAAGAGAAGACGCGCCGGCGAGCAGCGCAAGCGTGGTTTTCCTGAACATCGACGTACTCTGTACTGGTTTCGTCGTGACGTGATGCGCGAGGGCGCCGACTTTGCGCCGTTGCACGTGGTCAATAAGCAATGAAAACCGCATCGGTTTGGTAAACGGATCGGCCGTTTCGATTCACCACGTCGGCAATGGAGCGCGGTTTTCCCTGACAGCGTTTATTTTGCGTGAACGGCGCGGCGACATGGTTAATCGCCGGTATCGCCGCGCTTGCGCGCGATCCGCGCAAACAGTTCCGGCGTGAACCTGACGTTAAATCCGCTCTGTCTAGAACGGAGTTCAGTGAAGGGGCGGGAATGAAAATCATGTCAGTGAAGCGCAAGCGTTTTCGTGTCGAGCAGGCGATGGGCGAGGTTGTGATGCCGGGGCCGGAGGTTTCCAGCGCTGCCGATCTCGGTCCGATGCATCGCGAGATCATGGCCGAGCTTCGCTCGATCCGCGCCCAGATGGCCGCAGCGCCGGCGCAGCGCAGCGGCGACAGCGTCGATGCCGCGGTCGCCCGCGAAGTCGCCGAGACCCACGCGCTGCTCGAGACCTACCGCGCGCAGGTCGAACAGTGCGAGAAGCTCAAGGTCGAGCTCGACCTGATCCACGACGCGATCAGCCGCACCAAGCGCGAGATCGCCGTGCTGCACGGCAAGAGCTTCAACGGCGAGGAGATGGCCAAGGTCAATGGCGAGCTCGGCGCCGTGGTCGGCGGCACCGAACAGGCCACCCAGCAGATCCTCGAGGCGGTGGAGGCGATCGACCAGGCCGCGACCGCGCTCGCGAACAACGTCACGCCCGACCAGCAGAAGCGGCTCAGCGAAGATATTCAGGAGCGCGTGGTCTCGATCTTCGAGGCCTGCAACTTCCAGGACCTCACCGGCCAGCGCATCAGCAAGGTGATGCAGACGATGAAGTTCATCGAACAGCACATCAACGAGATGATGAACATCTGGGGCGGCGTCGACGCCATCAAGTCGCACGTCCCGGCGATCGTCGACACCCGCGAGGGCGATGCCCGCCTGCTCAACGGCCCGAAGCTCGACGGCGACGCCGGCCACGCCTCGCAAGACGACATCGACGCGATGTTCAACTGAGCGATCGCATCGGCAGAATACAAAGCGCCGGCCGCGAAGGCCGGCGTTTTTGTTTGAGCCATGGCCTCACGCTCGCAGCGGGTCACCGGAGATGGACGCCTAAGTCGCAACCGCACATGCAGTTTGTGCCAATTGCGACAATTGCAAATTTACTGGCAGCTTTGGCATCGCTGACGCATACTGTGGGTGAGGGGAAATTCTCATGCGTATGCCGGGAGCCAACATTGGGTGCCGGTTGCATGGGACTTCCGGAGTAAATCCGGTCGTCCCCGCGCGGGGCTTGCACGTCCACTCATCACACCATCGCAGGTTCGCGGCCGCTCGCCGCGCGTATCCGACGAACGCAGACTGCCATCCCTCGCACGCTGCCGAAGCGCGAGGCCGCCTTTGTAGCTGTGACGATCAGCGGCGGGTTTCTTTCATTCGCACTGATCGCGTCCGCCTTGTTATCGGATCACTGATTGGGGGGGAGCCACCGGAGTACTCAACACTGGAGATTTGAACATGACGCAAGGAATTGTCAGGAATACTGCAATTGCGCTGTCGACTTTCGCTTGTGCGGCACTGTTCTCCATCACCTGGTCCGAGCAGGGCGGCATTTCGGCTTCGGTCGAAAGCGCCCAGGCGCGTGTGGGCCGGCCGCTGACGCCCGTGAGCGTCGCGGGCGTTGCGCGTCGCCAGACCCGGCGCGCCGCGTACGGATACGGCGCGGGGATCGCCGCTACGGCGGCGGTCGCTGCGGCTGCCGCTACTGCGCCGGCCTATTCCGGCTGGGGCACAAACGATTGGACCAATTCGTATGCCGCCCGGACGGATCCCTACTTTGGCCAGCCCTATTATCCGGCACGAGCCTACCAAAGGATCAGTCCGTATTACGGATATGCCGGATGGACGGACTACAAGGCAGCCAATGGTATCGGCTGCGAGCCCGGCACGATGACCAAGATGGCCGACGGCCGCATGTACGTCTGTCAGTGACGTCGGCACAACGGCATCTCTTGATGGGCGGCTCAACGAGCCGCCCTCTTTCATGATGAAGCAGATCGATCTCACGCGGCGACAAGTCGCGCCCGGCGTTGATTTACATCAACGTCACCTATCCCTTGCCCGCTGACGATAGCTTGCGCCGCATCGGAAGCGGCGCGATCAGCTTTTGGTTCGCCTGCGATGAGGAGGATCACCATGCATCGGACGAACATTCTTTCGATCAAGTCCGTAACGGCTGCGGGAATTGCGACCAGCCTCATATTGGGGTTTGCAGCTGTCGCTCTCACGCCAGCGCCGGCCAAGGCCGTGGTTTACTGCACGTATGTCGGTTACCCGCAGGGTTGCGTGGCGAGGGCGGGCGTCGTGCTCAGGCCTCGTCCAGTGGCGCGTGCCGCGGTCCGTCACAATGCGGGTGGCAATTTGAATGGCGGCGTCAATCGGGTTGGCGTGCGACGGTAAGACAGTTGTTTGCGGGTCACGACTTTTAAACGGGAGACGACCTCGCGGCCGCTGTCTTGTCGTGGGCCGATGCTTCGCATCAGCTATGGCGCGCCGGATGAAAGGGTGTCGCCGCACACGCGGATCGCGATAGGTCATTCGCGGAGAGAGACCCCTCACCCGGATTGCATCTGGCGATGCAATCCGACCTCTCCCACAGGGGGAGAGGTGCGCCGACTATGCGGCGCTATGTCGGCAGATGGCTCGAAGTCCCGCCGTTACGCCCTCGGGGCGCAGCGCACGTAGACCATGTTGCCGTAGCGGACCCCGGCGTCCTTGTCGACGAAGCGGGTGATCATGACGCGGCCGTCGAACGAGACGATCTCGCGGTCCTGCTCGCCGGGCGTCGGTCCTGGCGGGCCGATATAGTTCTTGCCGCTCGGGGAACCCTTCAGCCGCAGTTCCTGCGGGGTGGCCTGGTCGGCCAGATGCATGATGACGCCGCCGTTCTGGCCGGCGCCGATCACGTAAGGCTGCTTGCACTGGCCGCGCGCGGCGGCCTCGGTGCGGGCGCGGTCGGCGGGATTCTGGAACGAGGCGAGACCCCAGCGGCCGACGATCTCGTCGGCGCGAATGCTTGCGGGCATTTCGGGGGCTACGCCCGGCTCGGCCGGCGCCGGCTCAGGGTTCGACGACAACGACGGCAGGCTCATGCTGCCACAGGCCCCCAAGAGTGTCGTCAGCGCCGAAACAGCCGCGAACCGTGCGACCAATCGCGCGTTGAATGACCTGATCATATGCATCCCCCGACTATGTCCCGGCCGCACCCGTCCTGCAGCCAAGCGTAAAACTTAAGGCGGAGCAATGACGTCTGACAAAATTACGTCATCGCTACGATTTGGTTTCTGGTCCACCATCCTATATTGGCCTCACCAAGGCCTTAACCCGTTTGCTTGACAGAAACTGCGCCAAGCCATATTTCCCGGCCCACAATTAGCACTCTCGCACCACGATTGCTAAAAGCGCCGGGCATCCTGCCCAGCGCCGACCGAGCCGGCATCCAACGCCGGTCCCGATGAACCGGACCTGAAACCGAGCCTCCAAGAGGGAACGTCATGGCTAAATCCACCTTCCGCCCCCTGCACGACCGCGTCGTGGTCAAGCGTATCGATGCCGAGGAGAAGTCCAAGGGCGGCATCATCATTCCGGACTCGGCCAAGGAGAAGCCGTCCCAGGGCGAGATCGTCGCCGTCGGACCGGGTGGCCGCGACGAGGCGGGCAAGCTGATCCCGATCGACCTCAAGGTCGGCGACCGCGTGCTGTTCGGCAAATGGTCGGGCACCGAGGTCAAGCTCGACAACCAGGAACTCCTGATCATGAAGGAGTCCGACATCATGGGCGTGCTGGCGTAATCGCCACAACCAATTCGAGAGCGCCCACTCTCTCCGCCGTCATGCCCGGACTTGATCCGGGCATCGATCAATCTTCGCAAGATTCTCGCAAGGACGATGGATTGCCGGGTCATCTGCACGAAGACGCACTTCGTGCTTTCGCCCGGCAATGACGGGCGCAGATGCCGGGCGACCGCATCCAATCATTCCAGGAGTTCAAACTATGGCTGCCAAAGACGTAAAATTCGCCGGAGAGGCCCGCGACCGCATGCTGCGCGGTGTCGACGTGCTCGCCAACGCCGTAAAGGTGACGCTCGGCCCGAAAGGCCGCAACGTCGTCATCGAGAAGAGCTTCGGCGCTCCCCGCATCACCAAGGACGGCGTCACCGTCGCCAAGGAGATCGAGCTGGACGACAAGTTCGAGAACATGGGCGCGCAGATGCTGCGCGAGGTCGCTTCCAAGACCAACGACACCGCCGGTGACGGCACCACCACCGCGACCGTGCTGGCGCAGGCCATCGTGCGCGAGGGCGCCAAGTCGGTCGCCGCCGGCATGAACCCGATGGACCTGAAGCGCGGTATCGACACCGCGGTCGCGGCCGTGATCAAGGACATCGAGAAGCGCGCCAAGCCGGTCGCCTCCTCGTCCGAAGTCGCCCAGGTCGGCACCATCTCGGCCAATGGCGATGCCGCGATCGGCAAGATGATCGCGCAGGCGATGCAGAAGGTCGGCAACGAGGGCGTGATCACCGTCGAGGAGAACAAGTCGCTCGAGACCGAGGTCGATATCGTCGAGGGCATGAAGTTCGACCGCGGCTACCTCAGCCCCTACTTCATCACCAACGCCGAGAAGATGACCGCCGAGCTCGAGGATGCCTACATCCTGCTGCACGAGAAGAAGCTGTCCGGCCTGCAGTCCATGCTGCCGGTGCTGGAAGCCGTGGTGCAGTCGGGCCGTCCGCTCTTGATCCTCGCCGAGGACGTCGAGGGCGAGGCGCTGGCGACCCTGGTGGTCAACCGCCTGCGCGGCGGGCTCAAGGTCGCCGCCGTCAAGGCGCCGGGCTTCGGCGATCGCCGCAAGGCGATGCTGGAAGACATCGCGATCCTGACCGGCGGTCAGCTGATCTCCGACGACCTCGGCATGAAGCTCGAGAGCGTCACGATCAACATGCTCGGCCGCGCCGGCAAGATCGTGATCGACAAGGAGAACACCACGATCGTCAAGGGCGCCGGCAAGAAGAAGGACATCGACGCCCGCGTTGGCCAGATCAAGGCGCAGATCGAGGAGACCACCTCGGACTACGACCGTGAGAAGCTGCAGGAGCGCCTTGCCAAGCTCGCCGGCGGCGTTGCCGTCATCAAGGTCGGCGGCGCGACCGAGGTCGAGGTCAAGGAGAAGAAGGACCGTGTCGAGGACGCGCTGAACGCGACCCGCGCCGCGGTGCAGGAAGGCATCGTGCCGGGCGGCGGCGTCGCGCTGCTGCGCGCCAAGAAGGCGGTCGGCCGGCTCACCAACCCCAATGCCGACGTCCAGGCCGGCATCAACATCGTGCTCAAGGCGCTCGAAGCTCCGGTCCGCCAGATCTCCGAGAACGCCGGTGTCGAAGGCTCGATCGTGGTCGGCAAGATCCTCGAGAACAAGTCGGAGACCTTCGGCTTCGACGCCCAGACCGAGGACTATGTCGACATGGTCGACAAGGGCATCATCGACCCCGCCAAGGTGGTGCGCACCGCGCTGCAGGACGCCTCGTCGGTCGCCGGCCTCTTGGTAACCACCGAGGCCATGGTCGCCGAAGTGCCGAAGGATGCGGCGCCGGCGATGCCGGGCGGCGGCGGCATGGGTGGAATGGGCGGCATGGGCGGCTTCTGAGCCCCCTCCGCACATTCGCATCGAGATCGAAGGCCGCCTCCGGGCGGCCTTCTGTTTTGCAGTTTGATTACGATCGGGATGCAAGGATCATTTCATGTCCCGGGACGGCAAATCGCTGACGTCAACGCTCGCGCTGTTCTACGCGATCGGCGCGTTGCTCGCGGTCGGCGCCTATGCCCTGGACAGCATCAATGATCTTGCGATCGTCTTGACGTTCTGGCTCAAGCAAACGCTGACGTTCGTCGTCCTCGCCGCGGGCTATGGCCTCTATTACGTCATTTCCGGTTCTGCCGGTCATCGTCCAAAAGCGCCGCTGCGATTTCTGGACATATCGTTTCTGGCCGCTGCTGCCACGCTCGGTGTCGGCATGCTGGTGCACAGCTGAGCGTTTGACGCGACGGCCTGACAGTCCGTTACGCGACGCACGCGCCCGGGATCGCCACCTTCTGGAACAGATGCGGCGAAGCCACCGCCGAGGCCGGATAAGCCGAAAGCTTGGCCCTGAACTCGGGGTTCATGAACGCGGCGCGGAAGGCCGCAGTCGATTCCCACACCGCGTAGTTCAGATAGGCCGGGCTCTCGCCGATCGCGCGGTGCAGCTGGGTCGAGATGAAACCCGGCTGCCGCTTCATGATGGCGGCGTCGTCCTGCCAGGCTTTCAGGAAGGTGTCCTCGTCGGCCGCATCGAGCGTGAAGAGGTTGACGAGCACCACATTGGTGGCATCGACCGCGAGCTGGCGGTCGATCGGGAAAGCGGGATCCAGGGGGCGCATCTGCGGCATGGTTGGCTCGTTCGATATGGTGTTATGATGTCATTCCGTTATGATGGATACATATCGCAATTGACATTATGATGTCAATACGCTCATATGGTGACAAATGCCGAATGCAAAACGAACGGCGGCGGGCGAAGCCCTGAGCACGCTGATTCCGGACCTGTTCAGGCTCAACAGCCTGCTGTTCACGTCAGGCGACCGGCTGGTGGCCGGGGTCGGGCTGACCAGCGCGCGCTGGCAGATCCTCGGCGCCATCGTCGCCGCCGAGCGCCCGCAGCCGGTCGCGTGGCTGGCGCGCGACCTCAGTGCTGCCAGACAGAACGTGCAGCGGATCGTCAACGACCTAGAACGGGACGGGCTGGTGGTCTTTGAAGCCAACCCGCATCATCGCCGCGCCCAGCTCGTCGTGCTGACCGCCAAGGGGCGGCAAAGCTTCGACGCGGCCATACGCCTGCAGCTGCCCTGGGTGAACGGCCTCGCCGACGGGCTGTCGATGAAGGACCTCGAGACCGTGGGTCGCGTCGTGACGGTGCTGCGCGGTCGGCTGGAGAGCGGCGAGGAACCTGACAAGCGCACATGACCGCGATCGCGGCGCGAGGCCGCCGTTAGGCGGCCTTCTTTTTTGGCCAATGACATGGAGGTTTGCTAGTTACGATGGAACCGATTCTGCCCTTCGAGGACTTATCGTATGCGCGCGCTCCCGCTCCTGCTGCTCGGTCTTGCCGTCACCTCGGCGCCTGCTCTCGCCCAGATGAAGCTGCAATCGAAGGCGCCGCCCGCCAATGGCCCCGAGACGCGCTATTTCACCTCGATCGACGGCCTGATGGACGGCAATGCCGACGTCGTCCTGAAGGAAACCCGCCAGGGCAAGACCGTGACCGCGGCCGTGCTCGACGTCTGCTATCCCGCCGACAAGAGCTCCGACCGCAAGGACCGCTTCGTCGCCAACCTGACCGTCAGCGGCCAGACGCTTTCCGGGACCGCCCAGAGCGTCGCCGACAAGCAGCCGGTCACCGTCAAGCTGAACCGCAAGCAGACCGGCGACGGTTTTGAGTTCCGCGGCCAGATCACGATCGGCCAGACCGTGACCGAGGTCGCCTCGACGGACAATTCCGATCTCAGCGAGAAGGAATTCCAGGACAACCAGGCCACCGAGGACGGCATCACGCCGCAGCCGAAGGATTTCACCGACGTTTCGCCGGAATCGATCGGTGTGCGGGTGAAGCTCGATGCGGCGGCGGATTTCCTCAAGAGCCTGAAGGGCGAGGCCGTCGAGGTCGGCACCTCCAGCCTCGCGGTGACCTGCGATGCGATGCGCTCCGGCGAGCAGACCATCAACCTCACCGTCGACCCCGAGCACGCCGGCGCGCTGCTCGCCAAGGCAAAATCGGCGCCCGGCGTGACCGCGGCCGGCTGGACCAGCGGCGTCGTCGAGATGGACCGCACCATCCGTTTTGCCGCCGCCGACTGGCGCGACGGCGACAAGCTCAACCGTGACAAGCTGGCAACCGCGATCGCGGGCGTGCTGGCGAAGACGCTCGCCGCAAAGCCCGCCTCGGCGACGTGGAACGCGAACACCGGCAAGCTCAAGCTGGTGCTGAAGCGGCCCAGCACGGTTTACCCGGTACTCGGCCTCACCCAGAATTACGAGGTCACTGCCCTGGTCTCGCCCGACAAGCCCGGAAGCTCCGACCGGCTGATGCTGTGGGTCTCGAGCCCCACCGTCTCGACATCGGACGACAGCGCCGGCCCCAGGCTCAATCTGTCCGATGATTCCAGCAGCGACGAGGAAGGCAGCGAGACCAGGGACGACAACGGCGCGATCGATGCGCTGCTCAAGGAGTTCAAAGGCCAGCGCTGGGACGCCGACAAGTCGGTGTGGCGGTGATCCACCCGCTTCCGGATTGCTCGACGGAGTTCGGCAAGCAGCGCCAAACGTCATATCGACACAGCGGAATTTCTCCTGAAGTCTGACAAGACGTCCGATCTGGAATCGGGTGGCACGGCACACGTCTCAAATTGTCTAATGCGCGCATCGACACAGCGCCGGCCGCGATGCCGGCAACGCGCACATGGAGACGATCCGATGTCAGAGGAAAACAAGAACGTGGTCGGCCGCTGGTTCAAAGGCTTTTGGGGAAACCCGTGGGATCCGCGCATCATCGATGAGCTCGCGACCCCAGACATCGTCGTGCACTACCCGATGCACGAACCGAAAAAGGGCCGCGCTGCGGTGACGCAATTCATCACCGAGTTTCGTGAAGCGTTTCCGGATCTGAATTTCTGGGGCGTCGGCGATCTCATCGCGGAGGGCGATCTCGTCGTCGGCCGCTGGGAAGGTGGCGGTACGCACACTGGACCTGCCTTCAGCGACTTCCGCCTCGGCTCGCTGCCCGCGGGCTCCGGCCGCAAGATGACGTTCGCCGGCACAACCGTGCTGCGCGTGCGGGACGGACGGATCGCCGAGGAGCTCGGACAGGAGGATGCGCTGACCGCCATGCTGCAGCTCGGCCTCATTCGCTTGCCTGAACAGAATGGTTACGCCGGGTGAGCCGGCGTTTCATCGACGATCGCATCGCGGCTACCCGAACGCACATTCCATGCATTCGGGTAGCGCAAGCGATCGGCTCGGCAGCGCCGGCGCATGCTCTCCGCAGCGCTCTTCATCAGGCCGGAAAGATCAGGCACGTGGTCGTGCCATGCGCGAGCAATCGCCCTTTCTCGTCGGTGACCCTGCCTTCCGCGGTGCCGATGCGGCGACCGCAATTGAGCACTCGGCCCTCGGCCCGGATCGAACCGGTGTCCGGCGTGATCGACCGCAGCAGCGAGATCTTGAATTCCAGCGTGGTCTGACTCGTACCGGCATCGAGCGTCGACTGTACGGCCAGGCCCATGCAGCTGTCGAGCAGTGTCGCGGTGAGCCCGCCATGCACGGTGCCGGCCGGATTGAGATGCGCGTCCGTCGGCAGCAGCGTAACGACGACGCGACCGCGCTCGGCCTCGGTGACGTCATAGCCGAGCGTCCGCGCGATCGTGTTGAGCGGCAACGCGCCAGAGGCGAGCCCTTGCACGATCTCGAGGCCGCTCATCTTGAGTTTCTGTTCGGAGCTGACGGTGCCGTAGGTCTTGCCCATTGCAGATCTCCATCGAGGTTCATGGCATCGTGATGTTTGGCGGCGGCTTCCGTCGCAGCGAGGCGGGCGAGCGGCCGTAGAGTTTTGCGAATGCGGCGTTCATGCGACGCGCGCTGGAGAAGCCGGCGCGCTGCGCCACCAGACGGATCGGGAGATTGCTGCCGTCGATCAGGCGCTTGGCGCGCTGCACGCGCAGCGAGAGCGCGACCAGCAGCGGCGATGCATCGAGATGCTCGTCAAACAGACGCGACAGATGCCGTGCGCCGATGCCGAGCCGATCGGCCAGTGCAGCGACATTGCCGCGGTCGAGCGCGCCCGCTTCGATCAGCGCCAGCGCGCGCTCGACCGTGGTCCTGGTGCCCTTCCATGCCGGGCAGAACGGCGCCGCCTCGGGACGGCAGCGCAGGCAGGGCCGGAAGCCGGCACGCTCGGCCGACGCGGCACTGCCATAGAACCGCACGTTGCGGGCGAGCGGCGTGCGCGCCCGGCAGACCGGGCGGCAATACACGCCGGTGGTCTTGACCGCGACGAACACGATGCCGTCCCAGGCCGGGTCGCGGCGCTGAAAGGCAGCATATTGTGCGGCGAAATCGAGCATGCGACCGCTATAGCGCCGCCCGCGCGCCGCGACGACCCGCTTTGCGGAGACGACGTCCGGAATCGACCGGTGTGCGCGGAAGAAACCCGGGCGACTACGGGGCCTGCGACCAAAAGACTTCGTGCTGCCGCAGTTCGGTCACCGAAAATTAAGGCTCGATTTAGTTTCGAGGATCATGCTTCGCGCCATCGAACACAGGTCACGCCATGCAAGACCGCGAGCCGATCAGCGTTGCGAGCATCTGGCCGACAGATGTGCCGGAGGGTCATTCGCCGGCACAGACGGCGGACCTCTGGGATGTCACCGGCGAGAACCACGACGCCGCCCTGCTGCTGCGAGAGCCGTTTGCCGACCGCATCGGCACCGCGCTACTGGCGGCGACCGCGCTCGCCGCAAGCTTCGTGCTGGGATGGACCGGCGGGGCGAACTGGCACGACCTCGCGGCTCCCGCCCCGGTCCCGGTGGCCCAGAAGGAAGCGCCGGCCCCGCACATCGCGGAGGTGGCGCCGAGCCGAAAGAACGAGGGCCCGCGCCGGGCCGCGTCCAACGCCGACCCCGTCGCCACCGGCAGCATTCCGAGGACCACGCCGGCCAGCCCGCGCCCGCTCGCCTTGGGCGCCGCGCCGACGACATTGAATGCACAGGCCGCCGCATTGGGGCCGAAGCAGCCGCAGGCGACGGCGCCGGAGACGCGGCCGAGCACCATCCCGGGATGGTCGGTGGTCGAAGTCCGCGACGGCACCGCCGTGCTCGAGGGGCCCGAGGGCGTCAAGATGGCCGCGCGCGGCGACGTCGTCCCTGGCCTTGGACGGGTCGATTCCATCGTGCGCTGGGGCAACCGCTGGATCGTCGCCACCGCAAGCGGACTGATCGCAACGCCCTGAGCGTCTTGTCTTGACGCGTTTCGCGAACCGGCGTCCACTTCGCTCGAAAACGCTTCAGTTGCTGTTGATCACGAAACGCAGCGACTTGCTGCCGGTGAAGGTCACCTCGTCACCGTGCCGCCGCCAGCCCGTCATGTCGCCGAGCGCAGCCAGCAGATCCTTGTCCGCCTGCGCCCGCTCCGGCGTGCAGGTGCGGTTCTCCATCGCGCCGGGAACGAAGACGATGGTGTTGCCGGCCACCGAGAACTGGCCCTTGCCGCCGTCGCACCACAGCTCGAGGATCACCTCGCCATTGTCGCCGACCTCGATCGAGGGAATCCGCTTGGAGCCCGGCATGCGCGCGGCATCGAGCGTCATCACGAAGCCGAACGGGAACTCCTCCTGGGCCCGCGCCGGACCCGCACCGAGAGCCGCGGCAACCAGCGCCAACGCAGCGATGCCGCCGTTCAAACTTCGCCTCATCGAAATCATGCCAATCCTCGAAATGCGACGCGCAACTGCGCGCCCCTTCTATGGGAGCAGAACGCGATTGGCCAGATTGGCATCGCCGGAAAATGTGCTTGAAAAGCAAATCCCCGCGAGCCGTCCGGTCGCGGGGATTTGTGGTTCGACGGACGCGTCGTGGCGCTATTTCAGCACCAGCATCGTGAACGGATAGACATAGGCCTGCAGGGTCACGAACAGACCGACCAGGCACGCCAGCACGATCGAGTGCAGGAACACGTAGCGCAGGATCGAGCCCTCGTGGCCGTACCAGTTGGTCGCGGTCGAGGCGACCACGATCGATTGCGCGTCGATCATCTTGCCCATCACGCCGCCCGAGGAGTTCGCCGCCGCCATCAGGATCGGCGACAGGCCGAGCTGCTCGGAGGTGATCTTCTGCAGATTGCCGAACAGCACGTTCGACGCGGTATCCGATCCGGTCAGCGCCACGCCCAGCCAGCCGAGCAAGGTGCCGAAGAAGGGATAGAGCACGCCGGTCGCCGCGAAGGCGAGGCCGAGCGTGGCGTCGACGCCGGACAGCCGGGTCAGCGTGCCGATCGCCAGCATCGCCGAGATCGTGATCAGCGAGATCGCACAGATGCGGATGGTGCGGCCATACTCGGCGATCAGCTTGAGCGGCGAGAAGCCCATCAACAGACCCGAGATGATCGCGGCGATCAGCATGCCGGTGCCGGTGAACGACAGATAGGTGAAGCCGAACACGGCACCTTCCGGCGTCGGCTTGGCAGCCACCGGCGGCACCTTGAAGATCAGCTTGTCGAGCTCGGGGACCGGATAGTTCCAGACGAAGTTGGCGTTCGCCCAGGCCTTGAAGGCACCGTTGCCCCAGATCAGCATCAGGATGCAGACGATGATCCACGGCAGCAGCGCACTCCACATTTCGCCCTGGGTCAGCGGCGTCTTGTCGAGCGGCGGCGCGGCGGCCATCGTCGCCGCCGATTCATCGCGGCCGCGCAGCGCCGGCGACAGCCACAACTGCCGCGGCTGCCAGACCTTCAGGAACAGGATCAGCGCGCCCATCGAGATCAGCGAGGCGCCGATGTCGACGATCCAGGGGTTGATGTAGTTCGAGATCACGAATTGCGGGACCGCAAACGACACGCCGGTGACCAGGATCGCCGGCCACACCTCCTTCATGCCGCGCCAGCCGGCAAACGCCCACACCACCCAGAACGGCACGATCAGCGAGAACAGCGGCAGCTGCCGGCCGACCATCGCGCCGAGGATGTAGGGGTCGAGCCCGGTGACCGAGGCGAGGCCCTGGATCGGCGTGCCGAGCGCACCGTAGGCAACGGGTGCCGTGTTGGCGATCAGCGACAGGCCGGACGCGGCGAGCGGCGAGAAACCGAGCCCGATCAGCACCGCGCCGGTGATTGCGACCGGCGTGCCGAACCCGGACGCGCCCTCGAAGAAGGCGCCGAACGAGAACGCGATCAACAGCAGCTGCAACCGCCGGTCCTCGGTGACGCCGCCGACCGCGCGCTTGAGCAGCTCGAACTTCCCGCACCTCACCGTGACCTGGTAGAGGAAGATGACGTTGAGCACGATCCAGCCGATCGGGAAGAACCCGGTGATCACGCCGAGCAGCGTGGCGCGGATCGACATGTTGGCCGGCATGGTGAAGACGAAGATCGTGATCAGGTTGGTCACGATCACGGCGATGATGGCGGCAATGTGCGCCTTCACCTTGCCGCTGGCGATCAGGACCAGCAGCGTGACCACGGGAATGGCGGCCGCGACCGTCGACAGCGCCGCATTGCCCAGCGGGTTGTAGATTTGATTCCAGGTGTTCATCTCGGGATCCTTCCCACATTTTTATGCAGCGCGCCGGCCTGCACGCGGGGCAGGCGCGACTGGTGCGATTGCGGGAGTCCGTCGGAAAAGCTGCAGCCCCGGCCCGCGAATGAACGATCGGTAAGGATCGCTCACATCCTCGCGAAAAATCGAAGGTCCCCCGCCCCTCGCCGTTGTCGTCATGCTAGGGTTGACTCGATTGCCGGGACAAGCCAACGCTTGCATGCCAGACCTGCGACTTTAGTCGAGGATTACCCCGATTGTCCCGATTCTTCAGGCCTTTGCGGCCGCTTCCCCGGAGACGATAATCTGTGAACAACATTCGCTCGACGCTCGCGACGGTGTGGCGCATCGCCTCGCCTTATTTCAACTCCGAGGACAAATGGGCGGGCCGCGGGCTGCTTGCGGCGGTGATCGCGATCGAACTGGCGATCGTGGGCATCAACGTCCTGATCACGCAGTGGAACAACCGCTTCTATAACGCGCTGCAGGAACGCAATTGGGACTCCTTCGTCAGCGAGATCATCTATTTCTGCGTCGTCGTCGCGTTCTTCATCCTGCTGGCGGTCTACCAGCTCTACCTCAATCAATGGCTGCAGATCCGCTGGCGGCAATGGATGACGACACACTATCTCGGGGACTGGCTGCGCCAGGCCAGTCACTACCGGATGCAGCTGCAGGGCGACGCTGCCGACAACCCCGACCAGCGCATGACCGACGACGTCAAGCTGTTCGTCGATCGCACGCTCACGCTCGGCCTTGGCCTGTTGAACTCGGTCGTCACGCTGGCGTCCTTTCTCACACTGCTGTGGGGCCTTTCCAATGAGGCACCGCTGCACCTGTTCGGTACGGAATATTCAATTCCCGGCTATCTTGTCTGGTGCGCGCTGATCTATTCGGCGCTCGGCACCGTGCTGACCCATCTGATCGGCTGGCCGCTGGTCGGCATCGATTTCAAGCAGCAGCAATATGAAGCCGATTTCCGCTTCAACCTGGTGCGCGTGCGGGAGAACTCCGAGCAGATCGCGCTGCTGCAGGGCGAACAGGCCGAGCGCGAACGCCTGCGCGTTCGCTTCGGACGCGTGGTGGAGAACTGGATCGCCCTGATGAACCGGACCAAGAAGATCACCGCGTTCACGGCGAGCTATAATCAGGCCTCGGTGATCTTCCCCTATGTGCTGGTGGCGCCGGCCTACTTTGCGCAAAAGATCCAGCTCGGCGGCATGATGCAGACCGCATCGGCGTTTTCGAACGTCCAGGGCGCGTTCTCGTACTTCGTCACCATCTATCGTCAACTGGCCGAATGGCAGGCCGTGGTGAACCGCCTCGATGGATTCGAGGCGGGGATCGTGGCGGCATCAAACCTCACCAAGCGCGACGACCGAATTCATGTCACGGCAACGCCGGGCGGCGGCGCCGTCAGCCTGCAGGACCTGGTGCTGCGGCTGCCCGACGGAACGCCGCTGCTGAACGCGGACCGGTTCGACTTCCGCAAGGGCGAGCGCACGCTGATGACCGGCCCCTCCGGCGCCGGCAAGTCGACGCTGTTCCGCGCCGTGGCCGGCATCTGGCCGTTCGGCGATGGCGCGGTCGAGATCCCGGCCAATGCCAGCCTGATGATGCTGCCGCAACGTCCCTATCTGCCGATCGGCTCGCTGCATGACGCCGTCGTCTATCCGGGCGAGGCCACGCAATTCGACGCGGGCCGGGTCCGCGAGGTCCTCACCGCCGTCGGGCTGCCGCAGCTTGCGGCGCGGCTCGAGGAACACGCGCACTGGAACCGGATGCTGTCGCTCGGCGAGCAGCAGCGGCTCGGCATCGCGCGGGCGCTGCTGCATGCGCCGCAATTCCTGTTCCTGGACGAGGCGACGGCCTCGCTCGACGAGCCGGCGGAAGCCGCGCTGTACAGGCTGATCGCCGAAAGGCTGCCCGGCACCACGGTGGTTTCGATCGGCCACCGCTCGACGCTCGACGCCTTCCATCAGCGCAATGTCACGCTGGTCCGCGACGGCGACCGCTTCACCCTGCGCGACGCGGTCAAGGTCGCCGCGTCGTAGGCGCGCGAATTTGGATTGAAGCGGTCCGGCCGTGGGCTCGGTTCACCTCTCCCCCGTCGGGGAGAGGTGAACTCCGGCGGCTCAAGTTAAGTTCATTCATGCCTTAGCGGCTCGACGGCGACGCGGCCACCGCAGGCCGCGCAAAACAAAAGGGGCGGCAGATTGCTCTGCCGCCCCTCGATCCCCGGAAGGGAAGATTACTTCAGGTTGGACATCGCGGTCAGGTCGACCGAAAGCTTGGCGATACCCGCCGCGCCGCACCAGTTGGAGCTCGTGCCACCCGGATTGATCGGGGTGACGGCAGTGGTTCCGCCCGCAGTGAAGTCGCTGGTGAAAGCGCTGCAATCACCCTTCGACATGTCGGTGTCGGAGTAGCGCAGATCGAGCGTGAACACCTTATAGGTGAAGCCGATGCCGATGTTCCAGGTGTTGTAGTCGGCATACTTGATGCCGTTCGGGAACGCCGGGACGCCGTAGAAGCTGTCCGAGGTGCCGAGCCACTGCCGACCGAACTCACCCGACACGTACATGCCGACGCCGCTGGTGCCGAACACGGTGCTCGGCGCAGTGTACTTGCCGATGATCGAGGAGTAGTTGCCCCAGGCGCCGGTGTTGAGGAAGTTCGGCGAGTAGTATTCGTTGATGGTGAACGCCCAGTTGTCGTTGATGGTCCAGGTCGCCTTGCCGTAGACTTCGAAGAACGAGACGTCCTTCTTCATGACGGCGAGGTTGGTGAGGGTGTTGGCCTGGCAATCGGCGCTCAGCGGATTGCCTGCGAAGTCGGCCACCGCACCGCCGCCGTAGTAGCAGGTCCCGCCCGGATACAGGTAACCCCAGACACCGATGTCGAAGGCGAACGCGCCGAAGGTTGGGCGGATACCGCCGTAGACGTCGACTTCAGCCGCGGCGCGGTTGGCGAAGGAAATGCTTTCGGTCGACGTACCGACGTAGAGCTGCAGGTCCTTGCTGACGTTGTAGCGCGGCTCGAAATAGGCGGTGACCGACGGATTGTGGTTGGACTGGGTGACGCCGCGGAAGATGTAGTCGCTCATGATGCCAGCGCCAAAGGCGATGTCCCACGGGTCGAACGGAGCCGGCGGCGGCGCCTTGACGGCCTTCACCGCCATGTCAGCTGCCATTGCCGAGCTCGAAATCATTGCTAGCGCCGTTGCTAACAAAGCCAGTTTCTTCATGACGATCCCCATCTACCTGTCCAGACAGCCCGGCTCCGGTGGCCCCCAGGGCGCGCGATAACGGACTGCAACTAAATCGCGTGTGGCCAATCTGAGGCTCGTGCACGGTACCGTGAAGCCAAAAAGACATGCATGTGCCGCCTTTTTAGGCGTTCTAGCCATTTCGCCGCATGTTGATTTGCGGGTGTTGCATTTGCACCACAAGACTGTGGCTCCCGCAGCCTCCCGCGGCGGTTGAACGGATCATCCGGGCGGGGAAACGGCAACAGTCGGCCCGGCGCGAGAGCATTGGAACGAATCGCCGCGCCCGCAAAAGTACGGATTGTCACCGCACCTACGGAAGAAGCCGCAGCGTGGCGCGCTGCGGCTTCGATCAGTTGAACCTCGGCAATGCGGCAGCGGCTTAGTGGTGCTCGCCCCCGTCGGCCGACCCGGCAATCCAGCCCGGCGCCGGTTCGTGGCTCGGTGTGGCCCAGCTCGGAGCCGGCTGCGGCTCGGGCTCGGGCGCCGGGGGTGCTGCGACCGGGGTGGCCGGCTTCGGCGCGGCAGCCTTCTTCGGAGCAGCGGCCTTCTTCGGCGCGCTCTTCTTGGCAGCGGCTTTCTTCGCGGCCTTCTTCGGCGCAGCCTTCTTGGCAGCTTTCTTTGCCGTTTTCTTTGCAGCTTTCTTGGCCGACTTCTTCGCCGATTTCTTTGCGGTCTTCCTGGCGGATTTCTTCGCAGCCTTCTTGGCCGACTTCTTCGCGGACCTCTTCTTCGCCGCTACCACCTTCTTGGCCTTTTTGGCCTTCTTGCTTTTCTTCGCCTTCTTCGACTTCGCCATCGTGGTCCTCCTGTTGCCGCTATCTGAGTCCACCGGGCGTATTGAAGTGATCGCTTGCCGGACGTTGGCTGCACCTCGAGGAGAGGCACTCTCCACTTCGCTTGTCGGGCATGATGGCCGCGCGATCGCTTCGCGTCTGTGGCAAGGAAGCGCCGGTCCTTCACGTTGCGTCAGGGCAAGGCTGAGGTCCGGATCATGCTCGAGTGGCAGTCGATCAATTCAATCCTGGCCGGGGACCTCCTGTCGCCCAATCGAGAAGCTCAATCGTGTGCACCACAGGAACTGACGTACCGCCGGCAATCTGAACCATGCAGCCAATATTGCCCGCAGCGATCATGTCCGGTTTGACAAGCGCAATATTGGCGACCTTGCGATCGCGCAATCTGCTCGCAATGTCGGGCTGGAGAATGTTGTAGGTCCCCGCCGAACCGCAACACAAATGGCTCTCGGGCACATCTTTCACCACGAATCCATTCTTGGAAAGCAATTCTTTCGGAAGTTGAGTGATTTTCTGTCCATGCTGCAACGAACAAGCGGAGTGATAGGCGACGGTGATGTCGCCTTTTTGCGTTGAAGGCGCGAGCTCGAGGCCAGCGAGATACTCGGTGATATCCTTTGCCAGCGCCGAGATTCGCTTGGCCGGCTCCGCGAATGTTTTGTCCTCGCGCAGCAGGTAGCCGTAGTCTTTGACAACCGTCCCACAGCCCGAGGTCGTCACCAGGATGGCGTCGAGCCCGTTCTGGTCCGCTTCCCTTTGCCACACGGTGACGTTGGCCCGCGCACGCGCCAGCGCGTCGCCGTCCTGTCCCATGTGATGGGTCAACGCGCCGCAGCATTGCTCGTCCTTGACCAGCACCACCTCGACGCCGTGCCGGGTCAGCACATTGATCGCGGCCTGATTGATGCGTGGCGCCAGCACCTGCTGGGCGCAGCCCTGCAGCAGCGCGACCCGGCCGCGCCGCCGGCCGATCGGCGCAAACACGGTTCCCGCAGCCGGCCCCGGCTGCGGCAGGCCGCGTGGCGCGAGCGCCAGCATCGCCTTGATCCGCCGCAGCAGGCCCGGGTTCGACGCACCGACCGATGGCGTCGGCAGCAATGCGGCGAACGGACGGACGAACCCGGCCAGGATCATGCTGATCCGGAACAGGCCCGGCCGCGGCAGCACGAGGGCGAGCACCGACCGCAGCAGCCGCTCGGTCAGCGGTCTCTGGTAATCCCGCTCGATCCGGACCCGGGCCTGGTCGACGAGGTGCATGTAGTTCACGCCCGACGGACAGGTGGTCATGCAGGCGAGGCACGACAGGCAGCGGTCGATATGCTTGACCACGTCGGCCGTCGGCGGCTTGTCCTTCTCCAGCATCTCCTTGATCAGGTAGATGCGCCCGCGCGGGCTATCGAGCTCGTCGCCGAGCAGCACATAGGTCGGACAGGTCGCGGTGCAGAAGCCGCAATGCACGCAGGCGCGCAGAATCTTGTCGGCTTCCTTGATGTCGGGATCGGCGAGCTGCGCCAGGGAAAACTCGGTCTTCATGCAGCCCCGCCTCGCATCATCCGGCCGCGGTTGAGGACGGACCTCGGATCGAAGCTCGCCCGGACCCGTTCACCGAGCGCGGCAAGCCCGGCCGCCTGCGGCTGGAACACATCGACCGCCCGGCGCACATCCTCGGTGGCGCGGATCAGAGTGGCGTGTCCGCCGATCGCCTCGACCTGGCCGCGAACCAGCGTGGCCTGGGCATCGGCGCCCGGCGGCACCGCGGCCCAGATCAGCCCGCCGCCCCAGTCGTAGATCACGTCGCCGCCGGTGGCGCGCGACAACGCCTGGCCCAGCGCGCCGCCGGAGGCCGGCGGGCAAACGATACGCCACACCGGCCAGGCCCCGAGCGCGCCGTTCGCCGCGAACGGCACCACGTCGCGCAGCGCGCTCCAGATTGCGGCGGACGCATCGTCGGCGAGGCTGTCGACCGTGCCATAAGCCGAGAGTGTCTGGCTCAGCGAGGCCGCCCGGTGTGCCGCCGACGCCGAAATCCCCTCGAGCCGCACCAGCGTGACCGGCTGGCCGGAGGCGAGGCCGGCGAGCGCACCGCCACCGGACCGCAGCGCCGAACCCGGCAGATGCGCCGCGCCGGAGACGTCGAAAGGCGAGCCCAGCGCCGCCGTCATCGCCTTGTTGGCGGTGACGTCGTCGAGCCCGCGCAGCACCAGCGTCCGCTCGGCTTCCGGCTTCGGCATGACCTTAAGCGTCAGCTCGGTCATGACCGCGAGCGTGCCCCAGGAGCCGGTCAGCAGCTTGCAGAGGTCGTAGCCGGTGACGTTCTTCACCACCCGCCCGCCGGTCTTGAAGCTGTCGCCGAACCCGGACACCGCGTGCGCCCCGAGCAGATGATCCCTGATACCGCCGGCCATGATGCGGCGGGGACCGGCAAGGCCCGCGCCGATCATGCCGCCGATCGTGCCGGCGCCCGCAGTGCCGAGCAGCACCGAAATGTCCATCGGCTCGAAGGCGAATTGCTGGTTCCTGGCGTCGATCAGGGATTGCACGTCGGCGAGCGGCGCGCCGGCCTGCACGGTGATGATCAGTTCGTTCGGCTCGTAGGAACTGACCGCATTCAGCGCCGAGACGTCGAGCAGCGCATTGGTCGCCATCGGATGGCCGATGGCGCGCTTCGATCCATGTCCAATGACCTCAAGCGGCTGCTCGCTGGCGACCGCCGCGCGCACCACTTCCTCGACGTCTTTTGCGTCTCTGACCTTGAGCGTATCCACGCCCTAGCCGGTAACCAAATTCGGCTCCGAAATCAAATGCGCGCGCCGAACAAATTTCTGAATGCGAGGAGTCCGGCGTCGGTGATTTCGACGGAGCGGCCCTGCGGCCGGCGCCGGATCCAGTCCCGTTGCAACGCAAGGTCGGCAACCGCAGCCCCTGCCCGCCCGGCCAGATGCGGACGCCGCTCGCTCCAGTCGAGACAGGGCCGGCACAAGATCCGCCGCCCCCGCGCCGGCGCATGCAGGTCGATGCCGAAATCGCCGAGAAATGCTCGGCCGGAAGCAGTCAGCTCGCCGGCCTCCTGGTCCAGATTGAGGTGGCCGCGGTCCCGCATCGCATCGGTGACGGCGACGCCGAGCTCGCCGGCAAGGTGGTCGTAGCAGGTCCGGGCCCGGCGCATCTCGGGATCGATGCGCGGCGGTGGCCGGGACGGATGCGGATCGATCGCGGCAACCGTCATCATGCCCTCAAGCATCTGCGCAACCAGCGGCGTGGCCAGCCGGTAGAAGCGGCGCGGACCACGCCGCTCGACCTTGAGCAGCGCGCGCTCGACCAGCCGCGAAAGGTGCCAGCTCGCGGTCTGGGGCGTCACGCCCGCGACCAGCGCCAGCTCGCTCGCAGTCTGCGGGCGCCCGTCCATCAGCCGCGACAGGATGCTGGCGCGGCCGGGATCGGCGATCAGCCCGGCGAGTTCGGCAAGCTCTGGTGCGATGGTCTCCATGGCCGGCTCCGCATCGATCGAAGTCATCTGTTCGTCGCACGTCATGCCGCCGCAACGCTTCGATCATGATCGAAATGTTCACGACATCGACAATTCGACCATCACCGAACCGGGTTCGCCGAACGATCGACTATCTCTCGCGTTGCGGTTCGGCCGGCAGGACGGTTGGCGCAAATCATCTGGAGGCGAACATGACACGTTCGGAAGTTTCGACCACGACGATGATGCTCACCCGGCGATCGGCCATCGGCTCGTTTGCGATCATGGCGGTCGCCGGCGTCTCGCCTTGGGCCGGATCGCAAGCTCGATCGGAGCCCAGCAACGGAGGACTGCCAATGAAGCACTATGCGATGAGCACACGAACCATCAGCGATGCGATCAACACGTCAGGCCTTTTGGTCGTGGCGCAATGGGAAGCCAAGGAGGGACAGGCCGACAAGGTCGCGGAAATCCTCGACGGCTTCCTTCCCGAGGCGCAGAAGGACCCCGGCACCAAGCTGTTCCTGATCGGCCGCGGCAAGGACAATCCGGCGCAATTCCTGTTCTACGAATTGTTCCAGGACGAAGCCGCGTTCAAGGCACATCAGGACAGCGCGGCCTTCAAGACCTACATCGCGGAGCAAGCGCTGCCGCTGCTCGCCAAGCGCGAGCGGTCGCAATACGCGCTGCTGTGAAGAAAAGCGCCGCGGGGAGGATGGTAGAGCGTTTTCGAGCGACGTGGACCCGGTTCGCGTGAAGAAAACGCGTCAAAACAAGAAGCGAGAGCTTCGGTTCTGATTCAATCAGAACCGAAGCTCGTCTTTCCCGCCGGCGCGGGTCAGATCGACGCGCCGCTGTTGCCGAGCGTTGCGCGCAAGCCGGCCCGCTCGGGCGGCCTGCGCCAGAAGCCGACGATCGAGATCCGCGACAGTACCGCGACCTCAAGGCTCTCGACCCGGGTTCGGAGCCGAAGCGCGCGTTTCTCGACGAGATGCCAGGACGCGACGGCGACTCCGAAGGCGAGCGGCAGGCTGATCACGAGGTTCAGATACCAGTACTGAACCGGCGGGCCGAAGGTGGCGACGCATTGCTGGATGACGAAGCCGTAGAGATAAAGCCCGTAGGAGTAATCGCCTGATGACACGATCCAGCTCCGCGGCGGGTTCATCAGGCCGAGATAGCATGCGACATAGGCGGCCGGCACGGGAGCCAGCGCGTCGCCGCGTCCGGTCGCCATGCCGGCGGCGCACAGCACCAGCGCCAGCAGGCACACAGTGCGGTTGAACGGCACCTTGTCGCGCCAGAGGTAGAAGCCGACGCCGGCAAGAAAGCAGAACACCAGAAGGTGCGGGCGAAGCTGGATCGGCACCTCGTCCCAGCGGTAGATGTCGTAGCCGATGAGCCCGATCTGGGCGATCACCATGAACCCCAGGAACGCCACCCGGTTGAAGCAAATCGTGAGCACGGCGAGCAACGCCAGGATGACGTAGCACCACAGCTCGTACGGCACGGTCCAGAGCTGGGCGTTCACCAGATCCGGCAGCGGATTGTGCAGGAATACGCCCGGCAGCTCGTAATGGATGTCGCCGACGATATTGAGAAAATAGGCGTGGAATTTCGGATCGGCGACATATTGCGCCAACGGCAGCTCGGTGAAGACCGAGCCGATGATGATTGCCGATAGAGTGGTTTCGACCGCGAGCGCCGGCCCGATCCGCAGCACGCGCAGGCCGAGGAAGGAAATCAGGCTCCTGCACCGGAGCAGGCTTGCGGTCACCAGGAAACCGCTCAAGGCAAAGAACAGCGCGAGGATCATCGCGACGGCGATGCGCAGCGTGCTCTGGATTTCCAGCGCGCGGCCGAGCCCGAGCGTCACGTTCGTGCTGTGCAGGCCAATGATCGACGCCGCCAGCGCGATCCGCATGTAATCGAAACCCGCGGGCCGATTGCGCGAAAGCGCCAGCTGATCGGCCAGGCTGGGCATCGATGTGCTCCCGAAGACATGCATCTGCGGAAAATACCGAGCAACAGTCTAAGGCCGTGTAAATGGGTCCGCGCTGTAATCGCAGCGACGCGCGACGACGGCCACCGCGGCAAGGATCGGTTAAGGTTATCGAATGGCTAGGGCGATCCGTCGAATTGTATCGACCGGCCCTCACGCGTTGGGCGCACGCTCACGCATATTGGCCTCGGAGGCCAATAGCTGGCGTGGCTCCTGATGCCCTGGAAGCAGGCTTGTTATCGTCATTCGGCAACCGTTGATTTGATCGCGGCTCCGCCAGGAGAACCACCACGATGCACATCAAACCGATAGCCATCGCGCTGCTCGCGATGATCGCGCCAGGACAGGCGCGCGCCGCCATGCTCACCGACGCCGAGGCGACGTTCCTCGACCAGCTCGCAACCGCAGCCGCGGTGCTCGAACAACGATGCACCGGCTATGAGGCCAATGGTGCCGGCGGCGTTCAAACGGGCGCCAGACTTCTCGGCAGCCCCGACGCCGCGATGGCCATGATCAATGCGTTCGACGCGGCCATCAAGGCTCACGACGGCAATGACTACGATCCGCGCAAATTCCGCCCCGAGGTGTCCGAAGCAGCCGGCAAGACCTTCAAGGGCGTCCGGGCGGCGTTGATCACAGACCCGGAAGGGGCCTGCGCCGCCTATGGCGAGAGCGGCGCGGCGTCGGGGCTGCTCAGACGGTACTAGAACCGCGGGATATCCGGGAACGCCAGCTTGCCGGCGTGGACATGGACGCGGCCGAGCTCGGCGCAGCGGTGCAGGGTCGGAAACACCTTGCCGGGGTTGAGCAGGCCCTCCGCATCGAAGGCGCATTTCAGCCGCTGCTGCTGGTTGAGGTCGATCTCGGTGAACATATCGGGCATCAGGTCGCGCTTCTCGATGCCGACGCCGTGCTCGCCGGTGAGCACGCCGCCGAGCTCGACGCAGCAGCGCAGGATGTCGGCGCCGAACGCCTCCGCCTTCTCGATCTCGCCCGGCTTGTTGGCATCGTAGAGGATCAAGGGGTGCAGATTGCCGTCGCCGGCGTGGAACACGTTGGCGACGCCGAGGCCGTATTTCTCGGAGAGCTCGCGGATCCGCGCCAGGGCCTTCGGCAAGGCGCCGCGCGGGATGGTGCCGTCCATGCAGAGATAGTCCGGCGAGATGCGCCCGACCGCGGGGAACGCCGCCTTGCGGCCGGCCCAGAACAGATTGCGCTCGGCCTCCGAGGTCGAGATCTGGCAGGAGGTCGAGCCGCAGCCTTGCGCGATCGCCTCGACCCGCTTGATCAACTCGTCGACCTCGACCTGAGGGCCGTCGAGCTCGATGATCAACAGCGCCTCGACGTCCAGCGGATAACCGGCATGGACGAACGCCTCCGCGGCGTGGATCGCGGGCTTGTCCATCATCTCCATGCCGCCGGGGATGATGCCGGCGCCGATGATCCGGGCCACGCATTCGCCGGCCGCCTCGACCTCCGCGAAGCCGACCATCAGCGCGCGCGCCGTCTCCGGCTTCTGCAGGATGCGCACGGTGATCTCGGTGATGACGCCGAGCAGCCCCTCCGAGCCGGTGATGATGCCCATCAGATCATAGCCGGCGTTCTCGGCCGACTTGCCGCCAATGCGCAGGATCTCGCCCGACATCAGGACGATCTCGCAGCCGAGCACGTTGTTGGTGGTCATGCCGTATTTCAGGCAGTGCACGCCGCCGGAATTCTCCGCGACATTTCCGCCGATCGAGCAGGCGATCTGCGACGACGGATCGGGCGCGTAGTAGAAGCCGGCATGGGCGACCGCCTGGCTGATCGCGAGGTTGGTGACGCCGGGCTCGGTGACGACGACGCGGTTGTCGAAGTCGATCTCGCGAATCCGCTTGAACTTGCCGAGTCCGAGCAGCACGCCGTCGGCAAGCGGCAGCGCGCCGCCGGACAGCGAGGTGCCGGAGCCGCGCGGCACCACCTTGATGCCCTGGCCCTGGCAATATTTGAGGACCTTCGACACCTGCTCGGTGGTATCGGGCAGCACCACGACCATCGGCGGCTGCCGATAGGCGGTCAGGCCGTCGGATTCATAAGCCAGCATCTCGGCGGCACTGTCGATCACGCCCTCGCCCGGGACGATCGCGCGCAAGGCGGCCACGATTTCGGCGCGGCGAGCGAGGACGGCCTGGTCGGCCGCCGGCATCATGATGGACATCGTTGTTCCCTCGGCTGAGCTTTTGCCCTTCGCCGATTTGTTACGACAAATCAATCACGTCTGCACCTGTTTCAGCGGACCGGCCGAAGGTCGGATTGCCCCACCCCGCAATGGCGAGTTCTCTCTCGGACAAGCGGGCGGCCTCGAAACCTGTCAAAGTTTCGTGGCTTGTCCTGTCCAAGCCGGACATGCCACAAACGATCACTACCTCCCGGGACGAAACGAAGAGAACCCCATGAACCTAAAGACCTTGAGCGCGCTGGCGGTCGTCACATCGCTGGCTTCCGCATCCTCCGCGCTGGCGCAGGATGCCGCCGCCGGCAAGACCTCGTTCAATAAATGCCTCGCCTGCCACGCAATCGGCGAAGGCGCCAAGAACAAGGTCGGCCCCGAGCTCAACGGCCTCGACGGCCGCCATTCCGGTTCCGCGCCGGACTACAATTATTCCGACGCCAACAAGAATTCCGGCATCACCTGGAACAAGGCCACCTTCCTCGAATACATCAAGGATCCGAAGGCCAAGATCCCCGGCACCAAGATGGCCTTCGCCGGCATCAAGAACGAGACCGAGGCCAACAACCTCTGGGCCTACGTCTCGTCGTTCGACAAGGACGGCAAGCAGAAGTAATCGGCGGTATCGGTCGCCGTCCGCCCGGCGCCAATGCCGGGGCGGACGTTGGAACGGGATGGCTTTTCTTCGAAACGCCATCCCCTTCTGGCTCTCTGATTTGAGCATGATCTCCGCGCAGATGCGTCCCGCGTTTATCGCGAGGGAAAAGCGCCACGCACTTTTCCGGATCATGCCGGGCCGCCGCAATCAGCGCGGCAACAGATTGGTCTTGGCGAGATCGACCACCTCGTCGCCGCGGCCGCTCATCACCGCGCGCAGCACCCAAAGGCTGAATCCCTTCACCTGCTCCAGCGTGATGGTCGGCGGCATCGACAGCTCCTGCGTCGCGGTCACGACGTCGAGCACGGCTGGGCCGTCATGCGCGAGCACGTCGCGGATCGCGCCCTCAAGCTCGCCTGGATCCTCCACCCTGACGCCATGAATGCCCATGGCGCGGGCCATCGCCGCGAAATCGGGATTCTTCAGATCGACCCCGGTCTCGATAAAGCCGGCGGCCTTCATCTCCAGCGCGACGAAGCCGAGCACGCTGTTGTTGAAGATCACGACCTTCACCGGCAGCTTCGCCTGCGTCAGCGTGATCAAATCCCCCATCAGCATGGCAAAGCCGCCGTCGCCGGACATCGACACCACCTGGCGGCCGGGCTGCGCCGCCTGCGCCCCGATCGCATGCGCCATCGCATTGGCCATCGAGCCGTGCACCCAGGAGCCGACCAGACGGCGACGGCCATTCATTTTCAGATAACGCGCGGCCCAGATCGTCGGCGTGCCGACGTCGGCGGTGAACACCGCATCCTCGCTCGCCTGCTCGCTGAGCAGGCGCGCCAGATATTGCGGATGGATCGGCTTTTGGCCCGGCTTGCCGCGGGCGAGATCGTCGAGCCCGGCGCGGGCATCCCTGTAATGCGCGAGGCTGGCATCGAGATGCTTGCGGTCGGTCTTGACATGGAGCTTCGGCAACAGCGCGGCGATGGTCTCGCCGACGTCGCCGACGATGCCGAGATCGAGCTTGCAGCGGCGGCCGAGATTTTCGGGGCGGATATCGACCTGCGCGATGTTGATGCCGGTCGGGAAGAACTGCTTGTAGGGAAAATCGGTCCCCAGCATCAGCAGCACGTCGCAGCCGTGCATGGCGGCATAGCCGGAGGAGAAGCCGATGAAGCCGGTCATGCCGACGTCATAGGGGTTGTCGTATTCGACATATTCCTTGCCGCCGAGCGCGTGCACGATCGGGCTCTTCAGCGTCTCGGCAAGCTTGATCAAGCCGTCATGCGCGCCCGCGCAGCCGCGGCCGCAGAACAGCGTGACGCGCCGCGCGCCATTGAGCAGCGCCGCCAGCGCATTCAACTCAGGTTCGGCCGGACGCACGACCGGGGCCGGCGGCAGCAGGCCGGCATTCGGCGCAATGTCGCGCTTCGGCGCGGTCCGCATCGCGACGTCGCCGGGCAGCACCAATACGGCGACGCCGCGCTTGCCGACCGCGGCGCGGATCGCGTTCTCCAGCATGTAGGGCAGTTGCGCCGGATCCGACACCAGTTCGCAATAATGGCTGCATTCGCGAAACAGGTCCTGCGGGTGGGTTTCCTGGAAATAGCCGCCGCCGATCTCGGCCGACGGGATCTGCGCCGCCAGCGCCAGCACCGGGGTGCGGCTGCGATGCGCGTCGAACAGGCCGTTGATGAGATGCAGATTGCCCGGGCCGCAGGAGCCCGCGCACACCGCGAGCGCGCCCGTGATCTGGGATTCGGCGGCGGCGGCGAACGCGGCGACCTCCTCGTGACGCACATGCAGCCAATCGATCGTGCCGCGCTTGCGCAACGCCTCGGTCAGGCCGTTGAGGCTGTCGCCGACGACGCCGTAGATGCGCTTCACGCCGGCCTGGGCAAGGGTTTCGGCGATGAGGTCGGCGATGTTGTCGATCCGCATGAGACGTGTCCTTTGATAAAATCGGAAAACCGCGCGACGACATGATGTTCGGCGCGATACCGCCACGCAAGCCTTGCCGGATCACATTCGCGCGGCGCAAAGGCGCGGCAGCTATTGCGCCGTCACCACGTCCGGCACCATCAGGCCGGCCATCATCTCGATCTCGGACGCCACGAGATCGGGCGCGACGTACTGCACCATGTGGCCTGTGCCCGGCAGCACGATCAGCTTCGCGTTCGGCACTGACGCGGCGAGCGGCCGCGAATGGATGCCGGTCGAGACCGTCTTGTCGACGTCGCCCGAAATGATCGACAGCGGCGCCCTGATCTCCGCATAGCGCGGGGCCTGTTCGACGACGGAGGCCTTCAGCGTGACGAGGTCGCGCGCATTGGCGATGAACTCGCGCGGACGCAGCAGGAGCAATGACTCGCTGTCGCGGACAAAATCAGCCGGTATCGGCTGCGGCGCGAACACGCCGCGCGCCGCCGAAGTGGCAATGAGGAGACCGAGCGGCAGCGTGATCGTGTGCGCAAGCAACGGCCCGATCAGCGGCGTCGCGATCACGTCATTGTAGCGTCCGGCGCCGCCGCGCCACGGATAGGCGACAGGGGCGAGCAGCACGAGGCCGGCGACGCGATCCGGATGATCCAGCGCAATGCGCAAGGCGAGCGCGCCGGCCCAGGAATGCGCCACCACGATCGCCCGCTCGGCGCCGAGCCTGGTCAGCGCCTCCACGACCATCCGGCTCTGGATCGCGGGCGTCGAATCCGCGACACGCGCGCGCCTGCTCCAGCCGTGGCCCGGCCGGTCGATCAGGATCACCCGGCGCGCTTTGGCAATGCGATCGCCGAGCGGCTGCATCGCGCGCAGATTGGAGCTCGCACCATGCAGCATCACGACCGGCGGCCCGACCGCATCGCGCGGGCCGAGTTCGACCACATGCAGCCGCGCCCCGGCCACATCGATCATTCGCCCCTGCGGTAGGAAGGCACGCTGGATCAGCAGGGTGCCGATTTGCGTCGTCAGCGCCAGGGCCAGCCCGGCTACCGCCAGCGCAATGATTGCGGTCAACATCGAGGGGATCCGAAAGGTCTCAGGCACCTGATTGGGCACCTGACAATTACGACGAAGCCGAAATCAGGTTTCGCGCGGATGTGCCCCCTGTCCGGGCATGCTCTTGTTCGAAAAGCCAATTGTCGATTTTCCGGCTCACGCCCCGGCGCGGAGTTGTCCACAATGCGCCCAGCCTGTGGATAGCGGGTTCATACCTGCGTCATTAGTAATTTCATAGATTGGCGGTGGCATTTTCGCCATCAGGTGCGAGGCTTCATTCGAAACCGGGACGCGACTGGAGCGCTTCCTGGCTTGTACACAGTATCCACAGGAACCCGCGTCCGCATGACGAGTTCAACGGGAAGTAATCGGAGGAGTACCATGATTTCCGACCCTAGCGATGCGGCCATCGATCAGATCGTGGCGAGCTGCAATGGCGACCTGCGCGGCGCCCTGAAGGCACTGTTGCTCGTGAATGAGCACCTGGAGGCGGAGCTTCAGCAATTCTATGCTGCCGTAGCCCGGGACACCGCGTCCCGCGGCAAGTTCTTGCACTAGCCTCCTGCGCCGGACCGTATCGCGAGCAAGCATCAGGCTCGCGAGCAACGTGCCCATTCGCGGCCATCGCCCCACGATCGCGATCAATCGCACGCAATCAGATATCGCGGCCCTCGACCTTTTCGGTCAGCTGCTTGACGATCTGCGGCACCTTCTCGAGGTAGGGATCGACAGCCAGCGCCTTGCGGAAGGCGTCGAGCGCACGCTTGTCGTCACCCATCTCCTGCATGATCATCCCGACGCCCGCCAGCGCGCCGAAATGGCGCGGTTCACGGGTCAGCACCTGCTGCAGGTCTCCCAGCGAACGAACGTAGTCGTTCTTCAAATAGTAGATCGTCGCACGCCGGTTCCAGGCCTCGACATAGTCGGGGCGGAGCTTGATCACCGCGTCCAGCAGCTTCAGCGCGACATCGACATTCTGGGCGTCGATCGCCGCCTTGGCGCGCACCATCAACAGCGCCGCGGTATCGCTCGGGGTTTGCAGCCACAGCGCCCAGATCCGCGCCTCGACATGGCGGGCACTGTCCTCGTCGGGCGCGGCCTTCAGGGCGCCGAACAGGAAATCCAGCCCGCGGGTGCGGTCGGCCGGCACCTTCGGCAGCTTGCTCGGAGCTTCAGGTAGTTTTTTCTGGGCCCTGGGCGGCGGGACCACCCGCGGATCATCCTGCGCGACGGCCGCAACCGGCATGGCCAGAAACGCGCCGATCAGGATCGCCAGCCGGCGGTTGGCGGGCCCCAGGAACTTGAATCCGAGCTTTAATCCCATGGCCGAAGTCTAGACGCACAACGCCGCACTGCAAAGCAGCGCGGCGTCAAAGACCTGTGAAGGAAGGATCGGAATCGGCCGGCGATCCGGGCAGGATCAGCCTTGTCGATCAGATTTGTCGGATCAACCCTGGCGCGCCTTGAAGCGGCGCTGGACCTTGTTGATCACGTAGACGCGGCCCTTGCGGCGGACCAGACGGTTGTTGCGATGGCGGCCGCGCAGCGACTTCAGCGAGTTACGGACCTTCATGGGACAATCCTGTTACTTCGAAAGGCCCGTGTTGGAGGCCGTACCTGATCAATGCCAATAGTTGGCAAAATGGGATTTATCCCGACAAGCGGCCTGCCGCCCGGGACGGCCGGGTTCTAAGCCATCGGACCGTTAAATGTCAACCGAGACGGACCGATTTTCGGACCTAAGCTGGCCTGGAACCGGCGCGAGGCACCGCGCCACGCCCTTGAGATCGCTTCGGAAACGACGACGGCCGTAACTATCCAGGCCATCGAGGGGACCCGACGTCTCCCTTTGACGACGGCACCACGGCGGCCGAATCGCGTTTTCGTCCTCCTCGCGCCCGCCCCGACCGGACCTCGCACCGGATTGAGCTCGGCGCCCAGCCATCAACTCCACGGCGCTTGCGAAAATCGTTATATCATATAATTATTTTCCATCACCAATGAACACGCCGCCGGGGAAGCCGAATGCCCAAGCTCAAACTGCCCGACATCGAAAAGGTCACAGCGATCGACATCCACACCCATGCCGAGGAGCCGTGCGGCATGCATGGCGACGACGGCTATGACGACTTCCAGGCGCAGATGGCCGACTATTTCAAGTCGCCGCACAAGCATCCGCCGACCGTGCCGGAGACCGCGACCTATTACCGCGCCAAGAACATCGCCGCGGTGATCTTCCCGGTCGACGCCGAGCGCGAGACCGGCTTCCGCCGCTACAACAATTACGAAATGCTCGAGGTCGCCTCCGACCATCTCGACGTGCTGATCCCGTTCGTCTCGATCGATCCGCACAAGGGCAAACTCGGCGTCCGCGAGGCGCGCAAGCTGATCGAGGAATACGGCGTCCGCGGCTTCAAATTCCACCCGACCATGCAGGGCTTCTACGCCAACGACCGCATGGCCTACCCGCTCTATGAAGCCATCAATGACGGCGGCGCGATCGCGCTGTTCCACACCGGCCAGACCGGCGTCGGCTCCGGCATGCCGGGCGGCATGGGGATGCGGCTGAAATATTCCAACCCGATGTACATGGACGACGTCGCGGCCGATTTCCCCGACCTCAAGATCATCCTCGCGCATCCCTCCTTCCCGTGGCAGGAAGAGGCGCTGTCGGTCGCGACCCACAAGCCGAACGTCTATATCGACCTCTCCGGCTGGTCGCCGAAATACTTCCCGCCGATCCTGGTGCGCTACATCAACTCGATCCTGCAGGACAAGATGCTGTTCGGCTCCGACTGGCCGGTGATCACGCCGGACCGCTGGCTCGCCGACTTCGCCAAGCTCGACATCCGCGAGGAGATCCGGCCGAAGGTCATGAAGGCCAACGCGCGGAAGATTTTAGGCGTCTAAGGGAGTATTGTCGGCGGCAAGCTTCGGAGGTGGTTCATGACGAACTTCACCGGACTTGCCGCATCCCTCGCCACACTTCTGATCGGAAGCGCGGAGCTCGCCTGCGCGGCCGGCGCCGAGCCACCGCCCGCCTTCGTCGAATTCGAGAGCCCGCTTGCAAGTGCGCAGCCACTGCAAGGTTATCTGCGAACACCCGATGGACCGGGCCC
Source organism: Bradyrhizobium sp. BR2003 (assembly GCF_009720285.1). Taxonomy (NCBI): domain Bacteria; kingdom Pseudomonadati; phylum Pseudomonadota; class Alphaproteobacteria; order Hyphomicrobiales; family Nitrobacteraceae; genus Bradyrhizobium; species Bradyrhizobium sp. BR2003. The sequence continues at coordinate 98,453 of NZ_SMYJ01000030.1, forward strand.
CTCGCCCGCCGTGGTGCTGCTGCACGGCTGCAGCGGCTTCTTCAAGCAACTCGACGAGCGCTGGGGCAAGCGGCTGGCGGCCTGGGGCTACGTCACGCTCACGGTCGACCGGTTCGGGCCGCGCGGCATCACCAGCGCCTGCACGGGCGCCGCGCCGGCCGCAACCGTCCATGACGCCTATCGTGCGCTGAGCTATCTCGCGCGGCAATCGGCGGTCGATCCCGATCGCGTCGCGGTGGTGGGGTTCTCGCAAGGCGCCTGGCTCGCCCTGCTCTCGGTCGAGCGTGGCGCGATCGAACATAACGCGGCAGAGAAATTCCGCGCGGCCGTCGCGTTCTACCCGCCCTGCCTCAGCATCAAGGGCGACATGACGGTGCCGACGCTGATCATGGTCGGCGAGCTCGACGACTGGACGCCGGCCAAGGAGTGCCGGACCCTGGCCGAAGGCCGCGACGACTACGGCATCTCCCGGCAAAATCGTGCGGGACATCCGATCGAGCTGATCGTCTATCCCGGCGCCTATCACGGTTTCGACGTGCCGCGTTACAGCACGCCGGTGCAGATGCTCGGTCATCACCTCGAATTCAACGAGGTGGCCAGGGATCAATCCATCGACGCACTCAGGAAATTCCTGTATGCGACAATCGGCGGGCAAGAGAGATCACAATGACCATCAAGGCAATCGTCTTCGACGCCTACGGCACACTCTACGACGTCCAGTCGGTGGCCGACGTCACCGAGGATGCGTTCCCCGGCTACGGTGACATCATCACGCAGGTCTGGCGCATCAAGCAGCTCGAATATAGCTGGCTGCGTTCGCTGATGCGGCGCTACCAGGATTTCGCCGTCGTAACGCGCGACTCCCTCGCCTACACGCTGCGCTGCCTCGGCCTGCAATATGACGCGGCGACCTTCGCCCGCATCATCGACAAATATCAACATCTGGCGCTGTATCCGGATGCGGTCGCCGCGCTCGAGGCGATGAAGGACAAGAAGCTCGCGATCCTCTCCAACGGCAGCCCCGACATGCTGAACGCGCTGGTGCGCAACTCAGGTCTCGACCGCGTGCTCGACGCGACCATCAGCGTCGATGCCCACAAGGTGTTCAAGCCGGCGCCCGAGGCCTACACGCTGATCGAGGAGGTGCTGAAGGTACCGCCGGCGGAGGTGCTGTTCATTTCCTCCAATCCGTGGGACGCCTGCGGTGCCAAGTCGTTCGGCCTCAACGTCGCATGGATCGAGCGGGTGACGCCGGAAGCGATGGCGCTGGCCTGCGTCGAAAGCGAGACGGTCGCCCCATTGACGATGTTCAAGGCGCTGCGTACCCAGATGGACGAGCTCGGTGTCGTGCCCGATTACCGGATCCACGGTCTCTCCGAACTTCCCGCCCTGGTGTCTGCAAGGTCCTGAACAGCATGAGCCTCGAGTCCGTCCGCGCCTTCTTCGCCGAGAAGGCGCCCGAAATCTCCGTGATCGAATCCGCCACGAGTTCCGCGACCGTCGTGCTGGCGGCGGAAGCCTATGGCGTCGAGCCGGCGCGGATCGCCAAGACGTTGAGCCTGCGGGTCGGCGACCGCGTGGTGCTGATCGTGGCCGCCGGGACATCGCGGATGGACAACAAGAAGGTCAAGGCGGCGTTCGGCGGCAAGCCGAAGATGCTCGGCGTCGACGAGGTCGCCGACATCACCGGTCACGAGGTCGGCGGCGTCTGTCCGTTCGGGCTGAAGACGCCGCTGCCAGTCTATTGCGACGTATCGCTGAAGGCATTCGACGTCGTGGTGCCGGCCGCAGGCTCGACCCACAGCGCGGTCCGCATCACGCCCGACAGGATGGCGGAGCTGACCGCGGCCGAATGGGTCGACGTCTGCGAAGTCAGACCTGAGAACTAATCCTCATCGTCGAACGGCGGCCGCGATGGCGCCGGCTGCACCGGCTGTGGTGCGCGCGGCCGCTGCTGCATCTGCGGCTGCGGCGCACGACCCTGCATTTGCGGCTGTTGGGCCCGGCCTTGTGTCTGCTGCTGTTGCGCGTTCGATTCGAACACGGCACGACAATTGTTGGAAAGTTGCGGCGTGTTCTGCCGCAGGCAAGCCACGATGCGCTGCACGTCGGGCACCTGGTCGCTGCAGAGCCGCCACACGTCCGGTGTGCACGCCATCTGCTGTTCCCAGGTTCCCCGATACTCCTCGGCGATCGCGGCCGTTGCCGTGGCAGCTCCGCCGATCGCTATGGCAAGGCTCAGGACGATCCGCTGCGATCGCATGTCGGGCTCCCGTTGTTCCAGATACTGGCCCGCGCGCGCAGGTTCCCGCGCCGCGATTTACTCCAAAGCTGCCCAATGAATGCGGCCAAGGATCGTTCGCGCGGACAACTAAAAGTGAAGAGGGTCTGCCCGCTGGGGAGATCCCTATTCGACCTTGCCGATCTTTTTTACCGCCGCGATCAACCGCGCGCTGTCGTCTGCAATAAATTTTGAGAATGCCGGCGCGTCCATATAGGCGACCGGACTGCCCGCGGTTTCGAAGGTCTTGATCACCTCCGGCGCCTTCACGGCATCGGCCATCGCGGCGCGCAACCGGTCCATGATCGGCACCGGCAGCGCTGACTGCGCGAACAGTCCCGCCCAGATGTAGAACTCGACGTCCTTGTAACCGAGTTCCTTGAAGGTCGGCAGATCGGGGAAGCTCGCGATCCGCTCGGCGCCCCAATTGGCGAGCACGCGCATCTTGCCGTCCTCGACCTGCTGCTTGAGCGTACCCGGCGCCGACGCCAACGCCTGCACCGTGCCGGAAAGCAGCGCGGTGAGCGCCGGGCCTGCACCGCGGAACGGCACGTGCAGCAGTTTTATTCCCGCGCTCGCCGCGAACATCTCCATCGCGACATGCAGGGTGCCGTACGGACCGGACGAGCCATAGGGGATCTGTCCCGGGCGCTTCTTCGCGTCGTCGACGAATTCCTGCAGCGACTTCCACGGCGCCGAGGCCGGCACCGCCAGCAGCGTCGGGTCGGCGAGCACGCGCGCGATCGGCGCGAACTGCGACACCTCATAAGCCACCGGACGATCGAACAGCCGGTCGGCCTCCGGCAGCACTGCGAGCGAGGACAGCGTCATCAGCAGCGTATAGCCGTCGGGCTCGGCGCGCGCGGCCTGTGCATTGCCGATCGATCCGCCTGCGCCGCCGGCGCGATTGTCGACGATCACGGGCTTGCCGAGGATGCGCTCCAGCGCGAGCGCCACCGGCCGCGCCGCAAGGTCGGCCTGGCCGCCGGCCGGAAACGGCACGATCATGGTGATGTTGCGGTTGGGATAGGCGCCTTGCGCAAACGCGGAGTTGGCGAGCGCCGTCTGCGCAAGCGGCAATGCAGCGGCGGCGCGCAGGAGTTCGCGGCGATTCATCGAAAGTTTCTCCCCAGTCATCTTTTTTGGCGACCGCAGCCGATCGCGATGCCGCGGTCAGAGCCGCGGCTTGCGCGCATCGTGCAGGAGCGGAGCGCTGATCTCAAGCGTCCCGCTGCCGCATCCAATGCGGCCTCACCGACGAGGAAGATCGAGGCCTGATGTGATCAGGTTAAGTGGTATTCGCAAAGGCGGGCGTCCCCTCTTCCGCAAGCGGGGGAGGGCGGGGGTGGGGGCACTCTCCACGAGTGGCGTGGTGGAGAAAGCCCCCACCCGCATCGCATCTTTCGATGCGATGGGACCTCCCCCGCAAGCGGGAGAGGTTGGCCGGTTCGCAGCCGATTCAGCCCATCATGCTAGCCCTTGCGCGCCGCCTTGCGGGTCTTTCCGACCGACCGCTTGCCGGCCGCGCCGCGCTTGGTCGCGGTCTTCTTGCTGGCGGCCGCGCGGCGGACTGGAGCTGCTGCGGCCGGCCGCTTGCGCGCCACCGCCTTCTTCGGCGCCTTCCTGGCCGTTTCCCTCGCAGCTTTCTTGGCGGCCTTCTTCGCTGCTTGCGGACGCGCGCGTCGCGCCGTTGTCGCGCTGCGGCGCCGCGTGCTGCTGCCTCCGATCGGAACGAGGTGGTCGTCAGCATCCAGCGTGAGCTGCTGCAGCGGAAACGCCGGCAGGAAGCTTGGGTCGTTGTAGAGCTTGCTCAAACTGTCCTGATCGAACTTGCCGCCCTGCCCGCGGTCCTCGCCCGCACCGGCGCGCCAGGCCGCTTCCCAGACCCGGGCCAGGGTCTTGGCACCGTCCTGCATACAGGCCGCGGTGGCGTCCTTCAGCTTCGACCACAGCGCCTCGACCTGGCCGCTGCCCATATGCGAATTGAACAGGTTGACGATGGTCATCGGCGGCAGCCGCTTCACGGTCCGCTGCATCAGCGCGACCACGGCAACGGCGGCGTCGCGGCCGGTCGGCGTGCCGCCAGGGACGATCTCGGCAACGTCGCTGGTCCGGGCGTCAGGGATCATCTTGATGAGATCCTTGCCGTGCCGGCCGATCATCGTGGTCTCGTACACGCTGTGCACCTTGGCATGCGCCTTGTCGTTCGGATCGAGGCCATGGTGGAACTGCGAGATGTGCAGTGGCTGGCAGGCATCGCCGATGTAATGCGCGACAATGCCCGCAGCGCAGACGAACTCCAGCTTCTTGTTGGCGGCGGCGTACTCCACCATCTCGTCGAAAATCTGCCAGACCCGGAACGGCAGCGCACCGCGCCGGTCCTCGCCGATCCCCTCGTAATAGTCGTTCCAGACCTTCGGATCGACGTTGCGCGTCGACTCCGCGCAAAGATCGAGCAGCGTCTTGCCGTCCCTGCCCGGCTTGTCCATGTCGGCGAAATGGTTGCTTTCGTCAGTGTGCCGGGTGAAGCGCCAGACCAGGTCGGCGACATCGGCCAGCGGCGAGAACGTGCCTCGCTGATGCGGCTTGAGGTCGGCGAGCAGCTTGTCGTCGAGGCCGATATTGTCGGAATTGGCGTCCATCATGGTCGCGAGCTTGGGCAGCTTCGCATCGATCAGACCGGTCGCGTAGGCGCCGATCTTGACGTGGCCCCATTCGCCCCAATACTCGGTGTGGCCGGCGTTCCAGTCGCCGATCAACTCGACATCGAGCTCGCGGCACAGCGTCGCCATGCAGATGCCGAGCGCAACCTGCATCGGGACCTTGCCGCTCGATCCGAATAATTCCTGGCCGCCCCATTCGAGCGCCAGCGGACTGAGGATCCGCGCGCCGCTGGCGTTCTTCTTGGCGTCCGGATCGTCGACGAACCACATCGTGCCGGAGTCGCCCGGATAATTGTTGAGCGGCGTGTCGCCGTCGCGCGGGCCGATCACGAAATCGCTGACATATTCCATGCCGCCGACGGTCTTGTAGCGATAGAACAGGCCGAGGATCTTGCCCTTCATCAATCCGCTGGTCGCACCGAACGCGATCAGCGGCTGGTTGATGATGTCGAGACGGAAGGTGCCGACATTGAGGTCGACGACGTCGCCGACCTGGCCGACGCCGTAAACCTGTGCGGTCCAGCCCTTGACGTCATCGACGCGGATCAGGCCGGCATCGAGATTGGCCACCACGCGCGAGCCCGGCCAGCCGGGATAGACCTCGCTGAAGGCGCGCTTGCCGAGTTGCAGCGCATCGCTGACGCCGAGGCGGCGGTCGGTGTTCTTGAAGCCGGCAAAGATCTCGCGTCCGGCGGCGCCGACCACGTGACGGTTGGAGAGCGCGAACACCGTCTCGCCATTGGTGACGAGACAGCCGATCGAGCCACGGTGGATCTTGCCCTGGATCATTGTCTGCACCGGAAAGCCGCCGCCGACCAGATCGCTCTTGAACACCGGCGGGTCGACGGTGCCGGGGCTGCCCTCGTTCGGATCGACCTTGACGACGCAGGTGGGCACGACACGACCGTCGGGCAGATAGAGGAACGGAGGCACCAGCTGATCCTGCTTCTCGGGATGGTTCTTCAGCTCGGAGCGCTTCATCCAGTCGCGGACAAAGACGAGGATGCAGGGCCACGACCAGTCCTTGACCGACGAATTGAACAGCGTGCGCGGACCGAGCGCCTGCGGCTTGGAGTGCGCCTTTCTTTCCGTCGCGTTGCGATCGTTGTCCCGGATCAGATAGCGCCCAATCGCCGTGGCGTAGACCGATTGCAGATGGGCCAGATGCACGTGATAGGCCTCGCGGGCATCGAGCAGGTCCTTCACCGATAATGACGTGAAATCATGCTTGGTCAGATCAATCATCTGGTTCCTCCGAATATGCGCTTTGCGGCAACACCGGTTCAGGACGCAGAAATAGACGATCGCGGCAGCCCACGATCATGGGTTAGTTCACATAAGTTATACAATTTAAAAGGGATGACACGAATGTGACGGGGTGCGCCGGCGTTCAACCTCGTCCCCGCAAGTTTCTATTTCCGTTGCGCGCGCCCTTTGGCGAAATGCTTGGCCAGGAAATCCGCCAGCACCTCGACGCGCGCGGGACGCGGTCCGCCGGGCGGGGTGACGAGATGCACGGCGCCCTCGGGCTGCTTCCAGCCTTTCAGGATCACCTCGACCTCGCCGCGCGCGATCGCATCGCCGACGATGAAGTCGGGCAGATCGGCGATGCCGAGTCCCGCGAGCAGCGCGGGCATCACCGCCTCGCCATTGTTGACCCGGAGCTGGCCGGCGGGACGCACGCTCGCCTGCTCGCCCGACGCGTTGGTGTAGTGCCAGACGCCCTGGGTCGAGAGATAGGCGTAGCCGAAGCATTTGTGCTCGGCGAGATGCATCGGATGGGTCGGCCGGCCGTGGCGCTTCAGATAGGACGGCGCGGCCACCGTGTAGCGCGGCATGCCGCACAGCCGCCGCGCGATCAGCGAGGAATCCGGCAGCCGCGCGATGCGCAGGCCGGCATCAAAGCCCTCGCCGATCAGGTCGACCGTGGCGTCGCTCAAATGCAGGTCGATCGAAACCTCCGGATAGGCCTCCATGAATTCCGGCAGCAACGGCGCCACCGTCTTGATGCCGAAACTCATCGGCACCGCGAGCCGCACCAGGCCGCGCGGCGTGGTCGATTGCGCCAACGCCTCGTTCTCGGCGGCCTCGCCGTCGGCGAGCAGCCGCGCGGCGCGCTCTGACAACTTCTGGCCGGCATCGGTCAGCGCCAGCCGCCGCGAGGTGCGGTTGAACAGCCGGGCGCCAAGCCGCTCCTCCAGTCGGCTGACCGCCTTGGACACCGTCGCCTTGGACAGCGAGAGCTCGGTCGCAGCCGCCGCAAACGACCGTAATTCCACGACTTTTGCGAAGATCGCGAGCGCCTCGAAGTCCGGCAGTTTCGACATGGGCCGCTGTCCTGATTGCTCAATATTGGAAACAATGAGTTTCAATAGTTTCTATTTCTATACCACAGCCGGAGGCATATCCAAGTGGCATCAAATTCAACCGATGGAGAAATCCAATGACCAAGAAGCTCTCAGGCAAGGTCGCTCTCGTTACCGGCGGTTCGCGCGGCATCGGCGCGGCCAGCGCCCGTGCACTCGCCGCGGAAGGCGCCAACGTCGCGATCAGCTACGTCGCCTCTCCCGAGAAGGCCGAGGCCGTCGTCGCCGAGTTGAAGGGCAAGGGCGTCAACGCCCGCGCCTACAAGGCCGACCAAGCCTCGTCTTCGGATGTCGATCAGCTGGTGAAGACCGTCGCCAAGGATTTTGGCCGGCTCGACATCCTGGTCAACAACGCCGGTGTCGCATCGGGCGGCGCGGTCGACGATCCTAAGGCCGACACCGCTACACTCGCCCGGCAGGAGGCGATCAACATCGACGGCGTGATCACCGCGATCCGCGCCGCCTCCAAGCTGATGGGTGAAGGCGGTCGCATCGTCACCGTCGGTTCCATGCTGGCGGACCGCGCCTCGTTCCCGGGCCTTGCCGACTACGTCGCCACCAAGGCGGCCGTCGTCGGATACACCAAGGGCGCGGCGCGCGACCTCGGACCGCGCGGCATCACGGTGAACGTGGTGCAGCCCGGCTCGATCGACACCGACATGAACCCGAAGGACGGCGGCGAGTTTGCCGAGACGCAACGCGTGCAGCACGCGCTGCAGCGCTTCGGCCGCCCCGAGGAGGTCGCGGCGGGCGTCGTGTTCCTGGCAAGCCCGGAAGCCTCGTTCGTGACCGGCACCGTGCTCAACGTCGACGGCGGCTTCGGCGCCTGATCACAAATTTTCTGGAGACGCCGGGCGCAGAACGCCAGGCCCGCTCCTCAACATCGACATCAAGGGGAATGACCATGATCGAACTCAGACCATTCGCAAAGCTTGGCGGCGCCGACCACGGCTGGCTGAAGGCCAAGCACCACTTCTCGTTCGCGAGCTACTACGATCCCGACAATGTCAGCCACGGCTCACTGCGCGTGTGGAATGACGATGAGATCGCGCCCAATTCCGGCTTCCCGGCGCATCCGCACGCGAACATGGAGATCATCACCTATGTTCGTGAAGGCGCGATCACGCACCAGGATTCGCTTGGTAACAAGGGACGGACCGAAGCCGGCGACGTCCAGGTGATGAGCGCCGGCAGCGGCATCCGTCACTCCGAGTACAATCTGGAGCCGGCGAAGACCAAGATCTTCCAGATCTGGATCGAGCCGACGACGACGGGCGGCCACCCGACCTGGGGCTCGAAGCCGTTCCCGAAGGCGGATCGCTCCGGCAGGCTCGTCACCATCGCCTCAGGTATCGAGGGCGACGACGACGCGCTGCCGATCCGTGCCAATGCGCGGGTGCTCGCCACCACGCTGAAGGCCGGTGAGAGCGCGGAATACGCCGCCGACAAGGCCCGTCACCTCTATCTGGTGCCGGCGGCCGGCAGCATCGAGGTCAACGGCGTGCGCGTCAATGCGCGCGACGGCGCCGCGATCCGCGATGAAGCCAAGCTGAAGATCACCGCGCTCGAGGACGCCGAGCTCGTGCTCGTCGACGCGGCTTAACCCAACCCCCACGCGTCATGCCCGGGCTTGACCCGGCATCCATCCCCTTCGGAAGAGTCTCCGAGAACGATGGATTGCCGGGTCAAGCCCGGCAATGACAGCCCCGCAAACCCAAAATCTCTCCCCCAACCAAAGGAGGCCATCATGGCCAAGGTTCTCGTTCTCTATTATTCCGCCTACGGTCACATCGAAGCCATGGCGAATGCCGTCGCGCAAGGCGCGCGCGAAGCCGGCGCCACCGTCGACATCAAGCGCGTGCCCGAGCTGGTACCGGCCGAAGTCGCCAAGGCCTCGCACTATAAGCTCGACCAGGCCGCGCCGGTCGCCAAGATCGACGATCTCGCCAACTACGATGCGATCATCGTCGGTACCGGCACCCGCTTCGGCCGCATGGCCTCGCAGATGGCCAACTTCCTCGACCAGGCCGGCGGCCTCTGGGCCAAGGGCGCGCTGAACGGCAAGGTCGGCGGCGCCTTCACCTCGAGCGCGACCCAGCATGGCGGCCAGGAGACCACGCTGTTCTCGATCATCACCAACCTCCTGCATTTCGGCTTGACGGTGGTCGGGCTGAACTATGGCTTTGCCGGACAGATGAAGCTCGACGAGGTCACCGGCGGCGCGCCCTACGGCGCCACCACGATCACCGGCGGCGACGGCAGCCGCCAGCCCAGCGAGAACGAACTCGCCGGCGCGCGTTACCAGGGCCGTGCGATCGCGGAGACCGCGAGGAAACTTCACGGCTGAGCCGCACGGTGAAACCGGCTGGGTTTCACACCCGGCCGGACTCTTGCGCGACAGGACGGCACTCTCCCTGACGATTGCCGCCCTGTCCGCTGTTTTTCTTGAAAGCGCCGGTTCCCGAAATCATCGGGGCCGCTTTCGTGGTATGCCGCAAGGCAGCTTGTCGGCGCAGCCCAGAGGTTTGTCATGACCAACACACAGAAGACCCGCTGGCCGGAACTGCCGACCGCGGCGTGGCGCGACAGCTGTGCCACGCTCCAGCTCTTCACCCAGATCGCCGGCAAGATCCGGCTGGCGAAGTCGCCCTGGCTCAATCACTCCTGGCACGTCACGCTCTATGTCACGGCGCGCGGACTGACCACCTCGCCGATCCCCGATGGCGATCGCACGTTCCAGATCGACTTCGATTTCATCGATCACACGCTCCGCATCTCGACCAGCGACGGCACCGAACGGCAATTCGCATTGGCCGGTCAATCGGTCGCGAGCTTCTACGCGGCGGTCATGACCAATCTGAAGGACCTCGGCATCGACGTCGCCATTGACGAGATACCGAACGAAGTCGCCGATCCGATCCGGTTTTCGCAGGATACGCAGCATGCGTCGTACGACGCCGATGCCGTGCGCCGGTTTCACCAGATCCTTGTGAACTGCGACCGCGTGTTCAAGCAATTCCGGACCGGCTTCCTCGGCAAGGCGAGCCCGGTGCATTTCTTCTGGGGCAGCTTCGATCTCGCCGTGACGCGGTTTTCCGGCAGGACCGCACCGCGGCATCCCGGCGGCGTGCCCCATTTGCCCGACGAGGTGGCGCACGAGGCCTATTCGCACGAAGTGAGCAGCGCCGGCTTCTGGCCGGGCGGCGGCGCGATCGATTATCCCGCGTTCTATTCCTACGCCTATCCGGAGCCCGCGGGCTATCGCGGCACGCCGGTGCGGCCCGACGCCGCCTTCTTCAGCGAGGCGCTCGGTGAATTCATCCTGCCTTACGATGCCGTGCGGACGGCTGCCGACCCCGACATGGCGCTGCTCGAATTCCTGCAATCGAGCTATGAGGCCGCGGCCATCAATGCGAACTGGGACCGTGCTGCGCTGGAATGCGCACCGGGCCAGCCGGGCGTGGTCCGAGGGATCTAGTTCAGCCGCGCCGAGAGTTTCGGACACTGACGCAGCGCCAGCACGGCGCGGTCGTGACCAAACGCTTCGTTTGCGATTCTCGCGGACAGTCGACGAAGGCGGATAAGTTAAATTTTCGTGTTACGCCTTTACCGCATCGTTGCTTGGCCGAGCTACCTTTCGGACGACGCCCGGCGACCCCGGCCGGCTCGAACACAACAGGCAGTATATTCGTGAGCGCCCCGCAACCCGTCACGATCCCGCGACAACCATCGCACGCCGATCGGTCATGACGCGGCCATCGATCCTTGCCCTCGCGGTCAGCGTGTCCATTCTGCTGTCGGTCGCCGCGCGGGCCTGCCCCGCCTTGATCGAAGGCGTGCCGGCCGACCGGCTCAAGGCGCTGTCACGCGGCGTCAATGCCGACGGCTGGATCGCCGATCCGCGGTCGGCGCCGCCCCACAGCCTGCTGCTCGAGCTGCGCAAGGCCGGCATGACCCACATCCGGCTGCCGGTGCCAGCCGACTTCGTCATGCCGCGCTTCGCCACGAAAGCGGAGATCGACAGCCGCCTGCGCACCGTCGATGCGGCACTCAAGATCCTGCTCGGCCTAGGCTATGCGGTGTCGATCGACCTGCATTCCGGCGAGCGCTTCAACGCGCTGCACAAGGACGATCCGCCCGGCGCGATGACCGAACTGAAGCGCGCCTGGACCGAGCTCGCAACGGTCATGCAGCGCTATCCGTCCGACCGTGTCTTTGCCGAACTGTTGAACGAGCCGGATGTCGAGGCCGCGCAATGGCACGGCGAAGTCCGGGAGCTGGCGGCCTTCATTCGCGGCCTGCTGCCGCAAACCACGCTGGTCACCGGGCCGGTGAACTGGCAGCGCGCGGATGCGCTGCCGGGCTTTGTGCCGCTCGACGATCCGAACGTCGTCTATGCCATCCACTTCTACGATCCGATGGTGTTCACCCATCAGGCCCATTGGGATCCGAATGAGCCGCTGCATGACGTCACCGGATTACCCTATCCGGTCCGCGCCGACGATCCGGGGGTTCAACAGCTGCGGGAGCGGCTCACCGCGCTCGACAAGCGCAAGGCACTGGCGATGGTGGACCGCGCCATTCCCGACCGCGGCATCGACACATGGCTCGAGCCTGGCGCCGCCTGGCAGCGGCAATATTCGCGGCCGATCATCATCAACGAATTCGGCGTGCTCAAGGCCGGAGCGCCGCGCGACAGCCGGCTGCGCTGGCTTGCCGGCGTTACGGCCTACGCCCGGCAACAGTGCTGGGGCTGGACCCATTGGGAGCTGTCGCAGGGCTTCGGCCTCGCCGACCCGGTCACCGGCAAGGTCGACCGCGATGCGCTGCGAGCCCTGCTCGGCACCCGCTGACCCGTCTGGTTAACCGGTTCTTACACAATGCGCGGCTAGATCGACGATGCTGGTGTGGCACGCCACACGTCCGGTCACGTTAGGTCAGAGCCTGTGCGAGCAGAGATAGCCCCGCGGCCGCTGTTGGCCGGCGACCTGATTCCTGCACTCGGCATCGCCGTGGCATCGATCGCATTCGCACCGATCATGCAGGCGGCCAACGCCGGGCTCGCGATTGTCGTCGAAAGCCTGATCGGCTGCGCCATCGTACTCGCGGTGCCGGCCTACGCGCCGTCGATCGCCATCTTCATCATCTTCTTCCAAAATCTCTTCGTCTCGATTCTGTCGTCCTATATGACGACCGAGCAGGAGATGGATTTCGTCAAGGGCTACAATTTTCTGGTCTGCGCGGTGATGTGGCTGGTCACGCTGGCGCTCTATGCGCTGCACGAGCGGAAACATTCCGCCGAGATCGACCGGATCATGAAATGGGGATTGATCACGCTCGCAACCGTGACGGCGTATTTCCTGCTCGGCGCCACGCAGGATTCGCACGCCGCCCTGGTCTATCTGCGCAACATCGCGCTGCCGCTGTTTCTGTTTCAGCTCTCGCTGCTGACGGCCGCAACCTTCGAGATCCGCATCACGTCCTTCCTGGTGACCGTTGCCACGCTGCTGATCGTCTGCGGATATGTCGAACTGCTGTTTCGCGATTTCTGGCTCTCCATCACCAACGGCTACACCTTCTGGCACTTCGACGAGCTGAAGGCGACCCGCTCCGGATCCTGGGAGGCCGAGATGCGCGCAACCGGCAGGGTACCGGTGGATCTGATCGATCGCTTCCGTTTCAGCTTTCTCAACAGCCCGTTGTTCGAGGACCTCGGACTTTCGTCCTTGCTGCGTATCTTCGGACCGAATATGAGCCCGATCAGCTTCGGCTACGGGATCGCCTTCTCCGTCCTGTTCCTGTTCGCGGTCGGATATCGCTGGCTGGCGCTGGCTGCGATCCCGCTGCTGATTTGCTGTAGCGTGAAGGGCGCGCTCATCCTGGTCATCTTCGTGGCCCTGGCCTGGACGGCAACCTGGCTGCTCGGCGCCACCATCACCCTTGCCGTGGCGCTGATCGGCCTCGTGCTGTACGCCATCGCGGCGATCTATATCGGACTCCAGATCGGCGACTTCCACGTGATCGGCTTCATAGGCGGCTGGGACGGCTTTCGGCAGAATCCCGTCGGCCGCGGACTTGGCGTCGGCGGCAACCTCTCCGAGGGCTACTTCTCGATTGACTGGAACGCCGCGCAGGCGGCCGGCACGATGGACGGCGCGGTGGAGAGCGCCGTCGGCGTGTTGCTCTACCAGATGGGGATCGGCTCACTGGTGCCGCTTGGCTACTTCCTCGCGATGGCACTAAAGGCTTGGCGCCTCTACGCCTCGTCGGGAATCCTCATCCAGGGCCTCGCCGCCTTCGGCACGATGGTCGTGCTGGTGAACGGCATCTTCCAGGAAGAGGCGCTGTTTGCGCCGCCGGCACTTGGGCTGTTGCTGTGCCTGACCGGGCTCGTGATCGGCCATCATCTGCGCAAGCAAGGCGACGATCGTAAGGTCTCTACGACCGACAGTGCTCCTCAATGAAGAGGGGCCCGATCGCATTGCGACCGAGGCCCCGCTCAACCGATGCCGTCAGAGCGGCTTGATCTGCACCTTGCGGAACTTGACCACGCCCGAACCATACTGGAGCGCGATGTAGCCGTTGGCGTGCTTGGAGTCCTGGGCGTCGACGGTCTTCTGGCCGTTCAGCGTCACGATGAAATGCGGCCCCTGCGCCGTGATCTCGTAGACGTTCCACTTGCCGGCCGCCTTCGGCATCGGATCGACCTTGCCGACGTCGACAATCGCGCCGGTGCCGTAGGTCGGGTCCGGCCGCTTGTCGAAGATGTTGACCTCGTAGCAGACCTTGGAGTCGATCACCTTGTTGCCTTCGCAGCGGATGAAGATGCCGCTGTTGGCATCCTCGTCGGTCCAGAACTCGGCCCGGATCTGGAAATCCTTGTATTGGTTTTTGCTGACGAGATAGGAGAGATCCTTGCCGTCGAGCTTGTCGGCGACCAGCGCGCCGTCCTTCATCGCCCAATTGGCCTTGCCGACCTCGTCCCAGTCACCCTTCTTGGAGCTGTCGAGCAGCGTGACCCAGCCGTCGTCCCCCGAGGCGGTGGTGGAAAATTGCAGCGCGGCCGCACCGATCACAAGTCCCGCCGCCAGTATCGACAGATGCTTCTTCAAGGTTATCCTCCCGTCTTTTGGTTGGCGCGCAACCTATCATCGTCCGCAGCGACGTAAATGCTTTTTCATATTGCAACTGCGTTGTGTCACGGATCGCTGTCGCAATCCTGAGGTCAGACATGCACGGCTGCGTCTTGCCGGGCGGAAGCGAGGACAACTAGCATCGCGCGGCATACGGGCGCGGCAGTCGCCCGGGAAATCCGATCTGGGAGCACACCGATGAGGGCGTCGAAACGATCCTGGCGATACCTGATGATGCCGCTGGCCTTCGCCGGCATGCTGAGCGTCGGCTCGGCGGCCGAGCTCAATCCGGCCGCCGTCACCTACAAGCTGCCGGATCAGATTCCCTGGAGCTCGGTCGATGCGCGCGGCGCGCAGAACGCGGTCGTGGTCGGCGATCCCTCGAAGCCCGGCTTCTACATGGTCTACACCAAATGGACCAAGGGCAATCACTTCAGCCGTCCGCACTTCCATCCCAACGACCGCTACATCGTGGTGCTCAAGGGCACCTGGTGCGTCGGCTCGGGTCCGAAATTCGATCCCGATCACGGCACCGTGGCGATGCCGGCCGGCAGCTTCGTCACCCATTTTGGCAAAGAGGTGCACTGGGACGGCGCCAAGGACGAGGACGCCGTGCTGCTGATCATGGGCGAAGGTCCGGCCACTGCGACCGAGGTCGAGCAGAAGTAGCCGGAACCGGCTAGCAACCTTTGCATCCACGCGGCGTTTCCTCCCCTCATCATCATGACGAGGAGATGACGCATGGCGAACGCTGCCGACATTCGGGAACATATGGATGTGATCTCGTCGGACAAGAAGACGGTCGGCAAGGTCGACCACATGGAAGGCACCGACAAGATCAAGCTGACCAAGCAAAGCTCGCCTGACGGTCAGCACCATCACTTCATTCCACTGTCCTGGGTCGACCATGTCGACCAGCACGTCCACCTCAATAAATCGGGCTCCGACGTGACGGCGCATTGGCAGCACGGCCGCCAATAGCCGCGTTGCGCGAGGTGGGAGCGATGCTATCATCCCGGCCCAAGGAAGGGCCTTCGATGCATCCCGCCGCCAAGCTGCAATTTGCCCGCATCGTCGATGAGTTCGCGCGCTGGCGCGCCATTCCGGAACCGGAACGGCCGCCCGCGCCGGCTTGGTGGTGGGGGCCGGCATTCGAGATGCGCGATGCCGCCGAACCGCTTCCGGCCGCCTGGAGCCGTCGGCTGCGGCTGCCTGACGGTGCGCGCTTTGCGGAGGCTGCCCTTGTGTTGCGCCAGACTTTGGCCGGCCAGGACATCCTGCCGTGGCCCTATGATTTCTCGCGCAAGGTCGCATCGACCGATTCCGACGTTCGCGACCTGCCCGTGCAGCCGTCAGACGACAGCGCGTTTCCGCCTTAGATCCGGCGCGGCCTCGCCGGTCGCCTCGCCATCCAGCAACGGCTGCAGCGGCGGCGACGCCTCTGCCTGCGACGGCTTCAACAGCTCGGCGAGATCGCGCGGCGGCAGCGGCCGGCTGAACAGGAAGCCCTGCATCTCGTCGCAGGCATGGGCGCGCAGGAACTCCTGCTGCTCGGAGGTCTCGACACCCTCGGCGACGATGGTCATGCCGAGCGCCTTGCCCATGCTGATAATCGCCTGCGCGATCGCGACGTCCTCGGAATCATTGGGCAGGTCGCGCACGAAGGATCGATCGATCTTGATGGTGTCGATCGGGAACTGCTTCATCAGCGACATCGACGAATAGCCGGTGCCGAAATCGTCGATCGCGAGCCGAATGCCGCGATTCTGGATCGCGTCGAGCACGCGCACCGCGCGCGTCACGTTGCGCATCACCATGCTCTCGGTGACCTCGAGCTGCAGCAGCGCCGGTGACATGCCGCTCTCCTCCAGCGCCGCGTCGATGTCGTCGAGTAGATTCGGATCGCCGAACTGCCGCGGAGAAAGGTTGACCGCCATCGTCACGGCCCTGAGGCCGCGGCGCTGCCATGCCATGTTCTGCGCACAGGCTTCCTTCAGCACCCAGCGGCCGATCGGCACGATCAGGCCGATCTCCTCGGCGAGCGGAATGAACTGGCCGGGCGAGACCTTGCCGAGCTCCGGATGGGTCCAGCGCAGCAGCGCCTCGACGCCGCTGATCGCTCCACTCGCCATGTCGACCTTGGGCTGATAGTCGAGCGAGAACTGGTTGCGGTCCAGCGCGCGGCGCAATGCGCTCTCCATCGTCAGGCGCTCGATCGACTGCGCCCTGATCTCGTTGGAGAAGAAGCGGAAGCCGTTCTTGCCGTCTTCCTTGGCGAGATACATCGCCATGTCGGCATTCTTGGTCAGCGTCTGCACGTCCGAGCCGTCGGCCGGATACATCGCGATGCCGATCGAGGCCGTGGTATGGCACTCGTGTCCGCTGATCGTCAGCGGCTGGCTGAGCGAGATCAGCAGATCGCCGGCGATGCGCTCGACGTCGTTCCGTTCGGTGGTCTCCTCGAGGATGACCACGAACTCGTCGCCGCCGAGCCGCGCCACCACGTCGCTCGCGCGCAACGATCCTTGCAGCCGCTCGGCGATCGCCACCAGCAGCATATCGCCGGCGTCGTGGCCGAGCGAGTCGTTGATCACCTTGAAACGGTCGAGATCGATAAACAGCACCGCGAGCTGCCGGCGATGGCGATCCGCCGCCGAGATCGCGTGATGCAGCAACTCGTTGAACGTCTCGCGGTTGGGCAGACTGGTCAGGCTGTCGTGCGAGGCAAGGTATTCGATGCGCTCGTCGGCCTTGTGCTTCTCATCGGCGCGATCGAAGCTCTCGAGCGCGAACGCCAGATTGTCGGCGAGGCGCTGCAGCAGCTCGGCGAACTCCGGCGTGAAGGTGTCCTTGTCGAGCGCGACGAAGATCATGACCCCGACCACCCGCCCGCTGACAACAAGCGGAAACGAGGCGCTGGACTGCGTTCCATCGAGCCGGGCGCGCTCATGGAAGGCGGCGGTCTCGGTGTCGGCAAAATAGTCGTTGATGATGCACGCCTTGCCGGAGCGGAACGCTCGGCCGCAGGCGCCGCGGCCCTCGGGGTGCGCCTCGCTGGTCGAGAGCGTCACTTGGCGCGCGCCCTCGGCCGCCGGCCCCGCAATCGCGGCGATCCGCAGATAGTCGCTTCCGCTCTGCGCCAGCGCGATCGTGGTCGAGGTGAACTTGCCGCCGGTCGCCGCCGCCGCGCAGACCAGTCGATACAATTCGGCGCGGGACTTCGCCCGCATGATCGCCTCATTGGTCGCGCTCAGCGCCGCGAACATCCGCGACAGCCGCTCCTTCTGCTCGTCGTCCCGCGCCTTCTCGTCGGCACGGTCGAAATTGGCCAGCGCAAACGAGACGTTCTCGGCAAGCCGCTGCAACAGCGCCATCATCTCCGGGCTGAAGGTGCCGAACTCGCTCGAGAGAAACACCAGCGCGCCGATCGCCTCGCCGTTCTTGAGCAGCGGCAGGGCTGCGCCTGATTTGCTGCCGCTGTCGCGCACGGCCGGATAGACGTGCGATTCGGGGCCGAAGTCGCTGAGATAGTCGTTGCTGATGCAGGGCCGGCGCGTACGGATCGCGACGCCGGTCAGCGTCTGCCCCTCCGGACGCGTCGCGTCGGCCGACAGCTGAACCTCGCGGGCCCGCACCCGATCGGGGCCCGAGGCGGCCACATTGTCCAGGAAAACCTCGCCGGGGCGCACGAGCCTGATTGTGGCCGAGACGAACTGGCCGCCGACCGCCGCGGCATCGCAGACCAGATCGAACAGCTCGCCGCGGGATTTTGCCCGCATGATCGCCTCGTTGGTCGCGCTCAGCGCCGCGAACATCCGCCGCAGCCGCTCCTTCTGCTCTTCGGTCCGCGCCTTCTCGTCGGCGCGGTCGAAACTGCCGAGCGCATAGGAGACGTTGTCGGCGAGGCGCTGCAGCAGCTCGGCGAATTCGGCCGAGAAGGTGTTGCGCTTGGCGGAGATGAACAGCATCACGCCGACCGGCTCGTCGTCGACGATTAACGGAAACGCCGCGCCGGATCGCGCATCCTCGCGGTCGATGACGTCGCGGAACGGATTGTTGGCGACGTCACCCAGAAAATCATTGTTGATGCAGGCGCGGCGGGAGCGGAACGCCCGGCCGCAGACGCCGCGCCCTTCGGGGCGTGCCTCGCTGCGCGAGACGTTGAGGCGGCGCGCATTGGCTGCGGTGGGCCCAGCGACCGCCATCATCTCCAGGAAATCGTCGCCGGGCTTGGCGATCAGGATGCTGGTGGAGTTGAACCCGCCGCCATGGGCCGCGGCCGCGCAGACCAGCTCGAACATCTCGAGCCGCGACCTCGCGCGCATGATCGCCTCGTTGGTCGCACTCAGTGCCGCGAACATCCGCGACAGCCGCTCGCGCTCGGCGTCGGCCTTGGCCTTCTCGGTGGCACGGCCGAAATTGTCGAGCGCGACCGAGACATTCTCGGCGATCCCCGCGAGCAGCGCGATGATCTCCTCGTCGCGCGCCCAGGAATTGCCGGTGAAGAAGATCAGGACGCCGACGCTCTTGCCGAACCGGGTGAGCGGCAGCGCGACGCAGGCCATCAGGCCGCTGCCGCCGACCGGCATATGCGACGGGCTCATCGAGATCGGGATATCGTGCTCGACGCAGGGCCGCTGGGTCCGGAACGCCTCGCCGCAAATCCCCTTGCCGTAGACGTTGTCCGGATCGGTCGAGAAGCGCGTCTGCGTGATCAGGTCGAGCGCCTCGCCGGTGCCGGCGACCGGCTCGAACCAGTGCGTATCGGGTTCGGCCAGCAGCACCACCGTGGCGAAGGACTTTCCGCTGAACACGGCGGCATCGCAGACCCGCTGATAGAGATCGTGCTCGGTCTTGGCGCGAAGGATCGCCTCGTTGGTTGCGCTGATGGCACCGAACATGCGGTTGAGCCGGCGCATCGCCCGCTCGCCGCTCTTGCGCGAAGCTTCGTGGTCGAAATTATCGAGCGCGAAGGACACGTTCGCGGCCATGCGCTCCAGCAGCGAAACGATCTCTTCGCCCAGCGACTGGGCCTCCCGCCGCGTCACCATGAAGACGCCGACGCTGCGCCGGTTGCAGACCAGCGGCAGGGCCGCCGCCGCGCCGACGCCGGCCGCCGCGGCACCGCTGCGCCAGGCGGCCGAACGGGCGTCGTTGACATAGTCGTTGGCGACGCAGGCGTTCTGGTCGCGGAACGCCCGGCCGGCGACGCCTTCTCCCTCCGGCGTATTGGCGATCGCGGAAATGGTGATGCTGCGTAGTCGCGCGACATCGTCGCCGAAGCCGGCCGCGAACTTCAAGAGACCGGTATCCGGCTCCAGCAAAAACACGGTCGCGGCCAGGAAGCTCCCGCTCGAGAACGCGGCTTCACAGACCTTGCCGTACAATTCTTCTGGTGATTTCGCGTACAGAATCGCTTCGTTGGTGGCACTCAACGCCGCGAATGTACGCCCGATGCTCGACTGCACGATTCCTGAAGGCCCCGGGGCCAACCCCTCCAATCTGGCGGGGAACATTGCCCGCGATAGGCCTAAGTGGTGGTTAGCGTATCCGGCAAGTTGCCCGACAAAGTAAACGGCTGACGAATGCCGGTAGCGGTTTTCCGGGATATTACGGACACCGGTGTGCCAGCCTGAGGCGGAGGGCCGTAATGCCGGGACCTGCGCCCTGCCGGTGCCGCCGGAGCGACCAAATTCCGCATCGCGACCGCGCCCGTTCCACTATGTGAAATCGCGACGGTGAGCACCCTGCTGGCGGTATGGCCGCCCGGATTTTCTGCACTTGCTCGCCCCTCGGCGCTTTGAGAGCATGACGCCGACAACAGCAAGCAAGACCCGCGCAGCACGCGGGCAGACCACGAGGAAAATCCCATGCCGATCGTCCAGGCCGACCGTCTCACGCGCATCGGCGCGGCACTCCTCAGGGGCGCCGGCGCATCGGAGGAGGAGGCGAGCGCCGTCGCCTCCGGCTGCGTCAATGCCAACCTCGCCGGCCACGACTCTCACGGCGTGATCGCAATCCCGACCTATATCGACCGCATCAAGGCCGGCCACATCGTGCCCGGCGCGAAATGGACCATCGTGCAGGAGACGCCGACCACGACCGTGATCGACGGTCATTGGGGCTTCGGCTTCCACGTCAACGCCAAGGCGATGGAGATGACCATCAACAAGGCGAAGACCGCCAATGTCGCGGCCTGCACCGTGTTCCGGCAGAGCCATGTCGGACGGCTCGCGCATTACCCGATGATGGCGATGCGCGAAGGCATGATCGGGATTGCGGCCGCCGATTCCGGCCGCTCGCCGAAACATGTGGCGCCGTTCGGCGGCCGCGAGGCGCGGCTCGGCACCAACCCGCTCTCGATCGCGGTGCCGTCCGACCTCGAGGCGCCGTTCTACCTCGATATGGCGACCTCGGCAGTCGCCGCCGGCAAGATCCAGCTCGCGGTGGCGCGCGGCGAGAGCATCCCGAAGGGATGGATCATCGATGCCGAGGGACGCGACACCACCGACCCTGCGGACTATCGCAAGGGCGGCGCGCTGCTGCCGCTCGGCGGCAGCGAAGGTTACAAGGGCTCGGGCCTTGCCGCGATGGTCGAGGTGCTGTGCGGCCTGTTGACCGGGCTCGGCTTCGGCGTCGAGCCGACCGGCCGGCACAACGACGGCTGCTTCATGGCGGTGTTCAACGTCGCCGCATTCCGTCCGCTCACGGACTTCAGGAAGGAAGTCGCCGACTTCGCCCGCTATTTGAAATCGACGCCGCCGTCGGAAGGGAGCCGCGGCGTGTTCTATCCGGGCGAGATCGAATATCTGCGCGAGCAGCAGCGGCGCAGGGACGGCATCGAGATCGAGGATGCGACCTGGGACAAGCTCAAGGCGCTCGCCGCCGATTACAAGCTCACCGAGCAGCTCGACCTTCGCTGATAGTTCCGGACACAGGAGAACGACATGACACGGCAAATGGCGCTGGTTGGCTTTTTGCAGGCGCAGAACTGCACCAACCTGCCGGGCTCCTGGCGCCACCCGGAGTCGCGCGACGATTCGATGTCCGCGGATTACTATCAGGAGATCGCGCGCATCCTGGAGCGCGGCAAGTTCCACATGGCGTTCTTCGACGATCGTCTCGCAATGCCCGATCGCTACGGCAACGATCACGCCCACACCGTCGAATACGGCATCCGCTGCGTGAAGATGGACCCGATCGTGGTGCTGACCACGATGGGCATGGTCACCACCAAGCTCGGCCTCGCCTCCACCGCCTCCACCACCTATTTCGAGCCGTTCGACGTCGCCCGCCGCTTCGCCACGCTCGACCTGATGACGGGTGGCCGCGCCGCCTGGAACGTGGTGACCTCGGTCAATGACGGCGAAGCGCTCAACATGGGCCGCGAGCAGCATCTCGAGCACGATCACCGCTATGACCGCGCCGACGAGTTCATGGAGGTGGTGCTCGGCCACTGGGACGCCTGGGAAGACGGTTCGCTGCTGATCGACAAGACAAGCGGCCGCTTCGCCGATCCGACCAAGGTGAAGCGGCTCGACCACAAGGGCGCGTTCTTCACCTCGCGCGGCCCCTTCACGGTGCCGCGCTCGCCGCAGGGCCATCCCGTCGTGATCCAGGCCGGCGCCTCCGGCCGCGGCCAGCGCTTTGCCGGACGCTGGGGCGAGGTGATCTTCACCGCGGCGCGCAACCTCGCCAATGCCAAGCAGGGCTATGACGCGATCCGGGGCGAAGCCGCCAAGGCCGGGCGCGATCCCGACCAGATGTTCCTCTGCAATCTGATCACGCCGGTCACCGGCGCGACCAAGGCCGAGGCCGAGGACCGGATGGCGGTGATCCAGAAGCTGCCGCTCGAGATCGACGCGCTGTCGCTGCTCGCCGAAGGCCTCAACTTCGATTTCGGCGCCAAGGGGATCGACGAGCCGCTGACATCAGAGGAGCTGCAGGGCATGCAAGGCATGCTCGGCATCCGTGACGGCGTGCTGCGCACCTCCGGCAAGACTAATCCCTCGACCCGCGACTTCATCACCTTCTCCGGCCGCGGCCAGGTGCAGGACGCGATGGTCGGCGGCCCGAAGGAGATCGCCGACCGGCTGGAGGAGATGTTCGAAGGTCGCGGCTGCGACGGCTTCGTCGTAGCGGCGAGCTACGTGCCGGGCTCCTATGCCGACTTCGTAAACCACGTGGTGCCCGAGCTGCAGAAGCGCGGGCTATTCCACAAGGACTACGCCGGCACGACGCTGCGCGAAAATCTCGGGCTCAAGCGCCCCGCCGCGGGCGCCTGGAAGACCCGCGCGCAAGCCGCGGAATAGAAGGACATCATCATGCGCTGGCTGAAATTCACCGCCGAGGCCACGACTGCGGGTACTACTTCTTGGGGCCTCGTCGAGGGCGACACCGTTACGGCCATCAATGGCGATCCGTTCGGCGAATGGAGCAAGACGTCGAAGACCCACGCATTGAAGGACGTCAAGATCGAGCTGCCGCTGATCCCGCGCACCTTCTATTGCGTCGGGCTGAATTATTTGAAGCACCTTAAAGAGGCCGCCGACAAGGCCGGCACCGTGCCGAACGTGCCTGACCGTCCCGAGATCGGCTACCGCGCGCAGAACGCGCTGATCGCCCATGACGAGGATGTCGTGATCCCGGCTGGTGCCACCGAGAAGATCCATTACGAGGGCGAGCTCGTCGTCGTGATCGGCAAGAAAGCCAAATACCTGACCGAGGCCAACGCGATGGACTGCGTGTTCGGCTACACCATCGGCAACGACGTCTCCGAACGTAGCTGGCAAAAGGCCGATCGCGGGCTGTGGCGTGCCAAGAACGCCGACACCTTCAAGCCGATGGGCCCGTGGATCGAGACCGACGTCGACCTCGACCGCATGGAGACCGCGATCCGCGTCAACGGCAAGGAGACCGGCCGCTTCCGTACCAACGAGATGATCTTCGGCATCGTGCCGTTCCTCGTCGAGCTTTCGAAATACTTCACGCTGTCGCCCGGCGATGTGATCTGGATGGGCACCGACGGCGCCTCGCCGGACTTGAAGGACGGCGACGTCGTCGAGATCGACATCACCGGGATCGGGACATTGCGCAACAGGTTCGTGAGGGAGAAGGTGTGAGGGGGGCGTGCCTTATTCCCCAGTGTCGTCCCGGCGAAGGCCGCGACCCACAACCACAGGATTGAGTTGTTGAAGAAGGCTGTGGCCCGAGCGTCGCATCACAAATCGCATTCGTGGTAATGGGTCCCGGCCTTCGCCGGGACGACACTGAGAGTGTTGCACGGCCTGCGGGTCACATGCCGCATTCTCGCGACGTGATGGGCCCGAACTTTGCACCTCACCATCATTCCGGATTCAGCTCACCGCGCCGCCACCGACCTGCTCTTCACATGATCGATGAAGGCGCGCAGCTTCGGCATGATCTGGCGGTGGCCGGGATAGTAGAGAAACACGCCCGGCGTCGTCGACGCGAATGCATCCAGCACACGGACGAGCTTCTTCTCCTTCACCGCGCCTGATATCAGCGGCGCCGGCACTTGCGCCAATCCGACACCTTCGATGGCGGCGCCGACCAGCGTCGGGAAGTCATGGCCGATGAACGATCCCGACACGGCAAGCTCGATCGAACGGCCGTTGTCGTTCAGCGACCATGGCGCGAAGCCACCGTTCGATCGCCGGAGCCGCAGGCACGCATGCGCGCGCAGATCGTCCGGACACTTGGGCCGGCCGCGGCGCGCGAGATAGTCCGGGCTGCCGACGATGGCGAACGGGAACGGCTTGGTCAGGCGCACCGCGACCATGTCCGGGTTGATGAACTGGCCCATGCGGATGCCGGCATCGAAGCCGCCGGCGGCGAGGTCGACCAGTTCCTCGCTGGCGGCGAGCTCGATTTCGATCTCGGGATAGGCCTTGCAGAACGAGGCGATCAGCGGCTCCAGCAGGATCGGCACCACCGAGCGCGGCACGGTGAGGCGCAACAGCCCGGCGGGCTTCTGCCCGAGCGCGCGCGCCGCCCCGCTCGCAGCGACCAGCTCCTCGAATGCCGGTCTTGCGCGCGCCAGGAATCGTTCGCCGGCGTCGGTCAGCCCGACGCTGCGGGTGGTGCGGATGAACAGTACGGCGCCGAGGCGCGCCTCGAGCGCGCGCACCGCCTGGCTGATCGCCGACGGCGTGACGCCGAGCTCGGCCGCCGCGCGGCGGAAGCTGCGGTGCTGGGCGACGGCCAGGAATGCCTCGACGCCGTCGAGCGCGCCCTGCCGGACTGTGAAGTTCTGCTTCATAGCCTGTGAACATTATCGCGAATAGTCGCTCGCGGAAAGCGGCCCTATATCGGAGCCACAGGCAGCGTCAGCGCGACGCGCGCTGCTCACGCGACATCACGACATCACGACATCCGTCGCGAGCGGAGACCTGCGACCAATGCAAGCAATCCGTCACACAATCCTGGCTCTCACCCTCACTTTGACAGGCACCACTTCCATGACCGCTCCCTCCCCTGCTCAAGCACAAGCCCAAGTCACCTCCACCGTCACCACCGGCGTGATGGTTATCCTCACCGCGAAAGCCGGCGTCACCCGCGATCAGGTGATGGCCGTGATGCCGGACGAAATCCGGCAGACCGTGCAGCTCTATCTCAACGGCAAGATTCGCGAATGGTATTCGCGGTCCGACGGGCGCGGCGTGGTCCTGCTGCTCGACGCCAAGGATGCATCCGAGGCGCACGCGATCATGGAGGGTCTGCCGTTGTCCAAGCTCGATCTGATGGATCACGAGTACATCGGGGTCGGCCCGCTGCTGCCGCTCCGCCTGCTCGTCGCCAGGCCCTGAGCGTCAAGGTCCTGAACGCAAGCCAACCGATCGACAACCACAAGGGAATGCGCCGATGCCACCGGGCTTCAATCTTCCATTCGTCCTCAGCGTCGCCGGCGCCTTCCTGACAAGTGCTGTCGTGGCCGTCACCTACGTTTGGCCGGCGGTCCGCGCGATGCCACGTGACAACGCGCTCAGACTGCTCGCAGCGTTCCATGCGTTCAGGTTTCTGGGCATGAACTTCATGGTCGTCGGGTTCGTGTCACCGCAGTTGAGCGCGGATTTCGCCAGCGAGGTCGGATGGGGCGATCTCACCGCCGCCGGTCTCGCGCTCGTTGCCATGGCGGCGCTGTCCTGGCGCTGGGCGATCGCGATTCCGATCGTCTGGCTCTTCAACGTCTGGGGCACGCTGGATCTGCTCAATGCCTATTACAACGGCGTGAAGATCGGCGACCCCGGCCTGTTCGGCGCCGGCATCTACATTCCCGCGCTCTACGTGCCGCTGCTGCTGGTCAGCCATGTCATGGTGTTCATGCTGCTGACGCGGGCGAAGTCGGTGGAAGCGTAGCTGCTGCATCAAACATCGTCGTCGGGGCGAAGGCCGGGACGACAGCGCAAATGTGGCGCGGCCATCGCCACACACCCTAAAACGGCAACGCCACGCCGCTCTTGATCTCCTTCAGGATCACGTTGGTGCGGACGTGACGGATGCCGGGGATGCGGAACATGAACTCGTCGAGGAATTTGTTGTAGGCGTCCATGTGGCGCACCACGACGCGCAGATGATAGTCGGCATCGCCGGTGGTCGCGAAGCATTCCAGCACCTCGCGGCGCTTCATCACCCGCGCGACGAACTCGTCGACGAACTTCACGTCGTGCCGCTCCAGCGAGACGTGCAGGATCGCCGAGGTCGCAAAGCCTGCGCGCTCGCGCGCGACCAGCGCCGAATAGCCCGAGATGACGCCGGCCTCTTCCAGCGCGCGGACCCGGCGCCAGCAGGCGGAGGTCGACATTCCGACGGTTTCCGCAAGCCGCTGGTTGGTGGCGCGGCCATCCTTCTGCAGTTCGGCGAGGATTTTCTGGTCCTGCTCTTCGACCATAGTGAGGCCTCCGAATTGGTAGATTCTACCGGATTGCGCTCCTTGTAGCAATCTTATGCCGATCTTGGCTCGCAAAATGAACAGATAGGCAAGACCTACCAGGCCCGCAGGCGTAGCCTTGCCGGATCAGACATCGCGTTTCCCGGAGGGGTCAGTCATGGGCCAGATGCCGTTGCTCGACGCCTACCAGTTGTCCGAGCGCTACAGCCGCGACCGCGGCCGAGTTTTCCTCACCGGCACGCAGGCGATCGTGCGCATCGCGCTCGACCAGGCGCGGCGCGACCGCGCCGCCGGGCTCAACACCGCGGGCTTCATCTCCGGTTATCGCGGTTCGCCGCTCGGCGGCGTCGATCTCGAGTTGTGGAAGATCGGCGAGCAGCTCAAGGACAGCCGCATCGAATTCCTGCCCGCGGTCAACGAGGACCTCGCCGCGACCGCCGTGCTCGGCTCGCAGCAGGTCGAAACGCAGAGAGATCGCGAGGTCGATGGCGTGTTCGCTCTGTGGTACGGCAAGGGCCCCGGCGTCGATCGCTCCGGCGATGCGCTGAAGCACGGCAATGCCTATGGCTCCTCGCCGCATGGCGGCGTGCTGGTCGTCGCCGGCGACGACCATGGCTGCGTGTCGTCCTCGATGCCGCATCAGTCCGACGTCGCCTTCATGAGCTGGTTCATGCCGACGCTGCATCCGGCCGATGTCGGAGAATATCTCGCGTTCGGCGAATATGGCTACGCGCTGAGCCGGTTCTCCGGCATGTGGGTCGGCTTCAAGGCGATCTCGGAGATCGTGGAATCCGGCGCCTCGGTCGGACTGCCCGCCCCGCGCCGTTTCGTGCAGCCGGATTTCGTGCCGCCGCCCGGCGGCTTGCATTATCGCTGGCCGGATCTGCCGGGCCCGCAGATCGAGGAACGGCTGGAGGCGAAGAAGCATGCGGTTTACGCATTCGCGAAAGCCAATCCGATCGACCGCCACATCTACGATATCAAGGATGCGAGCTACGGCATCGTCACCACGGGCAAGGCGCATCTCGATCTGATGGAGGCGCTGCGGCTGGTCGGGCTCGACGAGGCGGCCTGCCGCCGCTTCGGCATCGACATCTACAAGGTCGGCATGGTGTGGCCGCTGGCGCTGCATGATGCGATGGAGTTCGTGAAGGGCAAGCGCGAGATCCTCGTGGTCGAGGAGAAGCGCGGCATCATCGAGAGCCAGTTCAAGGAGTATTTCTACGACTATCCCGGCGCCAAGCCGGAGCGAATGGTCGGCAAGCATGACGAGAGCGGCGCGCGGCTGATCTCCTGGACCGGTGAATTGTCGCCGCGCATGCTCGCCGACGTGCTGGCGCGGCGGCTCGACCCGATGTTTCCGGAATTGCAGCTCGCCCGCCGCGTCGCCGCGCTGGTGCCCGAGAGCGAGCGCATGATCGCGGTGCCGGGCGCGACGCGGACGCCGTATTTCTGCTCGGGCTGCCCGCACAACACCTCGACGAAAGTGCCCGAGGGCTCCAAGGCGCTGGCCGGCATCGGCTGCCATTTCATGGCAAGCTGGATGGACCGCGAGACCTCGTCGCTGATCCAGATGGGCGGCGAGGGCGTCAACTGGGCGGCGTCGTCGAAATTCACCGGCAACAGCCACGTGTTCCAGAATCTCGGCGAAGGCACGTATTATCACTCCGGCTCGATGGCGATCCGGCAGGCGATCGCCGCGAAAGCCAACATCACCTACAAGATCCTGTTCAACGACGCGGTGGCGATGACCGGCGGCCAGCCGGTCGACGGCCCGGTCAGCGTGCAGGCGATCGCGCACTCTGTCCGCGCCGAGGGCGTGTCGCGGATCGCGCTGGTGTCGGATGACCCCGCGCATTTCTCGCCGGCGGATCTGCCCTCCGGCGTCACCATCCATCCGCGCGAGGAGATGGACGCCGTGCAGCGCGAGCTGCGCGCGATTTCCGGCGTCACCGTGCTGATCTATCAGCAGACCTGCGCCACCGAGAAGCGGCGACGGCGCAAGCGCAGCATGATCGAGGATCCCGCGCGCTTCGCCTTCATCAACGACCTCGTCTGCGAAGGCTGCGGCGACTGCTCGGTGGAATCGAACTGCCTCAGCGTCGAGCCGAAGGAGACGCCGTTCGGCCGCAAGCGCCGGATCAACCTCTCGACCTGCAACAAGGATTTTTCCTGCCTCAACGGCTTCTGCCCGAGTTTTGTGACGATCGAAGCCGGCAAGCGGCGGGCGAAGACGGCAAGCGCGATCGATCCGCTCGCGCGGGCGGCGGCACTACCGGTGCCGGAGCTCGCGAGACTGGAGCGGCCCTACGATCTCCTCGTTACCGGCGTCGGCGGCACCGGCGTCATCACTGTCGGCGCACTGATCGCGATGGCCGCACATCTCGAGGGCCGCGGCGTCTCGGTGCTCGACTTCACCGGCTTTGCGCAGAAGTTCGGCCCCGTGCTGAGCTATTTGCGGCTGGCGGCTGCGCCCGACGCGCTGCACCAGGTGCGGATCGACCAGGGTGCGGCCGACGCGCTGATCGGTTGCGACCTCGTGGTGAGCTCGTCGGCAAAGGCGTCCGGCACCTATCGCATGGGGATGCGCGCTGCAGTCAACATCGCCGAGATGCCGACCGGCGACGTGGTTCGGTTTCGCGATGCCGACCTCGCCTCGCCGGTTCGCTTGCGCGCGATCGAGCGGGTGATCGGGTCGGGCAACCTCAGCATGATCGACGCCAACGCGTTGGCCGAGCGGCTGCTCGGCGACAGCGTCTTTGCCAACATCATGATGCTCGGCTTTGCCTGGCAGCAGGGCCTGGTGCCGGTCTCGCTGGAGGCGCTGACCCGCGCGATCGAGCTCAACGGCGTCGCGATCGAGCGCAACAAGCAGGCGCTGGCGTGGGGCCGGCTCGCCTTCGCCGATCCGGAGTTTTTGCCGAGGGCCGACGGTGCTGCGGCCAACGTACCCGAAACGCTGGAGCAGATGATCGCGCGGCGCGCCGACTTCCTTCGTGATTATCAGGACGAAGCCTATGCCGCGCGCTATCGGGCGACAATCGACCGCGTGCGTCGCGCAGAAGCGGCGCTGGGCAGCGAGACCTTGACCGACGCCGTGGCGCGCTCGCTGTTCAAGCTGATGGCCTACAAGGACGAATATGAGGTGGCGCGGCTGCATATGCAGTCGGGCTTCCTCGACGCGCTCAGCCAGGAGTTCGATGGCGACTTCACGGTGCAATATCACCTTGCGCCGCCGTTCCTCCCGGCGCGACGCGACGCACGGGGACGGCCGAAGAAGCTTGCGTTCGGCCAATGGATCCAGACGCCGCTGCGGTTGCTCGCGCGGCTCAAGGCGCTGCGCGGTACGGCGTTCGACGTGTTCGGTTACACCGCGGAGCGCCGCGCCGAGCGCGAGCTGATCCCCTGGTATGAGGCGCTGATCGAGACCATGCTCGGCAAGCTCGACAAGGGACGGCTGCCCGATCTCGTCGCGCTGGCGAAGGCGCCGATGGAGATCCGCGGCTATGGGCCGGTAAAGGACGTTGCGATCGAAAAGACCAGGGCGGAGGTCGCGCGGCTCACCGCGCGACTTGCCTCCGCCCCGTCAGAGCAAGGCGACGGCTCAGGCCGCCGCGCGGCGCTTGGCGGGTGATATCAGGCCGACCACGACGGTCGCGAGCACCGCCACGACGATGTTGAGCAGCAGCGCGCCGAGCCCGACATAGAAGCTGTAGCTGGAATCGCCGAGCGAGATGGTGGCGAGCGGCTTCAGCCCGTTGCTCCACGCCGTGTACGTGCCCCAGCCGATACCGACCGCCCAGCCGAGCAGCAGGCCTTCGGCACGGAACCAGACAGTGAACAGCCCGAACACCAGCGCCGGCAGCGTCTGCACGATCCACAGGCCGCCGAGCAGTTGCAGGTCGAGCGCATATTGCGTCGGCAGGAACAGGATGAAGGCGAGCGCGCCGACCTTGACCACCAGCGAGGTGATCTTCGCCACCGACGCCTCGCCCGCATGCGAGATGTCCGGATTGACGTAGGACTTCCAGACATTGCGCGTGAACAGATTGGCGGCGCCTATGCTCATCACCGCCGCCGGCACCAAGGCGCCGATCGCGATCGCGGAGAACGCAAAGCCCGCGAACCACTCGGGGAACAGCGTCTTGAACAGCATCGGCACCACGTCGTTCGGCGAGGTCACCTTGATATTGGCGGCATAGGCCATGTAGCCGAGCAGCGCGATCAGGCCGAGCAAGAGCGTATAGGCCGGCAGCAGGATCGCATTCTTGCGGATGGTATCCGCCGACTTCGAGGCGAAGATGCCAGTCAGCGTGTGCGGATACATGAAGGCCGCGAGCGCCGAGCCGAGCGCCAGCGTCGCATAGGGCAGATACTGCGAAGGCTTCAGCGTCAGGCCGGTGGCGCCGCCCTTCGCCGTGAAGGCGTCGTTGGCCGCCGCGAACACCGCGCCGTAGCCGCCGAGCTTTGCCGGCACCACGACCACGGCGGTCAGCACCACGATGTAGATCATGATATCCTTGACGAAGGCGATCAGCGCCGGCGCCCGCAGGCCGGAGCTATAGGTATAGAGTGCAAGGATGACGAAGGCGGCGATGATCGGCAGTTCGCCTGACAGCCCCATCGCCTTGATCACAACCTCCATGCCGATCAGCTGCAGCGCGATGTAGGGCATGGTCGCGACCAGGCCGGTCAGCGCCACCGCGAGCTCGAGCGCGCGCGAGCCATAGGCGCCGTGGACGACATCCGCAGCGGTGACGTAGCCGTTCGCATGCGCCTTCTTCCACAGCACCGGCATGACCGCGAACACGAAGGGATAGACGATGATGGTGTAGGGCAGCGCGAAGAAGCCATAGGCGCCGACCGCATAGACCAGCGCCGGCACCGCGATCACGGTGTAGGCAGTGTAGAAATCGCCGCCGACCAGGAACCAGGTGATCCAGGTGCCGAACTGGCGGCCGCCGAGGCCCCATTCGTCGAGATGCTCGCTGACCGGGCCGGATTTCCAGCGCGCCGCGAAGAAGCCCATCACGGTGACGAGCGCGAAGAAGAAAATGAAGACGCAGAGCGCCACCCAGGCGATATGATCGGCCATGGCTGTCCCCTCACCGCGTCTCGTCGGCATCAGGCCGGCGGCTGCGATAGACCAGCCAGATCAGGAGCGAGGAGATCGGCACCCAGGCGAGCTGGTACCAGTAGAAGAAGGGAAAGCCGAACAGGGAGGGCTCGACGAAATTATAGAACGGCACCCACAGCAAGCCGATGAACGGCAGCAGCAACAAAATCCACATGGCCTACTCTTTGACGCAAGACACAGCTCAAGGCGGGAGGTTCCGCTGATCTTGGCAGCGATCCAGGAACCGGTTCGTTGCGTCTAGAATCACGGTTACGGCAATGCGACGCAAAAAGATGTGATCGTCACCTGGCGCATGCCGCCTATTCCGCCTTGATGCCGGCGTCCTTTATCACCTTGCGCCAGCGCGCCTCCTCGCCGGCAAAGTAGCGGTCGAGCTCGGCCGGCGGTGAGGCCACCATCGCGAGGCCTTCATTGACGCTGAGCTTCTTGAAGGCCTCCGCCTGCACCGCCTTGGCTGCCGACTTGTTGAGGCGATCGATGATGTCCGGCGGCGTGTTGGCCGGCGCATAGAGGGCGTACCAGGATTCCGCGACATAGCCGGATGCACCGGCTTCCGACACCGTCGGCAATTGCGGGAACGCGGCCGAGCGCTCAGCCGATGTCACCCCGATCGCGCGCAGCTGCCCGGCCTCGACCAGCGAGGCGCAGCTTGCCACCGTGGTGAACATCACCTGAATCTGACCGCCCATCAGGTCGGTGATGGCGGGCGCCGCGCCCTTGTAGGGAACGGTGGTGAGATTGACCCCGGCCATGTGCTTGAACAGCTCGCCGGCGAGATGCGCCGAGGTGCCGGTGCCATAAGTGCCGTAGGACAGCTTCTCCGGATCGGCCTTCGCGGCCGCGATCAGATCGGCAATCGACTTGATCGGCGAAGCCGGATTGACCACGACGACGTTGAACGAGCGCGCCACGAGCGCCACGGGCGCAAAATCCTTGTGCGCGTCATAGGGCAGCTTGCTGTAGAGGCTCGGATTGACCGCGTTGGCGAAGGTCGCCATCAGCAGCGTGTAGCCGTCGGGCGGACTCGTCGCGACACTCTGTGTTCCGATGATGGTGCCCGCCCCCGGCTTGTTCTCGATGATGACGGTGACGCCGAGATCCTTCTGCATCTCCTGCGCCAGCGTCCGCGCGACGACATCGGTGCCGCCGCCCGGCGCGAACGGCACCACGATCTTGACGATGTGATCGGGATAGGCGGCGCGCGCCGGCACGTGCAGCAGGACATTTGCTGCGAGCGCGAACAAGAGTGATGCGAGAAGACGAAGCGGCATGGCAGGCCTCGGCGGCAGACGGTGCCGTCTTCATACACGCGAACGCCATGCAAGGGATGCCGGGCCGTCATGACGCACAGAAGATGCGCTGTGCTATTGGTCCCGTCATCCTGAGGAGCGCGTAGCGCGTCTCGAAGGATGCACGGCCCATTCTCTGGCCGATTCATCCTTCGAGGCTCGCCCAGCGGTGCAATTGCGCCGCGAGACTCGCACCTCAGGATGACGGACTTGAAGTATCGCGCACCGCCTCACGAATACGGATTGATCAGCTTCTGCTGCTCGGTGGCGTGATGCACCAGGAGATCGATGAAGACGCGTACCTTCGCCGAGAGGTGATGGCGGTGCGGATAGATTGCGTTCATGGTGAGCTCGACCGGCCGGTACTCGGGCAGCAGCCGAACCAGCTTCCCCGATTCGAGTTCGTCCCGGACCAGGAAGCCGGCCGCGAGGAACACGCCGACGCCGGCAAGCGCCGCGAGCTTCAGCGTCTCGCCGCTGTTGGAGACGAGATTGCCCGCCACCTTTACCGCTGCCGGTGCGCCCTTGCGGTCGACGAAGCGCCACTCGTCGCCGAACGGGTAGTTGATATGGCGAACGCAGTTGCGGGTCGCGAGGTCGGCGAGCTGCTCCGGCTTGCCGTGCGCTTCGATGTAGTCGTGCGAGCAGCACAGCACGTGCCGCCACGTGGCGATGCGGCGCACGATCAGCGCGGAGTCGCGCGGCTGGATCATCTGCACGGCGAGATCGAAATTTTCGTCGAGCAGGTCGGCCGAGCGTTCGCCGATCATCAGGTCAATCTTGACCTCGGGATAGGTCGCCAGGAACTCGGCGACCGTCGACGACAGGAACTGCACCAGATGGGTGTTGGTGAAGATGCGCAGCGTGCCACGCGGCACCGATTGCTGGGCGCCCGCGATGTCGTCGGCCTGCTCGATATCGGCGAGGATCTGGACGCAGCGGTCGTAATAGGCCTGGCCGACCTCGGTGAGGCTGACCTTGCGCGTGGTGCGGTTGAGCAGCCGGGCGCCGAGCCGGTCCTCCAGCGACTGCACGTGGTTGCTCACCATGGTGGTGGACATGTTGAGCTTGCGGCCGGCGGCGGAGAAGCCGCCGGAATCCACGACCCGGACGAAGGCGGTCAGGCTGGTCAGGCGATCCATACGGCAAGGTCCGGATTATCAGCGCTGGCTTGATAATGCTTCCAGTTTTATCGGGATTATCACAGCGGGGAGGACATTGCATCTAACGGGCCATGCTGGGCGCCCTTTCTGGAAGGACGCGAATGTTCGACCCGGAGGATGTCATGTCGACTACCACTTATGTCCCTGAAGAAGCGGCCAAAATCGGTCTCCGCCCGTCGCGGAAAACGGTCAAGCGGGTGGCGCTCGGGCTCGTCGCGATCATCGGCGGCGCCGTGGCAGCCGACTTCGGCTACGACTACGTCACCACCGGCCGCTACCTCGAAACCACCGACGACGCCTATGTGAAGGCGGACTCCACGATCATCGCCCCGAAGGTCTCGGGCTACATCGCCCGCGTGCTCGTCACCGACAACCAGCCGGTGAAGGCCGGCCAGTTGCTGGCCGAGATCGACGACCGCGATTACCGCACCGCGCTCGGCCAAGCCAAGGCCGATGTCGACGCCGCCACAGCCTCGGTTCGCAACCTCGATGCCCAGCTCGAACTGCAGCAGCCGATCATCGACCTGAGCACGGCCGACGTCACCGCCGCCGAGGCCAACCTGAAATTCGCCCAGGAAGAGCAGACCCGCTACGACGGGCTGATGAAGTCCGGCTCCGGTACCATTCAGCGCGCGCAGCAGACCGATGCGGCGCTGCGCGCCAACACCGCGCAATTGCAGCACGCGAAGTCGGCGCTGTCGGCGGCCCGGCGCAAGGTCGACGTGTTGACGACGCAGCGCGCCCAGGCGGTTGCCCAAGCCGACAGGGCTCGCGCGGTCGAGCAGCAGGCCGAGCTCAACCTGTCCTACGCGCGGATCACCGCGCCGGTCGATGGCACGGTCGGCGCCCGCACGCTGCGCGTCGGGCAATATGTACAGGCCGGCACCCAGCTGATGGCGGTGGTGCCGCTCGATGCGGTCTATGTGGTCGCCAATTTCAAGGAGACGCAGCTGACCCATGTGCGCAACGGTCAGCCGGTCGAGCTCACCATCGACAGTTTTCGCGGCACCACGCTGAAGGGCCATGTCGACAGCCTGTCGCCGGCCAGCGGCCTCGAATTCGCGCTGCTGCCGCCCGACAACGCCACCGGCAACTTCACCAAGATCGTGCAGCGCGTGCCGGTGAAGATCGTGCTCGACGACCACAGCCTCACCGGCCTGCTACGCCCGGGCATGTCGGCAATCCCGACCGTCAACACCAAGGCGACGGTGCTGGCCGAGCGCGAAGAGAAGCGGCGGCTGGCACAGGCGACGCGGCCGCACGGCGGGTAACGCCGAGAGCTATTACGACTGGCCTCGCGCGATCGATCACCCACTCGGTGATCGATCGCGTTCTTCGTTCCGCAATCACAGGCGGAAGGGCTCCCTCCCCCTTGGGTTGGGGAGAAGGGTGCCGCTTGCGCTGACGTTTGTTGGTTTGCGACGACGCCATTGTCGCTGGTCACGCGCACAGCGGTGTTGAAACGGTTCGCGTACTCTTTGACCCCAACGCCCCGGGCTTACCCCTCTCCCCACCCTCCCCCGCAAGGGGGGAGGGTGCCTGAGAGATGTGCTCACCTCACTCGTCGATACCACGCAGACCAAAACCCAATGTCGTGCCGCTGGCCGCAACGCGGTTATCGCCGCAGTCGCTCTCTCAACGGCCGCGGCATCGATTATCAATCTCAACGGGACAATCCTTCCACTCTTTCCCGGATTATCGAAAGGCGCCGCCTAATACATCTTGCGTCGGCCAGCAAGGACGATCCCGATGACCGCGCTCCAGCCCACCGCCAATGCAGCCGACGCTGCAAACCTCACCGCCCCCGCCACACCGGCGGTGCCTGCGATCCCCACGAAGACCTGGATCGCGGTGATCGGCGCCACGCTCGGCGCATTCATGGCGGTGCTCAACATCCAGATCGTCAACGCCTCGCTCGCCGATGTGCAGGGCGCGATCGGCGCCGGGATCGACGACGGCGGCTGGATCTCGACGTCCTATCTGATCGCCGAGATCGTGGTGATCCCGCTCTCCGGCTGGCTCGCACAGGTGTTCTCGGTGCGCATCTATCTGCTCACCAATGCCGCCCTGTTCCTGGTGTTCTCGGCGGCATGCGCACTGGCGCAGGACCTGCCGCAGATGATCGCGCTGCGCGCGGTGCAGGGTTTCACCGGCGGCGTGCTGATCCCGATGGCGTTCACGCTGATCATCACGCTGCTGCCCAAGGCCAAGCAGCCGATCGGGCTCGCGCTGTTCGCGCTGTCGGCGACGTTCGCGCCGGCGATCGGCCCGACCATCGGCGGCTATCTCACCGAGAACTGGGGCTGGCAGTACATCTTCTACGTCAACCTGGTGCCGGGCGCCGTGATGATCGCGATGCTCTACGTCTCGCTCGATCCGAGCCCGATGAAGCTGTCGCTGATCCGCCAGGGCGACTGGCTCGGCATCATCGCCATGGCGATCGGCCTCGCCGCGCTGCAGACCGTGCTGGAAGAAGGCAACAAGGACGACTGGTTCGGCTCGCCCTTCATCGTCCGCCTGTCGGTTATCGCGGCGGTCGCGCTGGTCGCGTTCCTGATCGTCGAGTTCACCGTGGAGAAGCCGCTGCTCAATCTGCGCCTGCTCGCCCGCCGCAATTTCGGCTTCGGCATGCTGGCCAACTTCCTGCTCGGCATTGCGCTATACGGCTCGGTGTTCATCCTGCCGCAATACCTTGCGCGCATCCAGGGCTACAACGCCGAGCAGATCGGCATGGTGCTGGCATGGACCGGCCTGCCGCAGCTCGTGCTGATCCCGCTGGTGCCGCGGCTGATGCAGCGCTTCGACCCGCGCATCATCATCAGCGTCGGCTTCGCGCTGTTCGCCGGCTCCAACTTCATGAACATCTTCATGACCAACGACTATGCCACCGACCAGCTGTTCTGGCCCAACATCGTCCGTGCGATCGGCCAGGCGCTGGTGATGGCGCCGCTGTCGGCGGTTGCGACCGCGGGCATCGAGCTGGAGAACGCGGGCTCGGCCTCCGCGCTGTTCAACATGATGCGCAACCTCGGCGGCGCCGTCGGCATCGCCGTGCTGCAGACGCTGCTGACCAAGCGCGAGCAATATCATTCCAACGTGCTGATGCAGCCGGTCTCGCTGCTGGAACAGGCCACGCGCAACCGGATTGAGCAGCTGACGCAGTATTTCATGAATCACGGCGTCGCCGACCAGGCCGCGGCCGCCCACCGCGCTATCGCGGCGATCGGCAAGGTCGTGCAGAAGCAGGCCTACATCCTCGCCTTCAGTGATACCTTCTATCTGCTCGGCGTCGCGCTGATCATCGCACTGGCGGCGACACTGTTCCTGAAGAAGCCGGGCCAGCTCGCTGGCGGCGGTGCGCACTAACCCAAACCACGACCAAGGAGAACGACCATGAAGCCCCGCATGAATTTCTACCAGGCCGCACCCGAGACCATCAAAGCGCTGGTCGCGGTCGAAAACCAGATCGCTGCCAGCGGCCTCGAGCAATCGCTGATCGAGCTGGTCAAGACCCGCGCCTCGCAGATCAACGGCTGCGCCTACTGCATCAACATGCACACCGAGAATGCCCGCAAGCATGGCGAGACCGAGCAGCGGCTCTATCTGCTCAACGCCTGGCGCGAATCCCCGCTCTACAGCGAGCGCGAGCGCGCGGCGCTGGCCTGGACCGAAGCGTTGACGCTGGTGTCAGAAACGCATGCGCCCGACGCCGACTATGAAGTCGTGCGCGCCCAGTTCTCGGACAGCGAGCTGGTCAACCTGACCACGCTGATCGGCACGATCAACGCCTGGAACCGGATCGCCATCGGCTTCCGCGCGGTGCATCCGGTAAAGGTGAAGGTCGCAGCGTGAGGGCAATCCTGTCCGCCATCTATTCCGCTGTCATGCCCCGCTTCATACGGGGCATCCAGTACGCCGCAGCGCCTCGGCTCAAGCACGGCGGCCTCTGGAATACTGGATCGTCCGGTCGAGCCGGACGATGACACCGGAGTACTGGGAAAGAACGACGCTTAGACCGCCGTGGCCTTCGCGAACTCGATGTAGATCTCGCGCAGGCGGTCGGTGATCGGGCCGACCTTGCCGCCTCCGAGCTTCTTGCCGTCGATCGCGACCACGCCCTGCACGAACACCGAGGCGCTGGTGATGAAGGCTTCCTTGGCGGCGAGCGCTTCCTCGACCGTGAAGGCGCGTTCCTCGATGCGCAGCTGGCGCTCCTCGGCGAGCTTGACCACCGCCTTGCGGGTGCAGCCGGGCAGAATCTCGTTGCCGTTCTGCCGGGTCACGATGACATCGTCCTGGGTGACGATGAAGGACGAGGACGAGCCGCCCTCGGTGACCTTGCCGTCCTCGATCATCCAGGCTTCGCCGGCGCCGGCCGCGGCGGCCGCCTGCTTGGCCAGCACCTGCGCGAGCAGCGCCACGCTCTTGATGTCGCGCCGTTCCCAGCGGATGTCGGGCACCGTGATGACGTTGATGCCGGTCTTCGCCGAGGGTGCGTTGATGATGTCCTTTTCCGAGGTGAACATCACCAGCGTCGGCTTGACGTCGGCCTTCGGGAAGGCGAAGTCGCGGCCCTTGTCGGCGCCACGGGTGACCTCGAGATAGACCATGCCGTTGACGAGGTCGTTGCGCGCAACCAGCTCCTTCTGGATCTCCTCGATCCGCTCCAGCGTCTCCGGCAACGCGAGCTGGATCTCGCCGACCGAACGCTTGAGCCGCGCCAGATGCGAGGCGTTGTCGATCAGCTTGCCCTCGAGCACCGCCGCCACCTCGTAGATGCCGTCGGCGAACAGGAATCCGCGGTCGAACACCGAGACCTTGGCCTCCGAATGCGGCACGAACGAGCCGTTGACGTAAGCGATCTTTTCCACGCGAGTTCTCCTGCGGACGAAGGGGGTTTCAGGCCTTCGTATACGCAAATTGTTAACGGGGGAAAACCCTGTAGCCGCCGTCATTCCGGCGCGATGCGCAGCATCGAACCCGGAATCTCGAGATTCCGGGTTCGCCTCTTCGAGGCGCCCCGGAATGACAGGCGGAGAGGCGCCCTCTGCCTCAGTGCTGCAGGATCTTCGACAAAAACTTCTGCGCGCGGTCGCTGCGGGGCGTGCCGAAGAAGTCGGCCTTCTTGGCGTCCTCGACAATCTCGCCGCGGTCCATGAAGATGACGCGGTCGGCGACCTTGTTGGCGAAGCCCATTTCGTGGGTCACGACCATCATGGTCATGCCCTCGCGGGCGAGGTCGACCATCACGTCGAGCACCTCGCTGATCATTTCCGGGTCGAGCGCCGAGGTCGGCTCGTCGAACAGCATCGCGATCGGATCCATCGCCAGCGCCCGCGCGATCGCGACACGCTGCTGCTGGCCGCCGGACAACTCCGCCGGAAACTTCTTGGCATGATCCTTCAGCCCGACGCGCTCCAAAAGCTTCATGCCCTTGGCGGTGGCGTCCTCAGCCTTGCGGCCGAGCACCTTCTCCTGCGCGAGGCGGAGATTGTCGATGATCCGCAGGTGCGGGAACAGTTCGAAGTGCTGGAACACCATGCCGACGCGCGAGCGCAGCTTCGGCAAATCGGTCTTGGGATCGTTGACCTTGACGCCGTCGAGCGTGATGTCGCCGCCCTGGATCGGCTCCAGCGCGTTGACGCATTTGATCAGGGTCGACTTGCCCGAGCCGGACGGGCCGCAGACCACCACCACCTCGCCCTTGGCGACGCTGGTGGTGCAGTCCTTCAGCACCTGGAAGGACGGTCCGTACCATTTATTGACGTGGTTGATCTCGATCATGATGGCTCAGCTTGTTGTTCAGCGAACAATGGCGATCCGCGCCTGCAGGCGGCGAACGCCGTAGGACGCGACACAGGAAATGACGAAGTAGACCAGCGCGGCGAACAGGTACATTTCGACCAGGCGGCCGTCGCGCTGCGCGACCTTGCTGGCGGCGCCGAGGAAATCCGGGATCGACAGCACATAGACCAGCGAGGTGTCCTGGAACAGCACGATCGTCTGCGTCAGCAGCACCGGCAGCATGTTGCGGAACGCCTGCGGCAGCACGACGTAGCGCATCGACTGTGCATAGGTCAGGCCGAGCGCGCTGGCCGCGGCCGGCTGGCCCTTCGAGATCGACTGGATGCCGGCGCGCATGATCTCGGAGAAATACGCCGCCTCGAACGCGATAAAGGTGATCAGCGAGGAGGCGAAGGCGCCGACCGTGATCGGCCGCGACGCGCCGGTCAGCCACTGCCCGATATACGGCACCAGGAAGTAGAACCAGAAGATCACCAGCACCAGCGGCAGCGAACGGATGAAGTCGACATAGAAGCCCGCGATGCGCCCGAGCACCTTGTAGCTCGACAGCCGCATCAGGGCGATCAGCGTGCCGAACACCAGGCCGCCGAACGCGGCGAGCGCGGTCAAGGTCAGCGTGAAGCGCATGCCCTCCAGGAACAGGTAGGGCAGTGAGCGGCGGATGACGTCGAAATCGAAACTGCCGATCATCGTCATTTGCCCGTGATGTAGCCGGGGATCGCGACATAGCGCTCGAGGAAGCGCATCGCGGTCACCACGACGAAATTGAGGAGCAGGTAGAGCACGGTTGCCGCCGTGAACGCCTCGAACACCTGGAACGAGAACTCCTGCATCGAGCGCGCCTGGCCGGTCAATTCGATCAGGCCGATGGTGATGGCGACCGCGCTGTTCTTGATGGTGTTGAGGAATTCGGAGGTCAGCGGCGGCAGGATGATGCGGAATGCCATCGGCAGCAGCACGTAGCGATAGGTCTGCACCGTGGTGAGGCCGAGCGCGGTCGAGGCCTGCTTCTGCCCGCGCGGCAGCGAGGTGATGCCGGCCTGCAATTGCACGGCGACGCGCGCCGACATGAAGAAGCCGACGCCGATCGCAGCGGTCCAGAACGGCGCGTTCGGCAGTTGCTTCAGCCACAGCCCGGCCGACCGCGGCAACAGTTCGGGCAGCACGAAGAACCACAGGAAAAGCTGCACCAGCAGCGGCATGTTGCGGAAGAACTCGACCCAGCAGAAGCCGATCCACGACGCGGTCCGCGACGGCAGCGTGCGCAGTACGCCGATCACCGAGCCGGACACCAGCGCGATGATCCAGGCCAGCACCGACACCTTGATGGTGACCACCAGTCCCGCCAACAACAGGTCGAGATAGGTGCCGGTCCCCATCGGGTTCGGCTCAAGGAAGATGTGCCAGTTCCAATTGTAGTTCACAGGTCCCCCACGCGGCCGCGCCAGTCACGGCATTACGCCGGCATCGCGCGCGGCGTCCATGCAAATGTCCGGCCATTCTCCTCCAAAAATGGCCGGACATGCAAACTCTCAGGACCCGCCGCCGCGAGGCGGCAGGTCATACGCAGCAATGCGGTCAGTTGACCAGATACGCATCCGGATCCGGCGAGTCCGACGGCTTTGCAAACTGCTTCTTCATCTCCGGTCCAGCCGGCGAGTTGAGATTGAGGCCCTTCGGTGGGATCTTCTGGGTGAACCACTTGTCGTAGATCTTCTGGCCCTCGCCGCTGGTGTAGAGCGCGGCGGTGGCAGCGTCGACGACCTTCTTGAAAGGCGCGTCATCCTTGCGCAGCATGATGCCGTAGGGCTCGGGCTTGGAGAATGCATCCTTGGAGATCACGTAGTCATCCGGCGACTTCGAGCCGGCGACGAGGCTCGCGAGCAGGATGTCGTCCATCACGAAGGCGACCGCGCGATCGGTCTCGACCATCAGGAAGGCCTCGGCATGATCCTTGGCCGGGATGATGTTGACGCTCAGCCCGCGCGCGAGATTGGCCTCGGTGAGCTGCTTGATGTTGGTGGTGCCGGCGGTCGAGACCACCGTCTTGCCCTTCAGATCGTCGATCGAATTGATCTTGCTCGCCTTCTTGGTGACGTAGCGGCTGGCGGTCAGGAAGTGGCTGTTGGTGAAGGAGACCTGCTTCTGGCGCTCGGCATTGTTGGTGGTCGAGCCGCATTCGAGGTCGACGGTGCCGTTGGCCATCAGCGGAATACGCGTCGCCGAGGTCACCGGGTTGAGCTTGACCTCGAGCTTGTCGAGCTTCAGCTCCTTCTTCACGGCATCGACGATCTTGTAGC
Source organism: Bradyrhizobium sp. BR2003 (assembly GCF_009720285.1). Lineage (NCBI taxonomy): Bacteria > Pseudomonadati > Pseudomonadota > Alphaproteobacteria > Hyphomicrobiales > Nitrobacteraceae > Bradyrhizobium > Bradyrhizobium sp. BR2003. The sequence continues at coordinate 140,501 of NZ_SMYJ01000030.1, forward strand.
AGATGTCCATGGCGTAGCCGATGGGCTTCTGGTTGTCGTCGAGATAGGAGAACGGGATCGAGGAATCGCGGTAGCCGAGCGTGATCGCGCCGGTGTCCTTGATGTTCTTCAGCGTGCCGGTCAGCTCCTGGGCTTGCGCCTGGCTCGCGCCGACCGCGGCGGCGAGCGCGAGGCCGATGAGATACTTGCGTGTCATACGTCTACTCCTTGCGTGGAAACGGTCGATTTACTGTGTGAGAATATCGGCGAGGACGGGTGCGATGTAGCGGCGAAACTGTTCCGGATTCTCGCTCATCGGAAAATGACCGAGCTTCTCCATGATCGTGACGCTGGCGCCCCCTATTGCCGCTGCGGTCCGCCTCGTGTCCTCGGGCGTGCAGGAGAAATCATACTCGCCCGTGAGGAGATAGAGCTTGCATACTTTAGTCTCGATTGACGCGACCCGGCCTCGCAGGTCGCCATCGACACGGTAGAAATACAGATCGCCCTTGAACACGCCGGGGCCGCCCTGCTTGTAGGCCCACAGCGTTTCCATCCGCGCAGGCTCAGGGCTTTGCGGCGCGATCAGCCCGGACACCAGCGCGGCGCAGACTTCGCCGCCGTGAACGTCCGGCCGGTTCAGCCAGTTGGTGTCATACCACGGCGCCTGGAAATCGGCAGCCTCGAGCCCGATCAGCGCGCGGAACTCGGCGGCATATTCGATCGCAAGGTTAAGCACGATGCGGCCGCCGATCGAGCAGCCCATCACGACGGGCTTCTCCAGCCCCAATGCCCGACAGAAGGCGCGGATGGTCTCGGTGTAGCGCGCAGTGGTGAGTTGGTATTCATCGCCGGTCCAGCTCATCGGCGGATTCGACTTGCCATGCCAGGGCATATCGAAGGCAATGATGCGGAAATTTTCGGCAAATTGCGCGTCCGCGAGCAGATGGCGCCACTGCCGCGCATCTGATCCCGCGGTATGCAGGCAGACCAGCGGAATGCCCGTGCCGTTTTCCTCGAAATAGATGCGGTGCAGCTCGCTGCCGATCTCGACGTGCACGTAGCGGCCGACCATCGGCTCGATATGACCGTTCATGATCGCGCCGCTCATGACACCGCCGCCGCGAAATGCTGCCGCGGCAGCGCCAAGAGGTCCTTGAAGTATTGAAGATGCGCCATGAAGGGATGCAGGTCGCCTTCCAGCACCGCCTCGCCGCGCTTGGTCAGCGCCAGCAGATCGTGCCAGCCGGGCTTCGGCTCGGCCTGCCAATAGGCGGCCCAGGCCTGCGGCGTCGCGCGATAGGAAAAGCGCCAGGAGCGCATCAGGACCGGCGACGGCGCGAGCTCGACGATACGCCCGCTGCGGATCGCGGCATGAAACGGCCGCGCCATCGGGCCGATCAGGCAGTCGCAATCGAGCAGCCTCCCGCGCGCAACCAGCCGAGGGGCTTCGTCGAGCAATGCGGGAAGGCCGGCAAACGCCCTCGTCACAGCGTCGTCGGTGGCGTCAGGCGATGGCGTCATCTGTCGGGCGGCGTTCCTGCAGCGGGCGGCGCCATGATGACGGCAAGCGCGCAATCCCGCAAGGCGCCGATACCCTTCGATACCCTTGGGTTCCCTGGATTATTAGCTTGACCAGACCCGGCTTGCCGGTCAGGGCGCACATCCCGCGCCCTCCCGCATGTTGCCGGGAACGGCCGATCCGTCCGACCAAATGCCGATTGAATTCCGCCGCTCGGCAGGTCGCGGCAGACCAATTGTCGCAGCCGGCGCTTCGAGCGCAATTCGCGCTTCCGTTGCCCGCCCCGTTCTGTCCAATGCGCCTCGGTCCCGGAATGACAGGGACGATCATTGCCAACACCGAACAAGACGCGGCCGCGATCGAACGCGGCCACAAGGGAGAGATCGAGATGTCGCACCGCAATCGCTTGATGGTCCTGCTCGCCGCCGCCGGCATGCTGGTGTCAACAGCGGCGCAGGCGCAGGATTATCCGACCAAGCCGATCACGCTGATCGTGCCGTGGCCGGCGGGCGGCTCCACCGATATCTCGATGCGCGCGATCGCCGAGAGCGCCTCCAAGGTGCTGGGCCAGCCGATCGCGGTCGACAACAAGGCGGGTGGCGGCGGCACCGTGGGCCCGGCGACGATGGCCGCCGGCGCCAAGCCTGACGGCTACACCATCGCCCAGATCCCGATCACCGTGTTCCGCCTGCCCCTGATGCAGGAAGTGTCGTGGGATCCGGCGAAGGATTTCTCCTACATCATCCATCTCACCGGCTACACCTTCGGCGTCACCACCAACGCGGAGTCGCAGTTCAAGACCTGGCAGGACGTGGTCGATTTCGCCAAGAAGAACCCGGGCAAGGTGACCTATGCGACGCCTGGCACCGGCACCTCGCTGCATGTCGGCATGGAGCAGATCGCCCTGATGGCCGGGATCAAGCTGACCCAGGTGCCGTTCAAGGGCGGCGCCGAGACCAATGCCGCCGTGCTCGGCCAGCACACCATGCTGCAGGCGGATTCCACCGGCTGGCGGCCGCTGGTCGATGCCGGCAAGCTCCGCCTGTTGATGGTGTGGACCGGCGCGCGCTCGCCGAACTATCCCGACGTGCCGACGCTGAAGGAACTCGGCTACCCCATGGTCTATGACTCGCCGTTCGGCATCGCCGGCCCCAAGGGCATGGACCCCAAGATCGTCGCCAAGCTGCACGATGCCTTCAAGAAGGCGATCGAGGACCCGGCGGTGATCGCGACCCTCGCCAAATACGACATGGTGCCGAACTACAAGAACACCGAGGACTACAAGAAGTTCGTGGGCGAGGTCACCGAGTCCGAGCGCAAGGTGATCGACACGCTCGGGCTGGCGAAGAAGTAGAGTTTAAGTCGCCACAAGCGCCGTCGTCATCCTGAGGTGCGAGCCGCCCTTGCGGCTCGCCTCGAAGGATGGAGCGGGGCACCGCCGCCCTTCGAGGGCGTCGCTTCGCTGACGGTGATTGAGAGCAACACAACACATGACAGACCAAACCAACGTCAAATTCCGCCTCAACAACTCCGAGCTTTGGGGCGGGCTGATCGGGCTCGGGCTCGGCGCCTTCGTGATCTGGTCGGGCCTCAAGCTCAAGCTCGGCACCATCAACGATCCCGGCTCCGGCTACGTGCTGTTCTACACCGGCATCCTGATGTGCGTGTTCGCGGCCTCGATCATGATCGCGGCGGTGACCGAGGGCGGCCCGACCTTCGCCTCGCGCTGGGAGAATGCGCGCTGGGGCAAGCCGGTGCTGGTCATCGTCTGCCTCACGGCGTTCGCCTTTGCGCTGGAGCCGCTCGGCTTCCTGCTGTCGGCGATCCCCCTGATGCTGTTGCTGCTCCGCGTGATCGATCCTGTGCGCTGGTCGCTGGCGATCCCGCTGTCCATCCTTGCCCCGCTCGGGATGTGGTGGGTGCTGAAGCACCTGCTCGCGATCCAGCTGCCGAGCGGCATCTTCGAGATCGGTTGAGCGCGCCCATGGATACTCTCGTCAACGTCGCCCACGGCCTCGGCGTCGCGCTGCTGCCGATCAACCTGCTCTACTGCTTCATCGGCGTGTTCATCGGCACGCTGGTCGGCGTGCTGCCCGGCATCGGCCCGATCTCGGCGATGTCATTGCTGCTGCCGGTGACGCTGTCCGGCACGCCGGAATCCGGCATCATCATGATGGCCGGCATCTATTACGGCTCGATGTATGGCGGCTCGACCACCTCGATCCTGGTCAACATCCCCGGCGAAGCCGCCTCCGTCGTCACCTGCATCGACGGCCACCAGATGGCCAAGCAGGGCCGCGCCGGCCCCGCGCTCGGCATCTCCGCCTTCGGCTCGTTCATCGCCGGCACCTTCGCGCTGATCGCCCTGATGCTGGTGGCGCCCTCGCTTGCCAGCGTCGCGATCGCATTCGGGCCGGCCGAATATTTCAGCCTGATGGTGCTCGGCCTCGTGGTGCTGACCTTCCTCACCCAGGGCTCGATGGCCAAGGCGCTGTTGATGGCCTGCATCGGCGTCGTGCTCGGCCTGGTCGGGCTCGACAGCATCACGGCGCAGCCGCGACTGACCTTCGGCCGCCTCGAGTTGATCGACGGCATCGGCCTTGTGCCGGTCGTGATGGGCCTGTTCGGCGTCGCCGAGGTGCTGCTCAACACCGAGCAGGCGATCAAGCGTGACATCATCAAGACCAGGATCAACCAATTGCTGCCGAGCAAGGAGGACTGGAAAGCCAGCGCCGGGCCGGTGGCGCGCGGCACAGTGCTCGGCTTCTTCCTCGGCATCCTGCCCGGCGGCGGCGCCGTGGTGGCATCGTTCGCGTCCTACGCGCTGGAGAAGCGGCTCTCGAAGCATCCGGAGCGGTTCGGCCACGGCGCCATCGAGGGCGTCGCGGGGCCGGAATCGGCGAACAATTCCGCGGCCGGCGGCGCCTTCATTCCGCTGATGACGCTCGGCGTCCCGCCGAACGTGGTGATGGCGCTGCTGCTCGGCGCCTTCGTGATCCACGGCCTGCAGCCGGGACCGCTGATGATCTCGCAGAACCCGACGCTGTTCTGGGGCATCGTCGCCAGCATGTATATCGGCAACCTGATGCTCTTGGTGCTCAACCTGCCGATGATCGGCATGTGGGTGCAGCTGCTGCGGCTGCCCTACAACGTGCTGTTCCCGCTGATCATCCTGTTCACGATCATCGGCGTCTACTGCTCCAGCAACAACGTGTTCGACGTCCACGTCATGATCGCATTCGGTGTGATCGGCTATTTCATGCGCAAGCTCGGCTACGAGCCGGCGCCGCTGGTGCTGGCCTTCGTGCTCGGGCCGATGCTGGAGAACAACCTGCGCAAGTCGCTGATCCTCTCGCAGGGCAATCTCATGACCTTCGTGGAGCGGCCGATCTCGGCGATCTGCCTCGCCTTCGCGCTGCTGCTGCTGGTCGGCCCGCTGCTGCCCTCGCTGCGCAAGAAGCGCGAGCTGGTGGCGCTGGATGAGGGGGCTTAGGAGAGCGAGCCCGACTTCAGCCGCGCCGGCAGCGCGCCCCCTCTCCCGCTTGCGGGGGAGGGCTGGGGTGGGGTGGGGGTATCTCCACGAGTCACATCGCGGAAAGAGCCCCCACCCGGATTGCATCTTCGATGCAATACGACCTAAGAGCGAGCTTCGCTCGTCTCGACCCCGCAAAGCGGGAGAGGTGAAGCCAGTCCGCGGAAACAACCCACCTCAACCCATCTTCGCCGCCCGTCCGTTCTTCGGCGGCTGGGCCAGCGCGCGGGCCAGCACCTGGGCTTCCTTCTTCAGCATGTCGGCGAGTTCGCCTTCGCGGCGGCGGATGCGGTCGGACGCGGCGCCGATCGAGAGCGCGGCCACCACCTCGCCGGCATCGTCGCGGACCGGCACGCCGACGCCGCCCATGCCGGGGAACGCGGCGTCGATCAGCACGGTGTGGCCGGCCTTGCGCGCCATGGCGATCCGCTCGCGCAGGAACTTTGGCGTGATGCGCGGCGATTTCGCCAGCCGCGGGACAATCACCTCGATCACAGCCTCGATCTCGGCATCCGGCAGCCAGACCAGCAGCGCCAGCGCGCCGGCGCCGACGCCGAGCGGACGGCGGCTGCCGATCTGCAGATAGTTCGGCTGCAGCGGATGGTTGCCGACCGAGCGCGCCAGATAGAGCGCCTCGACGCCGGATCGCACCGACAGCAGCGCCGTATCGGCCGAGCGCTCCGACAGCCGGAGCAGGCTCGGCTGCGCCAGTTCGGCGATGTCGACCGAACGGCGCGCGCCGACCGCCATCACCCGCGCCTCCTGGCCGAGCTCATAGGTCTTGGCGCCGGCGACCCGGCTGACGAAGCCTTCCTCGATCAGCGAGTTGAGGATGCGCAGCGCGGTCGCCTTGTTCAGCGAGGTGGTGTCGGCGATGTCGGTGAGCCGCAGCGGCGAGCGCTGTGCCAGCACGCGCAGGATCGCGCAGACCTTCTGGATCGCGTTGAACTTGTCGGGTTGGCCCGGCTCCGGCAGTGGCCTCTTGCGGCTGGTCCGTGCGGTCGCAGTCGTTGAGGCGTTCATGCCCTGGCCTTCCTTGCCGTCAATTCCAAATCCTGAACGGGCACGACGAAGAGACGCGCCCGGCGGACATCATCCTAGGACGGATGACGCGCGCCGGACACCGTATACTTTCGTCAGATGAAACTTTGATTTCGACTATCTACGCTGCTGTGCAACAATAAGGAGATTTGAATTTCGCATCACGAAATCTGATGCCGCTTGCGCATGATCTTTTCGAAAAACCGCTTCGCACTTTTTCGGATCATGCGCTACGCCAACCGCATCCTGCGGATCGTGAACAGCGCACAGAGGCTGAGGATGCAGACCGCGGTGAGATAGTAACCCGGCGCGAGCTCGCCGATCGGCGCGAAGCCGCCGAGCCAGGTCATGATCGCCGGTCCCATGCCGCCGAACAATGTGACACCGATATTGTAGCTGAGACCGAGCCCGGTCGCACGCGTCGCCGCCGGAAACAGTTCCGACATCAGCGCGGCGAGCGGCCCGTAATATAGCGACTTGAGGACGCCGAGCCAGAGCACACCGATCAGAATGATCACAGGCGTCGGCTTGCCGGTGAGCAAGAGGAAGGCCGGGAAGATCGACACCAGCAGCAGCAGCGCGAACAGGATCATGTGGGTGGTGCGTCCGATCTTGTCGGAGACCATGCCTGCGATCGGCGCCAGCAGCGCAACCGCGGTCTGCGCGGCGAACGAGGCGATGAAGCCGACCGATGGCGCGAGGTTGAGCGTCTTCACCACATAGGTCGGCATGTAGACGATCAGATAGTTGACCGCGGTCGACACCGCGAGCGCGCCGATCGCCAGAATAGTGGGCAGCATCTGCCGCGTGAACAGCTCGGTGACCGGCGATTCCTGCTTCGCGGCCGGCGGCGGCGTTGCATCGTCGACATGGTTGCGGATGTAGATGCCGACCGGGCCGATCAAGACGCCGAACAGGAACGGCAGCCGCCAGCCCCAGGACTGCAAATCCTCCGGGCTCATCAGGGAGGTCAGGAGCGCACCGAAGCCTGCGCCGAGCAGGCCGCTGACGCCCTGGCTCGCGAACTGCCAGCTCGCCACGAAGCCGCGCCGCTCCGGCATGTGCTCGACCAGGAACGCGGTCGAGGAGCCGAACTCGCCGCCGGCGGAAAAGCCCTGCACCAGCCGCGCCAGCAGCACCGCGATCGGCGCCAGAACGCCGATGGTCTGATAGGTCGGCATCAGCGCCAGCACCAGCGTGCCAAACGTCATCAGCACGATCGACAGCATCAGCGAGGCCTTGCGGCCGTGCCGGTCGGCATAGGCGCCGAGCACGACGCCGCCGATCGGGCGGATCAGAAACGACAGGCCGAAGCTGCCGAAGGTCAGGAGCAGCGAGGTGGTCGGATCATTGGCCGGGAAGAACGCCTTGGAGAGATACACCGCGAAATAGGCATAGACCGAGATGTCGTACCATTCGAGCGCATTGCCGACCGAGGTCGCGACGATCAGGCGGGTGATGTTTTTCTTGTCGACCGCTGTCGTGTGCTGAGCGTCGGCCGAAGTCGATAGTGTCATTACATTTTCCTTGCCGGTGAAGGCACCAGCTTTTCAACTCGAAATGGCCGGCTTGACCCGGCCATCCACGTCTTCCCCGTCATCCCCGCGCAAAGGCTTCGCCTTTGTCGCTGGAGGTGCGAGCTCTTGCGGGCCTCGAAGGATGCACGGCCCCGCTGGTGGCCGTCGATCCTTCGAGGGCCGCTGAAGAAGCGGCCACCTCAGGATGACGGGGAACAAGCGAGCCTAGCTCCTCACCCCTTGTGCTTTGCCTCGCCGAGGTCCCAGAACAGGCCGGCCATGATGGTCAGCGCCTCTTCGGTCACCGGCAGCAGGATGTGCTCGTCGGGGGCGTGCTGCGAGCAGCCCGGATAGGAATGCGGCACCCAGATCGTCGGCAGGCCGAGGCCTTCGGAGAACACGTCGTTCGGCAGCGAGCCGCCGAAGTTCGGCAGCACCGCCGGCGCCTTGCCGGTGGTTGCGCGGATCGAGTTCGCCGCCCAGTCGATCCACGGGCTGTCCATGTCGGTGCGCGAGGCGGCAAAGCGCTGCGTGCCGGAGACCTCGACCATCGGGAAACCGTTGTTGTGCAGATAGTCCCGCACCGCGTCGATCACCTCGAGATGCCTGGTGCCGACGACGAAGCGAAGCTGCAGCACCGCATTGGCCTTGCCGGGAATCGCGTTGGCGGGCTTGTCGATATTGCCCGACGACATCGCCAGCACTTCGAGCGTGTTCCAGGCATAGAGCCGCTCCGCCGCGGTCAGGCCCTCCTCGCCCCAGTCTTCCGCCAGCGCCGGTTCGTCCGCGGTCGGCTTGACCTCGACGTCGGCGAGCGCGGCGCGGACGCGGTTGGAGATCGGCGGGGGCTTCAGGATCTCGAGCTTCATGCGGCCCTTGCCGTCGACCAGGCCCGCGATCGCGCTCGCCAGGATCGTGGCCGGATTGGCGAGCACGCCGCCCCAATTGCCGGAATGATTGCCGCCCTCACGCAGATTGACGTCGAGATGGATGCGGTTGCCGCCGCGGCAGCCGAGGAAGATGGTCGGCCGCTCCGCCGACAGCCGCGGCCCGTCGGAGGCAATGAACAGGTCGGCCTTCAGCTCCTCGCGATGCGCCTCGCAGACCTCACGCAGATCGGGTGAGCCGATCTCCTCGCCGGTCTCGATGATGAATTTGGCGTTGAAGCCGAGCTTGCCGCCGCGCGCCTGCTTCACCGCGCGTAGCGCGGCCATGTTGATCGAGTGCTGGCCCTTGTTGTCGGCGGTGCCGCGGCCATAGACGCGCTCGCCCTTGACCGTGGTCTGCCAGGGATTGAGCCCGTCGCGCCATTCGCCGACCATGCCGTCGACGACGTCGCCGTGGCCGTAGGTCAGCAGGGTCGGCCGCGCGGCACCCTCCTGGTACTCGGCGATCAGATAGGGCCCGCGGCCGGTCGGCGACTCGATCAGCCGGGTCTTGAAATCGAGCTCGGCGAAGGCCGGTTGCAGATTCTCCACCAGATAGGCGCGCAGCGCATCGGCCTTGTCGGCATTCAGGCTCTCGGTCTGGTAGCCGACCCTGCGGTCCAGTTCCTTCAAGAACTCTCCCGATTGAAAATGCTCTCGCACCTTTGCGATTGCGTCGGCCCGTGTCGGCATGATTGTTCCTTCGTCCGGTCGCGTCTTGGCATGATCGCACCGGAACGCCACGCTTTGCGTCCCGATCATGCTTCTGGAGGGGCGCAACCTATCGGGATCGGATCGCGACCGGAAGGGCGCGAAATGCGAATGGGCCTTGCCAAAACGTGGGAAGTCGCAACAAGTTGATGCGGGACGCCCGGCATCGACCGGGCAGCAATCGAAGCGGCGCGCAAGGTTTCGACCAAGGTTTTCGACAATGACAAAACAAATCCGGCTCAACGCCTTTGCCATGAACTGCGTGGCGCATCAGTCGCCGGGGCTGTGGACCCATCCGCGCGACCGCACCAAGGACTACAACAAGCTGTCCTACTGGATCGATCTGGCGAAGACGCTGGAGCGCGGCCGGTTCGACGGGTTGTTCCTCGCCGACGTGCTCGGCGTCTACGACGTCTATGCCGGCAATCCGGATGCGGCGCTGCGCAACGCGGCGCAGACCCCGGCCAACGAACCGTTGATGCTGATCCCGGCGATGGCCGCGGTGACGGAAAATCTCGGCTTCGGCGTCACCAGCAATCTGTCCTTCGAGCCGCCCTACCCGTTCGCGCGGCGGATGTCGACGCTCGACCATCTGACCGGCGGCCGGGTCGGCTGGAACGTAGTCACCGGCTATCTCGATTCCGCCGCGCGCGGCGCCGGCAAGGACAAGCAGACCGCGCATGACGACCGCTACGAGCTCGCCGACGAGTATATGGAGCTGGTCTACAAGCTCTGGGAAGGCAGCTGGGAGGACGACGCCGCGATCCGCGACGTCGCACGCGGCATCTTCACCGATCCGAGCAAGGTGCATCCGGTACACCATGACGGCAACAATTACCGGCTCAACGCGATCCACCTGTCGGAGCCGTCGCCACAGCGCACGCCGGTGCTCTATCAGGCCGGCACCTCGCCGCGCGGCCGGCAGTTCGCCGCCGAGCACGCCGAATGCGTGTTCATGTCGGGACCGTCGGCGAAAGTGATCGGCCCGCGCGTCTCGGCGATCCGCGAGCTTGCCGCCGCGAAGGGCCGCAACCCGGCCGAGATCCTGATGTTCTCGATGATGTGCGTCGTGGTGGCGCCGACCGAGGCGGAGGCGAAAGCGAAGTATGCCGAGTATCGCAGCCATATCAGCCATGAGGGCGCGCTGGCGCTGATGTCGGGCTGGACCGGCGTCGACTTCTCGACCTATTCGCTCGACCAGGAGGTGCGGCACGTGCAGAACGACGCCGGCCGCTCCGCGATGGACAATGTCACCCGCGCCGATCCCGACCGGGTCTGGACCGTGCGCGAGGTCGCCGAGCATGTCGGCATCGGCGGCGCCGGCCCCGTGGTGGTCGGCTCGCCGGAGCAGGTCGCCGACAAGATCGAGCAATGGTTCGAGGACACCGACGTCGACGGCCTCAATGTCGCGTTTGCGATCTCGCCCGGCGATTTCGAGGATATCGCCGACATGCTGGTGCCGGAGCTCGTCAAGCGCGGCCGCTACAAGCGAGAGTATGCAAAGGGCACCTTGCGCGAGAAGCTGTTCGGCGCAGGACGGGCGAGGCTCGATGCGACACATCCGGCGACCCGGTACCGCGTGAAGCGTAGCGCTGCGGCGGAGTGATCCGCGCCGTCATTGCGAGGAACGAAGCGAAGCAATCCATCGTTCCGCATATGCGGGATCATGGATTGCTTCGTCGCTTCGCGCCTCGCAAGGACCAGGTTAAGCGCAGCTCACGATCCCGTCATCCTGAGGAGCGCGCTCTTGCGGGCGTCTCAGGGTGACGGTGACGGATTGAGCGCGGCTCTCCTTCAATTCACCGAATTGCTCACCACCACCTCGATCAGCTTCGCGCCCGGACGGCTGAATGCCGACTTCATCGCGCCCTTCAGCTCCTGCGGGTCGGTGATCCTGATCGCCTCGAGCCCGAGCGAGCGTGCGACGCCGGTGAAATCGACCGGCGGGTCGATGAAGTCCATGCCGACATAATGATCGTCGCCATGGAAGGCGAGCAGGCGCTGCTTGATGATGCGGTAGCCGCCGTTGTTGACGATGACGAAAGTCAGCGGCAGCTTGTGATTGGCTGCGGTCCACAGCGACTGGATCGAGTACATCGACGAGCCGTCGCCGGAATAGCACACCACCGGCCGCTGCGGATTGGCGAGGCTGACGCCGACCGCGGCCGGCAGGCCCCAGCCGATGCCGCCGGAGGCCAGCGCGTGGTAGCCGTAGCGGTCGCGATGCGGCCGCAAGCCAATGATCTGGCGCGACGAGGTCAGGCCCTCGTCGACCAGGATCGCATTGTCGGGCATCGCCTCCACGACCTGCAACGCGAGCCAGTCCGGATCGATCGGCGAGGTCTGGCTCGCCTTCGAGATCTGCTCGACCAGCGCCTTGCGCTTCGCCGCCCAGTTCTTGGTCGACAACGCCGCGAGCCCCTGCCTGGCACGCGTCTCCAGCGCGCCGCCGCCGGCCTCCTTCAACGCCGGGACTAGCGCGCGCAGCGTTTCCTTGACGTCCGCCTTCACCGCGATCTCTGCGCCGTAGTTCCTGGCGAGGTCGCTGTCGACCAGGCCGACCTGCACGATCGAGAGCCCGTCCGGTAGCGGATCGACCTCGCTGTAGACCGACATCCGCAAGGGATCGCCGCCGAGTGCGATCAACAGATCATGCGGCGCCAGCACGTCGCGCGCGACCTTCTGCAGCCGCGCGATCGCGCCCATGAAGCTCGGGCTTTCGGACAGGAAGTGCGAACCATAGGGCGTCGGCGATTGCCAGGCCGGGCAGCCCAGCGCCTCGGCAAGATCGGCCGCCTCGCGCAGCGCATCGCTTTTGACGATCTCGTCGCCGACGACGATCACCGGTCGCTCCGCTTTCAGGATGCGCGCCGCCAGCGCCTTGAGCGCATCCTCCGACGGCCTCACCCGCGTGTCGATCCGGGTGGAGCGGCCGAGCTCGATGCCGGCCTCGGAATTGAGGATATCGCCGGGCAACGAGATGAACACCGGCCCGGTCGGCGGCGTGGTCGCGATCTTGGCGGCGCGGCGCACGATCCGCGGCAGGTCTTCGAGCCGCGTCACCTCGACCGCCCATTTCACCAGCGGCGTCGCCATCTGCACCAGCGGGCCATAGAGCACCGGTTCGGTCAGACCATGGCCCTGTTCCTGCTGCCCGGCGGTCAGGATCAGCGGCGTGCCGGTGAAGCTTGCGTTGTAGAGCGAGCCCATCGCATTGCCGAGTCCCGGCGCGACATGGACGTTGCAGGCGACGAGCTTGCCGGAGGCGCGGCTGAAGCCGTCGGCCATCGCGACCACCAGGCTCTCCTGCATCGCCATCACATAGGTGAGATCGGGATGATCCTTCAGCGCGTGCATGATCGGCAGTTCGGTGGTGCCGGGATTGCCGAACAGATGGGTGACGCCCTCATCCTTCAACAGCGCCAGAAATGCCGAGCGGCCGGTAATGCGATTTTTCATGTTCCCTCCAGGCCTGTCGGCGCGTTGGCCGACGGGGGTCGAGGGAGATGACCAAACTTGCGCAGCTGGAGCAATCGAGCGAGCGGTCATGGCCGCATTCCGCAGGCGCGCGCCTGAAGCAAGATGCTCGCTAGAACATCCCCTCGCGCTCGCTGCGCTTCTTCTTTTTCGAGCGCTGCCAGACCACGCCGGGATAGCCTTTCAGCGGCACCAGCGGCTCGCCGGTATAGGCCCATTCCTGCAGTTCCTCGATCGCGATGTGATAGAGCGGCTGTCGGCCGGTGCGTCCCGAGAACAGCGCGCGCGGGATGTTGACCATGTGCGGCGACCGCGCGCGTTCGTAGATGATGGGCGTGCCGCAATTGGCGCAGAAGCTGCGCGCGGTCTTGCTTTTCGCGTCCTCGTAACGCGACAGCTCGCTGTCGCCTTGCGTGATGCGGAAGCGCTTCTTCCAGCTGCCGACATAGGTCGCATAAACCGCACCATGGGCGCGGCGGCTGGCGGCGGTGTGATCATGCCAGGCCCAGCGCGCCGGCACATCGATCTCGAACCTCACCTTGCCGCACAGGCATTGGCCGGCCGCGGGCTTCGCCAGCGTCACGGGCTTTGTTTTTTTGGTCGGCTCGAACTCGTCGTCCGGAAACATCGCGGTCTCCCATCAAGGCACCGTAGCCCGGACGAGCGAAGCGATATCCGGGCTACGAAGAGTTACGCCTGCGCCAGTTCGTCGTGCACCGGATAATCCGTATAGCCCTTCTCCTCGCCGGCATAGAAGGTGGCGCGGTTGTATTTGGTCAGCGGATAGCCGCGCTGCAGGCGGCGCGGCAGGTCCGGGTTGGAGATGAAGTAGCGGCCGAACGCGATCGCATCGGCATGGCCTTCGGCGACCGCGCTCTGTGCGGTGTCGCCGACGAAATTGCCGGCGGTGATCAGCACGCCGCTCCACATCGGGCGGTACAGCACCATCGCGGACGGCACGTTCTGCCAGTCGACCTCGGCGCGGCCGGTGCCCGAGGCGCGCGGCTCGATGAAATGCAGATAGGCGAGCCCGAGCTTGTCCAGCGCCGTGATGGCGTGGCTGTAGAGCGGCATCGGGTCGGCCTCGCCGCTGCCATTGGCGATGCCGTAGGGCGAGAGCCGCACGCCGACGCGGTCGGCGCCCCAGACCTCGGTCACCGCCTGCGTCACCTCCATCAGGAAGCGGACGCGGTTCTCGATCGACCCGCCATACCGGTCGGTGCGCAGATTGCTGCGCGACTGCAGGAACTGCTCGATCAGATAGCCATTGGCGCCGTGGATCTCGACGCCGTCGAAGCCGGCGGCGAGCGCGTTCTTCGCGCCTTGCCGGTAGGCCTCGACCATCAGGGCGACCTCACGGGTCTCGAGCGCGCGCGGCGTCTCGTAGTCGACCACCTTGCCGTCCGCCGTCATGCACTTGAACTCGGACGGGATCGCGACCGCCGACGGCGCCACCGGCAGCGCGCCACCCGGCTGGAACGAGGAATGCGAGACGCGGCCGACGTGCCAGAGCTGCAGGAAGATGAAGCCGCCCTTGGCATGCACGGCATCCACCACCTCGCGCCAGCCCGCGATCTGGGCCTCGCTGTAGATGCCGGGAACACCGGGATTGCCGAAGCCGGTCGCGACCACCGGCGAGGCCTCCGCGATCAGCAGGCCGCCCGGCGTGGCGCGCTGCGCATAATATTCCGCGTTCATCGGCCGCGGCGCGAGGCTCGGCCGCGCCGCCCGCATCCGCGTCAGCGGCGCCATCACGACGCGATGTTCGAGCTGGTAAGGACCGATCTTGAGCGGAGAGAACAGCGACGGAGGATTCATGCCTGCCCCAAATATTCTTATGTGGTTTCCGTTGTAGTGTGGGCACGATCGGCCCAGAAATCCGGTTACCACTTTTGCGGATCATGCCCGTTATCTAACGGGTTCATCTTGTTCATGAAAGCGGGTAGTGGCAATCTGTTGCCACGAGAACAGGTCTCCCATGTCGAAATCGAGCGCCTCATCGCTCCCCTCCCTCAGCGTCCGCATCGACCTCGATGCCGAGGACCGGATCGGGCCGGGCAAGATCCTGCTGCTTGAGCGGATCAAGGAATGCGGCTCGATCTCCGCCGCCGGCCGCGCCATGGACATGAGCTACAAGCGTGCGTGGGACCTGGTCGACGAGATCAACCGCATCTGCCGGCAGGCGGCGGTGGAACGGCAGACCGGCGGCAAGAATGGCGGCGGCGCGGTGCTCACCCCGTTCGGCCTCTCCTTGGTGGCACGCTACCGCAAGATCGAGCGCGACGCGGCGAGCGCCGTGCGCAAGGATCTCGAGGCGCTGCGCAGCGATATCGGCAAGCCGAAGAAGGCCGCGGGGCGGTAAGGCAAAGACGGCGGCCAGGGGCGCGTTGCGAAAATATCGAAAACAACCCCATGCAAAGGAGCCGGCAGCCGGCCGGCACTCGACAACGCAACTTGACATGTCGGGCAACTCAGGGATAATCTTCTAATATTCCGAAATCATGCAGGCGTTGCGACGAGCGGCTTCCCTCCGCGGGCAAACCGCGCGTCGAGACCTGTACCCCTCACCCGGCAGGCGGCGGGGCGATCGCATATGGTGCGGACGAGCTTATCGGCTGGCTTACTTCGCCTCTCCCGCTTGCGGGGTCGAGACGAGCGAAGCTCGCTCTTAGGCCGACGCGCTAGAAGAGCGCGGCGGGTGGGGGCTCTCTCCACGCAGGGAATCCCGATGTGGAAGCACCCCCACCCCGCCCTCCCCCGCAAGCGGGCTCGGGCGCCCAGCGTCACTGCCCATATCACTCCAATCCATATGCGATTGCCCTGCCGCAGGCGAGGAGAGGTGAAAGCGAGCCCTAGCCGGTCTTGATCCAGACCGCCTTGACGTTGAGATATTCCTCGACGTGCTGCTTGCCGGACTCGCGGCCGTAGCCGCTCATCTTGTAGCCGCCGAACGGCACCGCGGGATCCATCGCCTGGTAGCAATTGACCCAGACCGAGCCGGCGCGCAGGGCCTTGGCGACCTGGTGCGCCTTGCTGACATTGGTGGTCCAGACACCCGAGCCGAGGCCGAAGGTGGTGGCGTTGGCGCGCTTGATCAGCTCGTCCGGATCCCTGAACGAGATCGCAGAGATCACCGGGCCGAAGATCTCCTCCTGCGCGATGCGCATGTTGTCCTGCACGTTGGCAAACACGGTCGGCTGCACGAAATAGCCCTTCGACAGCGCGCCCTCGGTGAGGCGACCGCCGCCGGCAAGCGCCTTGGCGCCTTCCTTCTGGCCAATGTCGAGATAGCTCGACACCCGGTCCATCTGCTGCTGCGACACCAGGGGGCCAATCTGGGTGTTGGGATCGAGGCCGTTGCCGACCTGCAGCTTCTTGCCGAACTCGGCGACGCGGCCGACGAATTCGTCATAGACCTTCTGCTCGACGAACAGCCGCGTGCCGGCGCTGCAGATCTGGCCGGAATTGGCGAACACCGCCATCGCCGCACCCGGCACCGCGGCGTCGAGATCGGCGTCGGCGAACACGATGTCCGGCGATTTGCCGCCGAGCTCGAGCGAGACGCGCTTGAGGTTGCCGGCCGAGGCGCGGATGATCGACTGGCCGGTGACGTGCGAGCCGGTGAAGGCGACCTTGTCGACATCCGGATGCGAGGCGAGCGCGGCGCCCGCGGTCTCGCCATAGCCCGGCACCACGTTGACGACGCCGGGCGGAATGCCGGCCTCCATGCAGAGCTCGCCGATGCGCAGGGAGGTCAGCGGCGATTCCTCGGCCGGCTTCAGCACCACGGTGCAGCCGGTCGCGATCGCCGGACCGATCTTCCAGATCGAGGCCGTCAACGGCCCGTTCCAGGGGATGATGGCGCCGACCACGCCGATCGGCTCCTTCAGCGTGTAGGAGAAGATTTCGCCGGGCAGCGAGTTCTCGATGGTCTCGCCGTGGATCGCGGTCGCCTGTCCCGCATAGTAGCGCAACATGCCGAGCGCGCGCAGGCGGTTGCCGCGGGTGCGGCTGATCGGTGCGCCCATGTCGAGCGTGTCGAGCTGGGACAGTTCCTCGAAATTGGCTTCGACGAGTTCGGCGAGCTTGAGCAGCATGTTCTGCCGCTCGAACGGCTTCACCTTGCTCCAGGGCCCTTCGAACGCGCGGCGCGCCGCCGCGACCGCGCGGTTGATGTCCTCGGCATCACCCTCGGCGACCGATGCGAGCAACTCGCCGGTCGCGGGATTGTGCGTCTCGAATTTCTTGCCGGAGGCGGCGTCGACCCATTTGCCGTCGATCAGCATCCTCTTGTAGGAACCATCGGCATAAGGATGGCGCGTGATCGGAATAGCCTGCGAAACAGCCATGTTTGCACTCCCTGTCAAATTGTCGGCTGAGGTCTTTTGGAAGCGTTATATGCCGAATTCTACAGCGCAGGCGCGAAACCGTAAAGTCGCGCGGTCGTTGAACAGTGTGTCGCGCATGAAAACCTCCCATGCGCCCGCGTGCATGGTACGATAGCGACTGAACCTCAGCCACATATGTGTCCGGAGACCACCGATGCCCCACCCTGTGATGTCAGCCAATCATGTTGCCGTGATCACCGGCGGTGCCTCCGGCATCGGACTTGCCGCCGCATTGCGGTTCGCGCAGGCCGGCATGAAGGTCTGCATCGCAGACCTCGGCGACGACCGGCTGAAGGCGGCTGCGACAAAACTGTCATCTGCGGCGCCGGGCGGCGCGGCTGATATCATGACGGCGGCGATCGACGTCAGCCGCGCGGACGAGGTGGCAAAGCTCGAAGCCGCGGTCGCGAAACAATTCGGCGGCACCGACATCCTGATGAACAATGCCGGCATCCAGCCCGGCAGTGCGATGTTCGGACCCGCGGACAATTGGCAGCGCATCCTTGGCGTCAATCTGTGGGGCGTGATCAACGGCACCCAGGCGTTCGCGCCTGACATGATCAAACGCGGCCGGCCGGGGCTGATCATCAACACCGGCTCCAAGCAGGGCATCACCACACCGCCGGGCGATCCCGCCTACAACGTCTCCAAGGCCGGCGTGAAGGCATTCACCGAGGCGCTGCAGCACGAACTGCGCAACACCGACGGCTGCAAGATATCGGCGCATCTCTTGATCCCGGGCTTCGTCTTCACCGGGCTGACCGCGCGCGGCCGCACCGAGAAGCCGGCCGGCGCCTGGACGGCGGAGCAGACCGTCGACTTCATGATCGAGCGCCTCGAAGCCGGCGATTTCTATATCCTCTGCCCCGATAACGACGTGCCGCGCGCGCTCGACGAACGCCGCATCCTGTGGGCCGCCGGCGACATCGTCGAGAACCGCCCGCCGCTGTCGCGCTGGCATCCGGATTACGGCGATGCATTCGCGGCGTTCGTGAAGGGGAAGTGATTTCGTGGGATGGGTGAAGCGCAGCGATACCCATCATGTCGCGGCTGATGCGATGGGTATCGCTTCGCTCCACCCATCCTGCGCACCTCCTCAATTCGCCCGCACGCGCACCGGCGCCTCTGGCTGCGCCACCAGCGCCTCGCCGAGCTCGCTCTGCTGGGCGCGCGGGATCGAGAAGCAGACGCTGAAGCCGTCCGAGGTCTTCAGCGTCATCATGCCCTGCGCCGGATCGGTCGACTGTTCGATCACCCAGGAATCCAGCGGATAGGCGTAGCGCAAGGTCTGGTCGCCGAAGCGGGTCTGCAGCGCCTTGCTGATCAGCCCGGGCAAAGTCATGACCAGCGCGCCGACCTGGTTGATCGACAGGCGGATGGTTGCGGGCTCGCCCTTGCCGTCCACGAAGCCCAGCGAAATGGCGCAGCCGTCGGACGCGACTTCGCAGCTGGTGAGCTCCTGGGTTTCGATCTGCATGCCGGCACTCCGGATCATCGTTATATTCCATTCAATATATCGCGAAGACGACCAGCGTCCAGCCCTTAAAAGTATAGTCGCGGCAGCCATCGGCAGAAGCGCGCGCGGCATTAGAATTGATTGAAGCCCGCCGCCCCCTGATTGACGCCGGGCGGGCGACCGCGAATAAATCAGCACAAGGCCAAGGCTGATTTTTCTTCGCGATTTTCCAGAGAATTCATTCGGTTCGGCAGTGCGCGCGCGTGCCCTGAATGGCCGTGGCGTCCACGCCGCAGTCGTGATATACAATATAATATAGCGAGGTCCGCGAAGGGCCCATTTGACCAGGCAAGGGCCTCGGCTTCCTGATCGAGCGCGCGCTCGGCGCCGACATTCCGGTCGTGATCGCGGTGTCGCGCGCGAGCTTTGCGGACTTGATCAAGTTCGCCGGCGGGATGAGCGTGAAGCTCGCCTGCGACCGCCACGCGCTGGATGCGTGGTAGCACAACGTCTCGCTGCGGACCGCGGCCAGGATCGCGCCGGATCACATCACGGTCTGCGAGGCGTTCAAGTAGAGTTGTTTCGTAGGATGGGTTAGCCGACTATGTCCGCCGTAGCTCAGCGAGCGAAGGCGGAAGGCGTAACCCACCTCTTCTCCCAACGCTGTACAAAGGCGGGTTATGCTTCGCTCACCCACCCTACACAAAGCTATCACCGTCATCCCCGCGCAAAAGCTTCGCCTTTGCGCGGGGATGACGGGATAACAGAACCGGACGCGTTAGGGGCTCGGTTACAGCGTTTCCTGCTTGTGGTCGCAATTCTTGCAGGTGAACTTGACGCGGGACTGGCCCTTTTCCGCCTGCACCCGATTCGGCGCTCCGCATTTCCCGCAAACGGCCTCGATCCGGGTCATGCCCTGCTTGATGACGAGGTTCCGCTTTTCCATGGTCTCGCGGATAAGGCGTTCAGCCTCCTCGCGCAGCGATTGCTTCGACATCATCTCCACCGGTCGTTGGTTAGCGGGCGGCGTCATAGCACGACCGCGTGAAGTTTTGACAGCGGGGATTGCAGCTTAATTTTCAGACAATGAGCCGGTCAACCGGCAACCGGAAATGCCGCGATTTCAACGGTTTTGATGGCCGGCCGATGCGGAACACGTTGACGAGGCGCAGATCAGCGCCGATGTTGCCGAGCTTTCGCAGCCGGTCGTTGAAATCAGGGTGATCGGCCAGCGCCGAAATCGGGCACGCCGCGAAACCGGCGCGATCGATCTCCAGCCAGACGCGGTAGAAATGCCGACCGGTCGTGAGTGGATCCTCACCGACGGGGCGGCAAAACAGCACGATCGCCGATGCCGACGCGGTCTTGGCGGCGTCGGCAAGCAACGAGGCGGCGAGGCCGAGACGATCGAGCGGCTTGAACAGGGCGCCGAGCACGTAGCGCGCGGCGGCGGCCTCGAGCGCATTCATGGCGAGCGCGTCGCGATTGAGCCCGTCCAGCAGATAATGCGGATGGCCGGGCGACAGCCGCATCCATGCGAGCAGCTCGGCCCGGTAGTCGTCGCCGCGAACAAAGGAGAATTCGGCGCAGTCGGCCCAGCCGACGATATCGGCAATCTTCCGGCGATCGGCAATGCAGATCACATCGTCGCGCGCGGCTGCCAGCTGCGCCAGCGCCGCCGCATCGTCAGCCGACGCCGCGAACTTGCCGCGCCACGACACGCGGCGTGCCACGAAATCCGCCAGCGGATCGGGCTCGGCTCCTTGCCTGATCGCAAACGAACAGAGCACGGAGAGTTGCGGCGACAGCGGCTGCTCGATCGTGGTCATGCCCGTGATTGCAAGGCCACGGCGGTTGAGCGCGAGGCTCATGCCCTCCAGCGCCGCGCCGTGCGACACCCGAACGTCATGCCCCGCGGGGTCGGCGACCGGCGCGCGCACGCCGGTCGCGTCGACCAGTGCCAGCCGCCCATCGCCGAGCAGGCGCCAGCGGGTCGGCTGGATGTTGTGGACGCTCGGCGCCAGCCGCGCCTCCGCGACCAGTTCGCGCAGCAAATCCGGCGTCAGCTCGCTCATGCCGCGGCCAGCCGCTTGCTGAACAGATGCAGCCGGTGCAGCGGCGTTGCGCCGGCCTTCTCGACCTGGCGCAGCGAGGGACCGTTGATGTCGGCGATCCAGGTGCCGCCCAGCGTGCGGTAGCCGGCGTCCTGCAACGCCAGCGCGGTGCGGTAGAGCATCGCGCCGTTGAGGCCGCGATTGTGCAGGTCGCGGCAGACCGACTGATAGATCAGCACCGCGCGCCTGTTCATGATGCGGTGCTGCACGAATTTGAACGGCGCCGTCAGCCCGACCCGGCCGCCGATCGCCTTGATCAGCGGATTGAGGTCGGGGATCGCGATGATCGCGCCGGCGGGCCGGCCGCGGTGATAGACCACGGTCGAAATCCGCTTGTCGATGATCCACATCATGTCGCCGGCCTGGAACAGATATTCGGCGGCGGTTGGCGGCACGAACATCGGATTGTCCGCAAAGCCGTCATTGAGGATCAGCCGCGCGTCCTCCAGCCGCACCTTGAAGGCGGAACGCTCGATCGGCTGCCAGACGAAATCCGGGTCAGCGAGCACCGCGCGCTGCTTGTCGCCGAGCAATTGCTCCGGCTTGCCGCCGTCGAGCGCGATCTCGAACGTCGTCATCGGGAAGGTCGCGGCATAGCCGGCGCGTTCGAGATGCTTCGCAATGTGCGGCGGCGACCACATCATGTCGGTGAACGGCGCATGGTCGAACCCGTCGGTCATCACGCCGATCTGCTGCATCGCCGTCAGATTGAAATTGCCGGCGACGCGGCTCATGCCGCGCGCCGATAGCCATTGCTCGGCGGCGCGCAGCAGCGCATCGGCCACCTCGACGTCGTCGATGCAATCGAAGAAGCCGAATGCACCGTGGCGGGTGCCGTGTTTGCGGTTGGACGCGTCGTGGATCGAGGCGGCGATGCGGCCGACCGGCCGGCCATCGCGATGCGCTGAAAATAGCGCATAGCGGCCATGGCCTTCGGTGACGAACGGGTTCCTTGCGGAATCGAACATCCGGTCGAAATCGCTCCACAGCGGCGGCACGTAGAGGCTGTCGGGTCCATAGGCGTTGAGCGCGGCGTCGAATGCCGCCCTGCGGTCGCCCTCGCGGATCTCTGATGTCATTTGGCCTCCGGGGTCAACGCCAGCAGCCGGCGTACCAGCGCCAGCGCGGTCTCAGTGGCGGGATCGGCCGCGGTGACGGGCACCGCGAGCACGATCAGGTCGAGCGGATCATGTCCGAGCACGATGACATGGGAGGCGTTGTTGGCCGAGATCAGCGAGACCATGCGCTCGGCCGCGGGAGCGGTCGGCGCCAGTCCCCATGGCGCATCCGACCGCCGCAGCACGCGCCGCGTCGACAGGAAGTCGTGCAGCAGCGGCGGATCGTAGAGCGCGAGCTCGTTCTCGCGAAAGCGCCGCGCGCTTTCGAAGATCGGATGCCGCGCCAGCTCGGCGATCAACTGCTCGCGGGTCTGCGCCGGCGATGCCGCGACCGAATTGAGCACGCCCGGCTCCTGCGATTCGAACAGCGCCCGCAGCGCGTCCGTCATCAATCCGATGGTCAGCACGCCGGCGATCGCAACCGCGACGAACCGGACCATCTGCGCGGCGTCGACGTCGGGCGCCATGAAGGCGGCGGCGAGGCCGAGCAGGCCCGAAGAGATCAACCGCAGCGCCATCATCGCAAGGCCGTGCCGGCGCGTCTCGGCGCCGCCGCCGGCGATCAGCATCACGGTCACGGTGAGCAGCGCGCCCAGCGCGCCGAGCCGCAGAGGGATATCGGGAAACAGCGTGCGGAAATCGGTCAGGATGAACGGGATCACGACCAGCGCGCCGACCGCCATGCGGCCGATGCTGCGGTTCTCCGCAGCCATCAGCGCGGCGCGATCCCGCGTCGCCAGCAGCAGGGCGCAAGTGGCGAAGCCCAGGAGCTGGAACAGCGCCAGCGCGATCGCGTAAGGCATCGCCAGCCGTTGCAGCCCGAACAGGCCACCGAGGCCGAGCAGGATGGCGCCTGCGAGCGCCGCCATCTTGACCGCGCGCGGCGCGTGGCGCCGCAGGATGCCTTCGGTGACGATCAGGGCGCCGAGCGGGACCAGCGAGGCCGGGATCACCGAGAGGCGGTCGAGCAGGCGGCTTCCGGTCCACCAGGCAAGACCGCGGTCGAGGAACAGGATCGCGATCACGCCGAGCGCGAGCAGCAGGCGGCGCGTCAGCGGGCTCCTCGGATCGCGCCGGTAGAACGTCATCATCGCCACGGCGAGCCCGATGGCGCCGCACAGATTGACGATGGAATCGGCGATCACCCCGGAGGTCATTTGCCGCCCGTCAACTCATCGATCGCCCGCCGCACCAGCGGACGCATCAGGGCGGCGACGAGCGCATTGCGCGGCTTCTCGATCGCGGGCCGATGCGGGTTGAGGAACCAGCCGCGGCAATCGGTGCCCGAGGTGCGGCCGAGGATCAGCGCGACCGCCTCATAGGCCATCAGCATGCCGGTCGAGATCACCATCGGCGCGAACGACATCCGGCTGCGGCGGCCGGCGGCGACTTCGCCGGCGATGGCGAGGTCGACATAATTGCGCGAGGAGGAGTGCAGCATCACGTGCTCGATCTCGGCACGCATCGCGGCGCGGCGGTCGTCCTCGGTGATGTCGGTCCAGTCCTTGCCGAGCGTGGGAAAGCCGAGGCGCTGCTCGGGCCGCGGATCGTGCGGGCGCACCACGATCACCGACGGCAGCGGCGACATGTAGGCGTCGATCACGGTTGCATCGGCGCGCTTCGCGGTCCGGTACAGATGAACGCCGGCGGCGATATCGTCCATGCCGTTGACGATGACCGGACACTGCGCGGCGATCCCGGCCAGCTCGCTGGTCCAGTTCTCGCCAAGCACCTCGATCTCGATGGTCGGATTGATGCGCCTTGCGGCTTCGGCGGCAACCGCCGCCTTTTCGCGCCCGACCTCGTCGGCGAAGGCGAACACCTGGCGATTGAGGTTGGAAACCTCGAAGCGGTCGATGTCGGCGATCACGAATTTGCCGACGCCGGCGCGCGCCAGCGCCATGAAGGCCGCGCCGCCCATGCCGCCGACACCGCAGACGAACACCCGCGCCTGACGCAGCAGCTGCTGCTCGTGCTCGTCGATGAAGCCGATATTGCGGCCGGTGAAGGAGTAGTAGTCGAAATTCATCGCGCGGCCCCGCCATCCTGCTTGCGCGGACGCAGCGTGCCGAAGGCGCGGCTGTCGTCCATCCAGTAGACCATCGGCAGCACCAGCCGCTGCAGCGCCAGCATCGCGGATGCCGCGAGCAGCGCCGGCAGCGAGCCCGAGGGCACCTCGCTCATGATGTAGCGGCGCGCGCCGGCGAGATCGATGCGGCCGATCTGCAGCACGTCGTCGCCCCGGCCGTAATCCAGCTCGCGCTCGCAGAATTCGTTGTAGATAGCGTTGCGATGTTTCGGAGCGATCTCGAAGGTCTTCTTCAGCGCGTCCGAGCCGCCGGTATAGGCGTTGGTGATGACCGAGCGCGCCTCGTCGAAGCCGGCCTCCTCGCCGACGCCGAACACCGCGCGATGCCTTGCCATGATGCCGCGCGCCAGCTGGAGATGCGCAAAGCTCTGTCGCGCGCCCGGCAGCGGCGACGGGTAGACGTCCGAGAAGGTGTCGCCGACCATGCCGACCACTGCCGGCACCTGGGTGACGTTGGAGATCCATTTCGGCCGCAGCCCGTCGCGGGCGAACAGCACCAGCGCGGTCAGGCCGTAGAGCACCCAGGAGAGCCCCTGCCCACGCACGTCGGGATCGACCATGACGAGGCCGAGATGGGTGACCTCGGCCGGCTCGCCGTCGAGCGGCACGTCCATCACCGACAGCGCGTTGAAGGCGATCGGCCGCCCGGTGTCTTCCTCCGAGATCAGCGTGACGACGGCGCGCGACAGCCGCTCGGGTTCGCCGGAGAAGATGCCGTAGGTCAGGCTTTCCTCGGGTAGCGTCTTGGCGGCGACGATGCGCAGCTGCTCGACCAGCGCGTCGAGCTCGTCCCTCGGCAGCGACAGGCCCGGCGATTCGACGATGCGGGTGCGCTGGCCGGCCTGGGTGCGCAAGCTAAGATCGATGGTCGGCTGCGACAGCGCCTTCAGCCAGAAGCCGCCATGGCTGCGCAGACCGTCAAAGGCGGCGCGCGCCCTGCCAAGGTGCTTGGCAAGGTGCTTGGCAAGGCTCTTGGCAAGGCTCTTGCTGCCGCGCGAAGCCGGCGTGGGATTGTCCGTGGACGCCATTTCTCTGTCCCTCGGGCGCGATCTCTGCACTCGCCCCTGTTAAGGAGCCATGAGCGCAACCTGACGCTGTTGGCCGCAGGGTAAACAAGGCCTTCCGGAAACGGAACAAAGTTGGTCCGGACGACGAAAGCGGCGGGTGAAACGCACCCGCCGCTTGGTTCGGGCTCCGGCTCGGGTCCCTCTCACGCCGCCTTGGAGACTTCCATCAGCAGGCGCTCGGCCTTGGCGTCCTCGATGCGGTTCACGAACTTGCTGCTCTCGTAATTGTCGCGCACTGTCTTGGTCAGCGTGACGCAGGTCTGGACCAGCATCACGATGCCCATCGCGAGATAGCCCTTCATCCAGAGATCGATCGGCAGGAAGAACACGCCGACGGCGACGAGGAAGGCGGAAGCCGCGAAGGACGCGTAGGTGAAGGTAACCCAGCTGCCGCTGTGGGGTTGGATGGTCTGGTTCATGGTAATCTCCTTGACGATAATTGGTTTGAAGTTGGCTTGGTTTCAGGCTTGAGGTTTCAGGCTTGGGATTTCAGGCTGGGGGCGGGCGCTTGGCTTTCAGCCGCGCCAGCACGTCGTCGGCGGTCGATTTCATGCGCGGGCCGAAGCCCTGCTCGGCGAGCTTCTCGGCGGTGGCCAGCGGTCCCGCGGCGGCGTCGATCTCGATCAACGCCTCGTCGGCGGCCTGGATCTCCATCTGCCGCTCGCGCAGCCGCTTCAGCGTCGCCTCCGCTTCCGGCAGCGTCGACTCGTAGGGGCGCGCCGCCTCGATGCCGCTCCGGCGCAGCGAACGCACCGCTTCCGATGCGCGGGCGAGGCGGCGGCCGCGATCGAGCTCGGCGATGCGCGCCTCGGCGTTGCCGACATGGCGCTTCAGCCGGGTGATCTCGGAGGCGAACAGCGCGCGTGCGGTCATTGCGGCGTCGCGCTCGGCTTCGAGATTGGCGATCGCCTGCGCGGCTTCGCGGGCGAGGTCTTCCCGGCCGCCCTCGAGTGCCGCCGACGCGCGCTGTTCGAGATCGGCGATCCGGGCGTTGGTGGCGTCGAGCCGCCGGCCCTCCTGCTGGTCGCCGGCGATCGCCAGCGCCAGTGTCCGCTTCGAGCGGTCGACGGCGGCGGCGGCATCGCGCACCTGCTGGTCGAGGATGACCAGCGCTGTCCGGTCTTGCAGTTCCTCCTCCGCTGCTGCCACGCTGCCGCGGAAAAGCGTCAAAACAGTTTTGAACATTTGGTCACTCCCTGTTATGAGCATCGCTCATGAATCTCTTGTACCACATAATGAGCAACGCTCAAGAATTATTTGAGCATTGCTCAAGACGATGGTTAACGAAGGATCAAAGATGTCCAAGGCATTGGAACGACGAGCAAAACTGCGGGAAGCGCTGATCGAGGCGGCGGAACGGGCGATTGCGGCAAAGGGTCTCGGCGGCCTGAAAACCCGCGAACTGGCCCAGGAAATCGGCGTCGCCAATGGCGGCGTCTACAACCTGGTCGAGGATGTCGACGAGCTGATCCTGCGCGTCGGCTCGCGCACGCTGGCGCGGCTCGATGCGTCGCTGTCGCTGGCCGAAATCGGCGGGGCCGCGGCGCCGCGCGAGATGCTGGTGCGGATCGCGGTCGCCTATTGCGACTTCGCCGCCGACAATCTCGAACTGTGGCGCGCGCTGTTCGAGCATCGCATGCAGCCCGGCAAGCCGGTGCCGGAATGGGCGATCACCGAGCAGATGGAATTGTTCCGCCACATCTACAAGCCGCTCGCCGTGCTGTTTCCGCAGCGTTCGCCGGCGCAACTCGGCGTCACCGCGCGCAGCCTGTTCTCCGCGGTGCATGGCATGGTCGCGCTCGGGCTCGAGCACAAGCTGATCGCGGTGCCGATCGGCGCATTGCGCAGCGAGATCGCAACGTTGACGCGCGCGATGGTCGACGGGCTGACGGCGAGGAAGGAATAGGATTTCCGGATGCGCCCCTCGCTTCACGGCTCCATCGTGTAGGCGCGCCCGGGCTCGAGTGCGTAGATGGTCAGGAAGCGCAGCGGCCGGTCCGGATCGCAATTGCGAAACAGCGTGTGCGGAACGTCCGGTCGATCCTGCAAGGTCTCGCCTGCCCGATATTGGCGCGGCGCCTCATCGCCATAGGCGGACTCGGCAACGCCTTCGACGATGAAGACCACGCCGCCAACGGGGTGGCGGTGCAGCGGAGCGACCCCGCCGGGCGGATAGGTCACCTCGGCAACGACAAGCTCGCGATCATCGCCGGGCAAAGCGAGACGCTCGAGGGTCCTGCGGGTGACGCCGGCAAATCCGGCTTGTTGAGCGTTTGCCTGACCGTCGCTGCTTTCAGCCATTGGAACCTCTTGTCTGCCACGCGAGCCGTCGTGCCGACGACTATGGGCGCCTCGCCGAGGCAACAAGATGTCGGATCGCCGATTCAACGCCCCGCCGTGCACATGAGCCGAAGTCCTTGCCACCCCTCCCCCGACGTTGCAGGATTCCCGGGCCGAGAACCTTCAGCAATGGGCCTTGCATGAAAACGAGTATCGTCACGACACGGTTGTCGACGGCAGCCGCTTTGGCGTTCATCCTTGCGGCATCAAGTGTCGTGCCAGCGTCTTTGGCGCAGCCCGTGCCGGAATGCTCGATGTCGGTGACGTTGGCGGATTGGGGCGAGAATTCGACCGGCGATATCGACGTCGCGTCAGGCCAAAGCTGCCAGATCCCGATCGGAATCCGCGGCACGGTGACGGACTCGTCGATCTCGCAAAAGCCGGCCTACGGCAAGCTGAAGAAGATCAACGCATCGACCTTCGAATACAAGGCGAAGGCCAAATACAAGGGCAGCGACACCTTTGCCATCAAGGCAACGGGCCAGGGGCCGAAGGCATCCGGAACCTCGGTCATCACCGTGCACGCGACGATCAAGTAACCGCCGGCGCATCATCGCAGTGGAGTGGCGCGCGCCGCACAACAGGGCGCGCGGCCACTGCAGCGGTATCAGGCCGGCCGCGCGCCGATGCGGATGATCGACCCGACATGCTGGCCGCGCAGCGCCGCGGTGAGCCGGCCGGGAACGAGGCCGTTCACGACCTGCACGCGTTCGATATGCCGCGCATTGGCCATCACCTCGAGCGGCGCGGGATCGAACGGCAGCGTGCCCTTCAGCTTCGCAAGGTCGGCGAGGCTGGCCTCGCGCAGCAGCTGTGCCTCCTTGCCCTCGGGACCGTTTGGATCGTCGGTGTAGACGCCGTCGACGTCCTCGACGATCGTCAGGCCGGCGGCGCCGAGCGCATCGGCAATCCGGAACGCGCCGGTGTCGGCGCGATGCAACGGGATGCGCGAGACCGGGAATTCACGATGGTGATAGGGCGGAAACGCGCTGCCCACGACAGCGCGGGCCGCGGAGAGATGGATCGCAAGCTGGCTCGCGATGGTCGGATGCTCGATATAGGACACGCCCTCCGGCGCGAGCGAGCCGACCGGCAGGCCGAGATCGAGGCCGACGCTGTAGAGATGGCGGGCGCGGATGCCGGCGCCGGTCAGAATCAGCAGGCGGTGCTCGGGCAGCAGTGAACGCAACTCGGCGACGATCGGCAGGATCGCTTCATGGCCGCGATCCATGATGGAGCGGCCGCCGATCTTCACCACCTGCACCCAGGGCAGCAGCGGGATCGGGCGGCCGCCGGCAACGGGACGGGTGAGATCGCTGTCGAGCAGGGTCTGGCGCGCAAGCGGCGAAGCGACGTGCTTGATGGTGTCATCCATGGTCGTGTCCCTGCTCAGTTCGCGGTGATGATGGTGCCGACATGCTCGCCCGCAAGCGCGCGGGTGAGATTACCGGGGACGAGGCCATTGATGACCTGCACCTGGCGGACATGGCGCGCGGTGGCGAGCAGATCGAGCATCGGGAATTCGAGGATCGAATCCTGCAATCCCTTGGCCTTCATCTCGGCGACCGAGATCTTCGGAATGAAGGTCGCGTCCTTCGAGGTCTTCGGATTCGCGGTGTAGAGACCGTACTCGTCCTTGGCATAGAGCATCGCCTTGCAGCCGAACTGTTCGGCGACCAGGAAGCATCCGGCGTCGGTGCGATAGGGCGGGATCATGCCCTCGGCTGCCGGTCGCATCCAGAGGCCGTAGGATCGGTCAACGATCGCTGCATCAGCAGCGCCTCAAGCTACGCCGTCGTGTTCGCCATGAGAACGTTCCTTATTTCCAATGTGCCGCGCATTGTCCCTTTGGTCTTCCGCGGCGCCTCGGCAGAGACCATCGCCAATGGTGCCGGGGAGTGCGTGTCGCGACACGCGATGCGAGGCCGTTCGCAACCGGGGTCTAGGACACTTTGCCGCAGGCGACTAAACCGATGGGCGTGACACCCATCATAGATGCTGCATTCAAATTCTGCGATCCTGAATTTGATATTAACGATTTCTTTAGCGCTGATCTCAGCCGAACGACACTTGACCAGGACCGGCCCGCCTCACGGGCCAAATTGATTGCCTTGCACCTTGCAAATTAGCCGGTTTCGACCGGCGCACCCCACGAGGACGCAAACCATGGCCAATTCCGCACCGGTCGTCACGATTGGCAACCACAGCCTGTTGTACAATCAGTGGCAAAAGATGCAGCCGTGGCTCACTTATGCCGACTCCGACGGCAATCCCGCGCAGAAATTTCAGTTCTGGGATGGCGGCTCGGCTGCGAACAGCGCCTATTTCTGGACTTCCACCAACGACCATTGGGCCGCCAACACGACGATCGAAGTTGCGGCGTCCGACCTCTCCGATGTGTGGGTGCGTGCCGGTGCAGTCGGCGGCACAGAGACACTGTGGGTACGCGCCTTCGACGGGACCGATTGGGGCAACTGGACGTCTTTCACGCTCACGACGATTCCAAACACTGCGCCGGTCGTCACGGTCCCCGACGTGCAGCTGCACACCAATACATGGACGCAAGCCACGAACTGGCTGACCTACTCCGATGCCAATGGGGATGCAGCCACCAAATACCAGTTCTGGGACGCCGGCACCTCCGCGACCAGCGCCTATTTCTGGACTTCCACCAATGACCATTGGGCTGCCAACACGACGATCGAAGTTGCGGCCGCCGATCTGGCCGATGTCTGGATCAAGGGCGGCTCGACAACCGGTTCCGAGACGTTCTGGGTCAGAGCGTTCGACGGAACGAACTGGAGCAACTGGGACAGCTTCACGCTGACGTCGGCCAACACCCCGCCCGTCGTGACAGCCAACGATCATTCCGTACATATCGATCAATGGGTCACCGTCGACAACTGGTTGACCACGACCGATGCCGATGGCGACGCGATCACGAAGTACCAATTCTGGGATAGCGGCACCGCCGCAACCAGCGGCTATTTCTGGACCCCCGACAATTCCCACTGGGCTGCCAACACGACGATCGACGTTTCGGCTGCGGACCTCGCCAATGTCTGGATTCATGGCGGCTCGACAACCGGTTCCGAGACGATGTGGGTAAGGGGATTCGACGGAACGGAGTGGAGCAATTGGGACACATTCACCGTGACGTCGACGCCGAACACGGTGCCGGTCGCGACGATCAACGACCAGTCGCTGCACGTCAATCAATGGGTCAAACCGCAAGGCTGGCTCACTGCCACCGATGCCGAAAGTGACACGATCACCAAATACCAGTTCTGGGACGGCGGCGCGGGCGCGACCAGCGCCTATTTCTGGACGCCCGACAATTCACACTGGGCCGCCAACACGACGATCGACGTTTCGGCTGCCGATCTCGCCAATGTTTGGATCCGTGGCGGCTCGACAACCGGTTCCGAGACGATGTGGGTAAGGGCATTCGACGGCACCGCCTGGAGCAATTGGGACAGCTTTAATCTGACGTCGACCAATACGGCTCCGACCGCGACGATCAACGATCATACGCTGAACGCCGCGCAATGGGCGCAGCTCGTCAACTGGACGACGGCATCCGACGCCGACGGCGATGCAATCACCCAATACCAGTTCTGGGACGGTGGCGGGGCTGCGACCAGCGCCTATTTCTGGACGCCCGACAATTCGCACTGGGCGTCCAGCACAGTCATCGACGTCTCGGCGTCCGACCTCGCCAATGTATGGGTGCGAGGTGGCACCGCGGCCGGTACCGATTCCATGTTTGTACGCGCTTTCGACGGAACGAGCTGGAGTGCCTGGGACAGCTTTACCGTGACCAGTCTGGCAAACCACGCCCCCGATGCCTCGATCAGCAACCAGACCTTGCACGTCAACGAGTGGAGCCAGGTCGGCAACCTGGTGTCCTATCCCGACGCTGACGCAAATCCCGCGGCCGCCTATCAATTTTGGGATGGCGGCGGCAACGCCGACAGCGGCTACTTCTGGACCTCTGCGAATTCCCATTGGGCAGCCAGCACGGTGATCGACGTCAATGCCGCCGACCTCGATGATGTCTGGATGCGTGGCGGCGCCACCACCGGCACTGAAACAATGTATGTGCGCGCGTACGATGGCATTGACTGGAGTGCGTGGCACGCGTTCACGCTCTCGACCATCGTCTAGCTGCTCCGGCGTGACGTGCGGACACATGTCGGCGAAGGCGAACATGGCGGCGCCGCGTCACGCCGGCGAATTTCCGGACGCGCGGCCTAGCTTGGCGTGAAGACCACCTTGCCCTTGAATGCCGACGCCTGCGCGATCGCCTGCGAAAAATCCTCCAGGCGATAGGTCCCGACCACCGGCGCGCTGATCGCGCCGGATGCGACCATCGGCACCAGATGGTCGTACATTCCGGCCAACGCTTCGTCCGTCGCGGTCTTGCCCCAATGGCCGAGCCAGAAGCCGCGCACCGACACCTCGTTGAAGATCACGCTCAAGGCCGAGCCGGAGAACGGCTGGCCGCTCATCGCGCTGTAGATCACCAGCACGCCTTTTGGCGCGAGGCAGTTCATCAGGTTCAAGGCGGATGAGCCGCCAACGACGTCAAGCGCCAGCTGGATCGGCGCCCGACCCGTTTCCCTGGCGACGCGCTTGGCGAGATCCGGCCCGTCGAGCAGCACGATATCGCCGCCGATCGCCTTGACCTCATCCACGACCTCCTCGCGCCGGACGATGTTGACGGTCTTGAGCCCGAGCGACTTGGCGATGGCCATCACCGCGCGGGCCGTCGCCGAGTTGGCGCCGTTCTGGATCACCCAGCCACCGGGCGCAACTTTCACGAAATCGGTCAGCAGCAAATAGGCAGTGGCCGGGTTGACCCCGATCATTGAGAGCTGCCGGACATCCGCAGTCTCGGGCAGTGGACGCTGCCATGACGCCGTGAATTTGACCCGCTCGGTCCAGGTCGGGACTGTGAATGGAATCAGCGTGCGGTCGCCCTCCTTCAGGTTCTTCACCTGCGCTCCTCTGGCCACGACCCTTCCAACGCCCTCGATCCCGAGCGTGGCCGGCGGCGACGGCAGATAGCCATAGCGCCCGGCGATGATCATGAAATCCGAATTGTTGATCGGCGCGGCCTCCACCGCGACCACGACTTCGTCGGGGCCGGGGCTGCCCACGTCCGGCACCTCGTTGAGCTTGACCACCTCCGCGGCACGTCCAAACGCAACGACCTGAACAGCCTTCATGGCACCTCTCCGTATTTCATTCTGTACTTAATAGTATTGAATGAGCCGAACGTCAACAGGCCGAAAAGCTTCCAGGATGAGCTGAGGGCTTCCCATCCAACGCGAGAGTACATAAAAGACGGATATGGCAAGACCGCGCAGCTTCGATCCTGACGATGTCCTGGAAATCGCCCGCCAGATGTTCTGGCAGAAGGGCTTTCAGGCGACCTCGCTCGACGAGATCACGGCGGCGAGCGGCGTCGCCAAGCCCAGCCTGTACGCGGCGTTCGGCGACAAGAACGCGTTGTTCCTGAAAGTGCTAGACCGCTATCATGACGGCATCCTTGGCTGGGCCGAGCGCGTGCTGGCGCAGCCGGGGCCCGCGCGGGACGTCATCAAGCAATGGCTCACCGGATTCATTCCCTATTGCTCGGGTGAGAAGGGACAGCGCGGCTGCCTGTCGATCAATTCCGCGACCGACGGTTCGCTCGACCAGGTCGAGCTCCGCAAGAGCATCGAGCGCTACAACCGGCGGCTTGAAGAGCTGCTGCGCACGCGGCTACGCACTGACCGCGCCCAGTTCAGCAAGGGCTTTGACCCTGACGTCACCGCCCACACCATCATGGTGGTGAATGCCGGACTGCTGGCGCTCGCGCACCAGAGGCCGGACTCGAAGCAGGTGAAGGCCGTGATCGACCAGGTGATGAGCCTGTTCGCCTGAGTTGGTCAGCACCCGGCCTTCCGCAGCGCCCCGCTGCGCTCGCACGAATGTGATGATATGTCGATCATCATCTAATTGATGTCCTGATCCCGATGACCATGTCCGGATTGGCTGTCATGGGCTTTCCGGATTCGAGGATCAGATGAACAAACGGTTTTGGCGTGCGACGCTCGTTGCAGTCACGGCCCTGCTGGCGAAGCCGGCGATCGGCCCGGCGCAGGCCCATGATCACCAGCAACCCGAATTGAACGGCTGGTATGAGAGCCTGCGCAGCGTCAAGGGCCCCTGCTGCGACGGCAGTGACGCGAAGCGTGTCGATGACGCCGATTGGGACACCAAGGACGGCCACTATCGTGTTCGCCTCGAGGGTGAGTGGGTCGACGTTCCCGATGACGCCGTCGTCGCCGGACCGAACCGCGCCGGCCGCACCATGGTCTGGCCGTATTATCTGGACGGGCACCCGAGGCCGCGCTGCTTCATGCCGGGCAGCATGGGCTGAGCGGCCGCGAAGGCGCCATGCACCCGAACCATCGGCAGGCGCGGTTCGGTCACAGCGCGAGCTGGATCCGCCCCTCGCCGTCGGCCTCCGGCTTCGCCGGGACGGCGCAGCAGATCAGCACCTCGTCATCGGCCACCTCGGCGGCGGGCTGCTTCACATAGGTCACGGCGCCAGCCAGCAATCGGGTTCGGCAGGTTCCGCAATTGCCTTCCCGGCAGCTGAAGGCGGGGCTGAGGCCGCGCGCTTCGGCCAGTTCGAGCAGCGTCCCCGCCTCCGGCGTCCAGCGCGCCTCCTTCAGCGATGCGGTGAAGGCGACCGGGATCGGCGTCGTCGCCGGCGGCCGGCGCGGCGGCGTTGCGGTGACGAGGTCGGGCTTCCGGACCAGCGATGAAGGACCGAAGGCTTCGGCGTGAATCCTGCCGTCGGCAATGTTGTAGCCGCGCAGGGCGTCATAGAGCGATTGGGTGAACTGCGGCGGTCCGCACAGATAGAAGTCGTAGTCATTGAACGGCAGGACGCGCGACAACAGCGCCATGTCGATCCGTCCCGCAGCGTCGTAGTCTGTGCCCTGCTCGGCGCCGTCGACATCGCCGAGGACGCGGATGATCCGCACGGCGCCGCCGGCGGCATCCACCAGCTGCTGCAATTCGTCGCCGAACGCGCGGTCCTGTTTCGCATGCGCGGCCTGAAACAGGAATGTCGGCCGGATGCTGCGGGTGCGCAGCCCTTCATAGACCACGTGGCGCAGCATCGCGAGCAGCGGCGTGATGCCGACACCGCCGGCGAGCAGCACCGCGGGCCGCTTCTCGCGCGCATCGATCGTGAAGCCGCCGGCCGGCGCGCGCGCTTCGATGATGTCGCCGACATGGATGCTGTCGTGGAGATGTTGCGATACGACACCGTCGCGCTTCACGCTGATGCGGTACATGCCGTCCGACGGCGCGACCGACAGCGTGTAGGTGCGGATGACGGGCTTGTCGATACCGGGCAACGAGAGACGAATCGGTAAGTGCTGTCCCGCCCGGTGCGGAAGCAACCCCGCGCCGTCGTCAGGCTGCAAATGAAGCGAGCGCATCGATCGGCTCTCGTCGACGATCCTGGTGACCTTGAACGGCCGCCACTGCGTCGCGCGCTCGGCCGCGCGGATCCGCTCGGCGGCCTGCGCCCAGTCGCCGGTCATCAGCGAATTCGGCGACCAGCCTTCGGCCCGGAACGCCCAGCGCAGCGGCAGCGCGCCGCGCCTGCGCACCACACGGCGGGCACGGAAACTCCAGAACCGTTCGGCGCCCTGAAACGCCGCGATCTCCGGCGAGTCCAGCATCACCTCGGCATCGCCGCTCAGCTGCAGCAAGTCGCCGGTTTCGAAATCGACAAACACCAGCCCGGCCTTGCCGTTGACGAGGATGTTGCCGAGCGTGCTGAAGAACAGATTGCCGGCGAAATCGGGAATCGTCAGCGTGCCGTCGTCGGCGACGCGGACGAAGCCCGCCCGGCCGCCGCGATGCGAGACGTCGACCTGGCGACGGTCCTCGCGCTCGGCATAGGACGCCACGAAGAACGTGTCGGCCGCCTTGATCATGTCGCGCGCGGCCTGATCGAGCGTCGTGCTCGCCTCGATCTCTCCCGCGAAAGATTCATCCGGCGCGCGCACGAAGGCGAAATCGCGGAGCTGGATATACTGCGCGCAATTGCCGAAGCTCTGATCGAGCTCGAAGCTGAGCGCCTTGCCTGATGCTGCGCGCAGTAGCCCGTTGGCACGGTTGCGGCGCCGCGTGTGCAGTTCGATTCCGAGCAGTCCGATCGCATCGCCCTCGCGCATGCCTGCGCTGACGGGATCGCTGGCGTCAGGCCGCGCATCGATCTCGAGGCTGCGCGATGTCGGCGAGGCGATGAAGCCGGGCCTGCCGGCCAGCAGCGAAGCCCAGGCGTCGCCGCTTCGGTCCACGCTGCCGACGACGATGAAGGGAATCTGCGCGAAGAAATCGCGGTGCTGGTCGGGCATGAAGTCGCGCACCGCGCGCTGGCCGACGGCCTCCATCTTCTCGGCGACGCCGACCTGCTGCTGGATCGCCTTTTCGCCGGCGTGCCAGGTCGCGAGCTTGCTCTTGGTTCGTCTGTCGCTCATCGTATCGCCCTCCCCTTCGGGGTTGGACGGGCGCGCCTGACGGCACGCCCGGTCAGCACGTCACGCAGCCGCCAGACCGACGGGAGTCCTGGCGAAGGCCACGAAGCCCGGCAGCGCCTCGATCCGGCGCAGCCACGCGTTGACGCGCGCATAGGCGGAGAGATCGACATTGCCTTCGGGCGCGCTCGACAAATAGCTGTAGAGCGCGACGTCTGCGACCGTCGGCGCCGTACCGACCAGCCAGTCGCGACCGGCGAGATGGGCTTCGAGCCGCTTCAGCAGAGCATGCGCCCGCGCGATCACTTCTTCTGGATCGCGCTTCGCGCCGAACACCGTGATGAGCCGTGCCGCTGCGGGCCCAAACGCGAGATCGCCGGCAGCAACCGACAGCCAGCGCTGGACCGCGGCAGCGCCCTTGGCATCCTGCGGCAGCCAGTCGGTCCGGCCGAGCTTGGTCGCGAGATAGACCAGGATCGCGTTGGAGTCGGAGATGATGGTGCCGTCATCGTCCAGCACCGGCACCTGGCCGAACGGGTTGAGCGCGAGAAACTCCGGCCGCTTCTGCGCGGCGGACTTGAGGTCGACGTCGACCAGTTCGTGCGGAATGCCCAGCAGGGACAAAAACAGGCGCGCGCGATGCGCGTGGCCGGAGAGAGCGAAGTAGTAGAGCTTCATGTGCCGTTCCTGATGTGGTGGACGGGTCCATTCCCGACCGCCAGCTCAAGGTGGCCCATTGCGGCGATTATTATAATTGTCGTCGACGACACTTCATTATTGCAATAATTGCAACAGATGATTTGCGCAGAACGTCATGGCCGGGCTCCCGGCCATGACGAAGGTGCGTATAGCGTCCGTTAAACTTCGACGATCACGTAATTGTCCTCGATGTGCACCGGGAACGTCTCGGCGACATACGGCCCCTTCTGCAACTCGGCGCCGCTCTCGACCGCGACAGGATAGGAGCGGATCCTGAACCGTTTGGGATCGAACCAGGACTGCCCGTTGCGGATGTCGAATTCCCAGCCGTGCCACGGACAGCGCAGCATCTCGCCGACCCGATCGCGCTGATAGACGCCGGGCTCCGGCGAGGTCAGGCGCGCGACGCAGGCCGCCTTCTCCAGCGGCGCGCCCTCATGCGGACAGCGATTGAGCAGCGCGAAGAACT
Organism: Bradyrhizobium sp. BR2003; assembly: GCF_009720285.1. Classification (NCBI taxonomy): domain Bacteria; kingdom Pseudomonadati; phylum Pseudomonadota; class Alphaproteobacteria; order Hyphomicrobiales; family Nitrobacteraceae; genus Bradyrhizobium; species Bradyrhizobium sp. BR2003. The sequence goes on from NZ_SMYJ01000030.1 coordinate 177,498, forward strand.
CGCCATTGACGTGGAACACGACGATGTCGCGGCCCTCGAGGCCGAACACCTTGTTGCCGCCGGTCGGAATCTCACTGGTGCGCGCGACGATGTGACGGGTCATCGGAATCCTAGAGGACAATGAGATTGGGTCGGATAGCGACCGCGACGGCGGCGCGCTCCCTCGCCCCGTTCTTGCGGGGAGAGGGTTGGGGTGAGGGGCTGTCTACGCGTGTCCGGCGATAGCTGCGTCCGCGGAGATTCCCCCTCACCCGGAACGCATCTGACGATGCGTCATAGCCGAAGCTCCGCTTCGGCGTTCTTGAGAACGGCCGCCGAAGGCGGCCTATGCCTCTCCCCGCACGCGGGGCGAGGTGAAGTGGGGTCCGCTGCTCGGTTCCGAGTAAAGTCATCTGCTCTAGAACTTGTAAACCGCGCGGGCGTTGGCATTGAAGATCTTGCGACGCTCGGCTTCCGTCAGCGGTGTCTTGAAGGCGTAGCGAGCGTCGTCATAGTCCCAATGCGGATAGTCCGACGAGAACAACAGCCGGTCGATGCCGACCCATTCGATCAGCTGGCGCAGATGCCTGGCTTCATCAGGCTCGTCGATCGGCTGAGTCGTGAACCAGAAATGCTGCTTCACATATTCGCTCGGCCTGCGCTTCAGATGCGGCACCTCGCTGCGGAAGCGCTCAAAGTGCTGATCCATCCGCCACATCGTCGCGGGGATCCAGCCGAAGCCACCCTCGATGAACACGATCTTCAGTTTCGGGAAGCGCTCGGGAACACCTTCCAGTACCAGGCTGGTGAGATTCGAGGCCACCGTGTGCGCGTTCGACTGATGCTCCTCGCAATAATAGGACGGCCAGCCGCCGCCGGTCGGCGCATGCCCGCCATAGCCGCCGACATGGATGCCGAGCGGCAGATCGAGCTCCTGCGCGCGTTCATAGATCGGCCAGTAGCGGCGGCGGCCGAGCGGTTCGTTGGCGCGCGGCGAGACGTTGATCTGGATGTATTCGCCTGATCTGGCGCAGCGCTCGATCTCGGCGAGGCCGAGGTCCGAGCCGTCCTGCCCGACCAGGATCGAGGCCTTCAGGCGCGGATCGCGATGCGCCCAGAACGCCAGTTGCCAGTCGTTGATGGCGCGCTGGATCGCGGCGCCGAATTCCAGATTCTGCTGCGAGAAGATGAAGAGGTCGAGCACCTGCAGGATGCCGAACTCGACGTCGAAGGGATCGAGATGCTGCTTGCGCATGAAATCGAGATCGGAGCCGGGTACGCCGCCGGTCGGCGGCCAAGCATCGCGCCGCGCGATCAGCGGCGAGGAACGCGGATACGGCGTGGTGCCGATATAGGGCGTGCGCAGATGGCTGCCATATTCCTTCAGATGCTGCTGCCAGCGTTTCGGCAGGAACTCGTTGAGGTCGCTGTGCGCGTGAATGCTCGGATGGATGTCGCAATCGATAATTCTGAGCCGCGTTGCGGCGGCCTTCTCCTGGTCGAGCATCGGGCGGTCGATGACGTCACTCATGCGATCCTCCTTTGAAATTGGTCAGCGTCGAGCTTCAGACGCGGGAACGTTTCAATCGGATTGTCCTCGCACATCCGCTCGACAAGACTTTTCGGCAGATGCGGCGGGATCGGATCGTCACCGTCGAACTGCCAATGCGGATAGTCGGATGCGAACAGGAACATCTTGTCGGAGCCGATCTGGTCGATGATGTCGGCGACGCCGGTTGCATCCAGCGGCGCGTCGAACGGCTGCATGGTGACGCGGAAATGATCGCGGATGATCGCGGCCGGCTCGCGCTCCACCCACGGCACCTCGACGCGCACGCCGCGCCAGGTCTTGTTGGCGCGCCACATGAAGGCCGGCAGCCAGCTGACGCCCGACTCCATCAGCACGACGGTCAATCCGGGATACTTCCCGAACACGCCCTCATAGATCAGGCTTAACGTCTGTGCCTGGAACGCCTGCGCCTCGGCGAGATAATATTCGTAGCGGTAGGACGGCCAGCCGATCGAGCTCGGCGCGCCGCGGTAGGCGCTGCCGGCGTGAATCGCGATCGGCAGCTTGTGCTTCTCCGCGGCCTGGTAGATCGGCCAGTAATGCCGCCGCCCGAGCAGCGTCTCGCCTTGCGAGGGCACCAGCACCGAGACGAACCTGTTGTCGCCGGCCCTGCGCTCGATCTCCTCGACCGCGAGATCCGGCGCCTGGATCGGCACCACGATCGAGGCGCGCAGCCGCTTGTCCCTGGCGAGCCACTCGGCCGCGATCCAGTCGTTGATCGCCTTGCAGAAGTCCGCCGCCATGTACGAATCGAACACCGCCTGCGCGCCATAGACGACGTTGCAGATCGCGTGGCTGGCGCCGAGCTGGTCGAATGCGCCGCGCTGCACCATGGCAAGATCGCTGCCGGGCTTGCTGCCGTCGGCCGGCCGCCAGTCGGCGCGGCCGGACAGCGGCATCGACGGCGGATAGGAATTGAGATCGAGCCCGTCGATGGCGCGGCTGACCACCTGTTCCTTCCAGTGATCGCTCAGATAAGGCAGCAGCGTGGTGCGCGTTCCCCCCACCGCGGGATGGATGTCGCAGTCGATGCGCGTGGCCGCCATGGCGTTCCCCGGATTGATCTTCTTGTCGTCGTTGTTGGCGGCATCGCTGCCACGGACCGGACTGTGCCGCCGATGGCGCGATCGTGCAAGCCGGTCCACGCGGGGCCGCCCTGCCCTGTGCGCATCCGCGTCTCACGCGAAGTTGCGGGATCGCCTGTGAATGGCGTCACCTGTTCAGGCCGCGAGACGTGCTAGCGATTCCGCGCCGCGGAAAGCGCAGGTACAGGAGACGGGAATGAGACTTGGAATGAGGCCTGGAATGAGGCCTGGAATGAGGCTTGGCCGATTGACGATCCTCGCATGTTCAATGTCGCTGGCCGCGTCTGCCACGTGGGCCGCGCCCGCGACCACCTCGGGCTCGGTCGCGCTGGCGCTCGCCGGCGTGGTGGCGCCCTACGCGCCGTTGCCGGCCAAGGAGAAGAAGGCGGTCGCCGCGTTCTTCAATGGTGACAGCAATGTCCCCATCACCAGGAAGATCGTCGTCACCGCCGACAAGGTCGTCTGCCGCGCCAGCAATGTCGACATCACCTCGCGCTCCTGCGCGCTGACGTTCGGCGGCAACACCCGTACCGTGAAGGGACGCGAGGCCAACGCGATCTTCGCCACCGAAGCGCTCGCCGGCGTGCCGCCCGACGGCGCCGCCGGTACGATCTACGAGGCGCTGTCGAAACTGTCCTGCACGCTCGATCCGACGGTGATCAAGGACAAGGCCGGCGGCGGCGCCGACTGCAGCTTCGCGCCGGGAAACTAGTCCACGCTCAGACTCCCTGCACGACGACGCCCAGCTTCGCAGCCACGCGGCGCGCGGTCTCCTCCCGCTGCGCCGTGATCGCGCGCACGGCTTGCCGGGCCTGCTGAAGGATCGCGGGCGGCGCCGTCTCCGGCGTGCCGCTGTCGAACGGCGGCTCCGGTGCATAGGCCATATAGAGCTGGATCGACCGCGCGGCATCGTCGCCGCGCAATTCAGCCGCCAGCCGCAACGCTCCGTCGATGCCCGAGGTCACGCCGGCGGCAAAGATGTAGCTGCCATCGATCACCACGCGCTCATTCACGGGAACAGCGCCGAAGAACGGCAACAGATGCAGCGAAGCCCAATGCGTCGTCGCCCTGCGTCCCTTCAACAGGCCGGCCGCTCCGCACAGCAGGGCTCCGGTACAGACCGAGAAGATGCGGCATCCGCCCGCTGCCTGCCGGCTGATCCAGCCGAGCACCTCCGCGTCTTCCATCAAGGCTTCCTGACCGAAGCCGCCCGGCACATGCAACACATCGAGCGGCGGCGCATCGGCCAGCGTTGCGTCCGGTGTCAGCCGCAATCCCTTGATGTCGCGGACCGGCTCGGCGGTCTTGCCGTAGATGCGGCAGGTCGAATTCGGAATCCGTGACAGCACCTCGAACGGCCCGGTCAAATCGATTTGATCGACGCCTTCGAACAGCAGCGAACCGATCCGCAGATGAACATCGTGAGCAATCATCGAACTTTCCTTACGCTATGGACAAAGCGAATCTAGCGCGGCAGGTTTCGGCGATGACGCCAACCAGCCCACGTTTTTCGCCAAATCGCCGCCGCTCGATCGAGGTGCTGGCCTATCCGGCTGTGCAGTTGCTCGACGTCACCGGGCCATTGCAGGTGTTCGCATCCGCCAATGCGCTGGCGGCCAAGGCTGGCAACGCCGAGCCATATGAAGTCCGCGTCGTTGCAAAGAATGGCCCGAGCGTCGAGTCGTCCGCCGGCGTCGGGCTCGCGGTGTATCCACTGCCCGCCATCGACAGCGCGGTCGACACGCTGGTGATTCCGGGCGGCGACGGCGTCAACGCCGCGGCGGCCGACGCCGTCCTGGTGGACTGGGTGCGCGAACGCGCCGGGCAGGCGCGCCGCACCGCATCGGTCTGCACCGGCGCGTTCCTGCTCGCCGCATCCGGCGCCCTCGATGGCCGGCGTGCCGCGACCCATTGGGGATTTTGCGCAGAGCTCGCCGAGCGCTTTCCCGATGTCCGCGTCGAACCCGATCCGATCTTCGTGCGCGATGGTTCGTTCTGGACGTCAGCCGGCGTCACCTCCGGCATCGATCTAGCGCTGGCGCTGGTGGAGGAGGATCTCGGCCGCACCGCGGCGCTTGCCGTCGCCCGTTATCTCGTGGTGTTTTTCAAGCGGCCGGGCGGACAGGCGCAATTCAGCGAAATCCTGTCGCTACAGGCAACCGACGACAGGTTCAGCGCGCTGCACGACTGGATCAGCAACCATCTGGCCGGCGACCTCTCGCTGTCGACGCTGGCGAAACAGGCCGGTATGAGCGAGCGCAGCTTCAGCCGCCATTACGCCGAAGCGACCGGCTTGACGCCGGCGCGCGCGATCGAGCGGCTCCGGGTCGAGGGCGCGCGGCATCTGCTCTCGGAAACGCGCCTGCCGATCAAACGCATCTCGCAGCGCTGCGGCTTCGGGTCCGAGGAAACGATGCGCCGCAGCTTCCTGCGCCTGCTGTCGACCACGCCGCAAGACTACCGCGCCAGATTTGCGGGCTAGAATGCGCTTCGATCCGCAGCCAGCGTGCAGTAAAGACCCTGGAGCGCGACCGTCTCAGCCTTTCCAGGCATATTCCTGCAACGCCGCCTCAAGCGGCGGATTGGTGACGCTGCCGGTGTAGTTGGTGATGGTCGACGCCGCCACGATGGTGATCACCTCGAGCACGAGGTCCTTGTAGAACCCGGCCGCCAGGAATCGTTCGATCTCCTCATCGTCGAGCCGCCCGCGCTTCTCGATCAGCGACCGCGCCAGCGTCGAGAGCGCGCCGAGCGTCCTGTCGGCAGGCGAGCGGCCGGCGCGCATCGCATCGACATCGGCCGGATCGAGGCCGGCCTGCAAGCCGAGCGCGGAATGCAGCGCGACCGCCCAGGCGCAGCCATTGGTTACCGCGTCGGTGAGCAGCACGGTCTGGATCTGCTGCTCGGTGAAGCTGCCGCCGTGAACCTTGTCGAAGATGCCGATGAAGCTCTGGATCAGCACGGGTGACGTCGCCATCGCCGCCGCAAGGTTCGGGATCATGCCAAACCGCGCCTCGACCTCGCGCAAAGCAGGCCTCGAGGCTTCAGGGGCGGACTCGAGCGTATGGACAGGAAAACGCGCCATCGGGGAATGCCTTTCGCGGTGTTGATTGAGCCCGAAGCCTCCGATCGCAACCGAGCTGTTGCGATCCGCGCGCGGGCAACCGGATTCGATGGAGCTGTCTAGCCGCGCCCGAACGCGCGCGTTCGCCAAACTCCCCACATTCCACGCCATCGGCGGCAGCGGCGACATTCTGCTACGTCGCGCAGGCTCCACTAATCGCCGGCGCGGTCCTTTACCCGCCGCGTCACAATCCCGAGCAGGCGGCCGAGCGTGCCGCCGGCGGGGCCCTTCTTGCGGGCCAGCGCGAGCGGCGCGACGAGGCCCGTGGCGCGGTCGAGGCGAAGATAGGACACGCCGGCGGTCTCGAGCCGCGCCATCGATTCCGGCACGATCGAAATGCCGAGCCCCGCCGCGACCAGGCTGAGCGTCGACACCATCCGCGTCGCCTCCTGCGCCACCTTCGGGCTGAAGCCCGCGGCACGACAGGCGGCGATGATGCTGTCATAGAGGCCCGGCCCGGTCGGACGGCGGTAGAGGATCAGCGGCTCGTCGGCGAGCGACGCCAGCGAAATCCGCCGCCGCGTGTCCTTGCGGGCGCGCGGATGATGGTCCGGCAGTGCAACCACCATCTCCTCGTCGAGCAGATGCGTGATCGTGAGGGTCTCCAGCCGCTCGCTTGGTGCGCGCACGAATGCGGCATCGAGCCGATCGGCCTCGACGGCTGCGATCAACTCGCCGGTCGAGGCCTCCTCGAGCGACAGCGTGATCGCCGGCGCGCGCTCGCGCATTTCGCGCATCACGCCGGTGACGAAGGGATGGAAAGCGGCCGAAGAGGTGAAGCCGATGGCCAGCTGGCCTTCCTGGCCGCGGCTCGCGCGGCGCGCGGCCTCGACGGCAAGGTCGGCGTCGCGCAGGATCGCGCGCGCCTTGCCGACGAAGGCACGGCCGGCGGCGGTCAGTTCGACCCCGCGCGGCTGCCGGCGAAACAGCGGCGCGCCGATCGCGGCCTCCAGCGCGCGGATCTGCTGGCTCAGCGGCGGCTGCTGGATGCCGAGTCGCGCGGCGGCGCGGGTGATATGGCCTTCCTCGGCGACCGCGACGGCATAGCGGAGATGGCGCAGCTCGATCATGGGCAGGCAATCCATATGCAATGGATATGCAAATTCCCTTATCCATATATTGGATATTTGGCACGCGGCCAACTAGAGTCCGCTCGAAGAACAATCGAACCGGAGCCGCCCCGCCGATGGACGCCATCCCCGCCGCGCAAACCACCAAGCATGTCGCACCCGATGTCGGCGAGTTGTTCACGGGCTTCTTCATTCTCGGACTGACCGGTTTCGGCGGCGTGCTGCCGCTGGCACGCCACATGATGGTGGAGAAGCGCGGCTGGCTCACCGGCGCGGAGTTCACCGACCTGCTCGGGCTGTGCCAGTTTCTGCCCGGCGGCAACATCATCAACATGTCGGTTGCGGTCGGGCTGAAGTTTCGCGGCATTCCCGGCGCGTTCGCGGCGATCCTCGGCCTGATCGCGGTGCCGACCGCGGTCGTGATCGGCCTTGGCGTGATCTATGGCCGCTTCGCCGACGACCCGGTCGTCCGTCATCTGTTCGGCGGTCTCGCCGCCGCGGCAGCCGGGCTGCTGATTTCCACCGCAATCAAGATCGCCTGGCCGCTGCGGCGGGATGTGGTCGGCCTGTTCATCGGCGCGCTCTGCGTGCTGGCGATCGCCGTGTTTCGCTTGCCGCTGCTGCCGACCCTGCTGACGCTGGCGCCGCTCAGCATTGTCCTCAGGTCGCGGCAGGCGTCATGAGCGCAACCCTCGTCACGCTCGCGCTGATCTTCGCCGAGCTCTCGCTGCTCGCCTTTGGCGGCGGCAACACCATCCTGCCGGAGATGCAGCGTCAGGTGGTCGACGTCCATCACTGGATGACGGCGCAGGAATTCGGCGCGCTGTTCGCGCTGGCGCAGGCCGCACCCGGGCCGAACATGATGGTGGTGCCGCTGGTCGGCTGGCACGTCGCGGGCTTCTCCGGCGTGCTGGTGACGTCGCTCGCCAAGTTCGGTCCGTCGTCGCTGGTGACAGGCTTCGCGCTTCGGCTCTGGGAACGCTTCAAGGACCGGCCCTGGCGCCGCACCGTGCAGGCCGGTTTGGTTCCGGTCACCGCCGGGCTCGTCACCGCCAGCGCCATCGTCATTACCCACGCATCGGCCTCGAGCTGGGGCACGATCCTGATCGCGGCAATGGTCGCGATCGCTACCACCACGACCCGCATCCATCCGCTTGTCGCGCTTGCTGCCGGCGCAGTGCTCGGCCTGTCCGGCATTGGACAGCCCTGACGCTCGGTCCGTCGGCGATGGCGCATCGTTCCACGCGGCCGCGTGCGCGCTTTCGCCGCAATGGATGCGCCGTCGCCAGCGGCTATGTTGATGGTGCCATGATCGACACGCTCCGCATCGACACCCGTATTGCGCGCCGCGAATTGCGCGCCGGACGTTTGCACGCAGGCAATTAGCCGGCCGGCGATCGCACGCCGTCCGGATTCCTCGACGCCATCAAATCATTTCAGTCCGTCGCGTCGCGAGATATCCGCGCGCCGGCGCTCGTGCGCCTCCGATCAACCACAAAGATCAACCGACATGACCCGAACCATTCAGAGCAGCTTTACCGCCCCGGCATTGCCGCCGATCGTCATCACCGCGAGCGAGGCGCATCGCCTCAGCGCGCTGGCCGATTCCAGCATGGCTGTGTTTCCCCGCGTCGCCCAGTTCCTCGCACGCGAGACGGACCGCGCCCAGCTCGTCGCCGACGATGCCGATTTGCATGACGTAGTCCGCATGGGCTCGCTTGTGCGCTACCGCGACGACGAGACCGGCGACGTCAGGGAGGTCGTGCTCGTCTACCCGCACGAAGCCGACATCGCGCTGCGGCGCATCTCGGTGCTGACGCCGGTCGGCGCGGCGCTGATCGGATTGTCGGTCGGCCAGACGATCGATTTTCAGACACCGAGCCAGCAGACGCGTTCGGTGACGGTTTTGGCCGTGACGCATCAGGGCTAGCGGTCGCTTCGCGTTGGTGACTAACTTCTCGTAAGGGAGTCACTGGCGGAAGGGCTCCCGCCCCTCCTTGCGGGGCAGGGCTGGGGAGAGGGGTGCCACACGGCGCGCTTTCTCCCATTCAGTCGAGCACACACGACGAGTAGCCGAGATTGCGAGCGCTGACTTCACGTCGACCCTCTCGCCCGGAGCCACCCCTCTCCCCACCCTCTCCCGCAAGGGGAGAGGGAGCCTGACGAGCGTGCTCACCTCACAAGAAACACGTCGCGATACGCAAGCGCACCTATGCCGCCTGATGACACTGCCCCATCTCGAGCCCGTGCCGGCGCCCGCGCGCGATGCCTTCGGCGATCGCCTTCACGACGATCTCGGCGTCTTCGGGGGCGAGATGATCGAGCGGCTGCCAGGCGCGCATGATGTCGCGTGCGCGATCGAGGTCGCCGTAGATTGCAAGGAGAGGAAGCGATTTGCTCGGCATGTCCGTTGCTCCCAACCGCAGCTGCGCGAGCCTACCTCAGCCGGACAGCGCCGAGCCATGCGTTCGGTAGCCGCAATTGCCGGCCTTGCCGATCGCCGATGCATGGCGAGGACACGCATGCCCTCGCCAGCCATTCTGTCACTCCGCGCCGGAGCCGCCCTGCACGATCTTCTCGTTCAGCTTCTGATCGACCGTCTCGACCGTGCGGTCGATCTCGGCGCTCGGCGTACCGAGCTGGTGCGAGATCAGCTTCACCAGCAGGTCGACGCGCTCGATGAAGGGCGCGCCGGCGGCGACCGCACGGGCCGCCGATGACGGCTTGAGCAGGCTTTCCGCGGCCTTGGCGTATTTCGCGAACGGCACCTGGTCCGCGGGATCGGCGCCGAGCTTGCGCGCGATGGCGTCGACGTGATCATAGATCGCCTGCGAGCGCTTGAGGTCGCCATGCACGGCGTCGCGGATCGATTGCGGCTCCGATGGCGTAATGCAGCGGTAGTTGCCGGTCAGCAGCATCGACCACTTCGCCAGCGGCACGAACAGCGAATCGAACACCTTCAGCTTCACCGGAACGTCCTGGCCGTCGAGCGTCACGGCGTCGATGTCGGCTTCGAGCTCGCGCAGCACCTTGTTGTGCTTGTCGTCGGCGAAGGCGGAGGCCTTGAAGTTGGTCGGCAGGCCGACATGCAGCACATTGGCCTTCTCCTCCGGCGGACGGAAGGCCTGCGGGTCGGGCGAGCACAGCGTGACGAGGCCCGGCTCGAAGCGCTCCCACACCTGCGCGTTGGTGTAGGCCTCCTCGAGGTCCATGCCGGCGAGCGCGGGGATCCGCTTCAGATACGGCAAGGGCGGCATGTTCATGATCGACAGACAGGGCAGCTTCGCCGCCGCGATCTTGATCATCAGCACGCGGACCGTGTGGTTGGTGTATTGCGGCTCCTGCATCGCAAGGCCGACCATGTCGTAGCGCGACACGTCGACGTCGGCGGGCGTGACGGCGTCCAGCTTGCCCGGCAGATCGCGCGAGAAGATCGAGCGGTGCTCCTTCTCGTCGCGCAGCTTGATCCGCACCTCGGTACCTTCGCGGTTGATCAGGTCGGCGGTGTTCTTGCGGCACACCAGTGACACGTTGTGACCCGCCATCAGCAGCTTGGTCCCCAGCAGGGAGCCGTAAGAAGCTCCCAAAATCAGAATGTTGCGCGCCATGCTCTCTCCAACAGCCCTCCTCACGAAAGGCTTGCTCTCCAAAATCCTGTCCGAAGCTGCTGCCGAACCGATGCCCGGTCGATATTGGCCGCCCCGCATCCACGGGCCGGCGATCGCCAAATCACCAGACAATCAAGGCCATCTGGTGTATGGTATGCCAACGTCTATCGCAGATCGACAAGCGGCTGCCAAGGGGATTATCTCGCGTACGCACTTTCGTTCCGCGATCAGGAAGGGCATTCGAGCTTGCAAATCGCCGCCGACCCGACGGATCGGGCTGAAGAAATCCTCGTCTCAGCTTCCCGGCTGTTTGCCCGGCACTCCTATGCCAACGTGACGATGGAGCAGGTCGCAGCATCGGTGCAGGCCGTGCCGGGCGCGCTGTACCACTATTTCCGCGACAAGGAAGATCTGATCTTCCACTGCTATCTGCGCGGCCTTGCGATCTATCGCCACGAAATCGAGGCGGCCGCCGAGCCCGGCATCGACGGGCTCGAGATCGTCAGGCGTTTCGTGCGCGGCAGGCTGAGGCCCGAGGGCCAGCGCATGATCCTGTTCAGCGATATCGACGCGCTGGCCGCGCCCTACAGCAGCGAGGTCCATGCCAGGCGCTGGCAGAATGCCGCGCTGCTCGCGGACATCCTCGATCGGGGCGTGGCGGACGGCTCGATCGCCTGCGACGAGCCGCTGCTCACGGCGGTGGCGCTGATCTCCGTCCTGGACTGGGTTCCGTTCTGGCTGTCCGAACGCGACTACTACACGCGGCAACAGGCGATCGATGCCATCGACGACATCATCACGCACGGAGTCTACCGGCGCGAGATCGCGCTTCCCAAAATGCCCGAGGCGCTCAGCCTCGCCCCGTTCCTCGAGGCTCGCGCAGCATTGAACAAGCGGGCCGCAAAGTTCGACCGGATGCTGTCGATTGCCTCCGACAGCTTCAATCGCAGGGGCGCGTCGGGCACGTCGCTCGAGAGCATCGCCGTGGATGCGGGCATGACCCGCGCCGGCATCTACTATCATTTCAGCGAAAAAGAGAGCCTGCTGCTGGCCTGCCTGCGACGCGGGCTCGCCGGCGAGGTCAGCATTCGCGAGCATCTGCAAGAGCACAGCCTTGGGGCGTTCGATCACATCGTGCAGCGAATCCGCCTGCTGTTGATGCTGCACGACACGCCCTGCGGCCCAAAAGCGACCTACCACAACATCAACTATCTCAACGACGCCGACCGGAAAGCCTATGTCGGAGACGTGCTGGCGACGATCCGGCAAGACCAGAACAGCTATCAGCGCTGGATCGACGAGGGCCGTTTCCGCCGCATCGATACCTATTTCGCGGAGCGCATTCTCACCGGAATGGGCCACTGGTATCCGATCTGGTTCAAGACCCGGCGTGACTGGTCTCCAGCCGAGATCGCCGATCATTTCGCGCGGCTATTCCTCGCGGGCCTCAAGCCGCGGCGACATCCGGCCTGAGCTTCGACGTCAACGATCTCAGTTCTCCTTCCCCCTGAAGGGGGGAAGGTCGGGCTGGGGGTCAGCCGCAGACGCCGGTGTTTATGGTGAGACTAGATCCCCACCCGCTTTGCTCTGACGAGCAAAGCGACCTCCCCTTTTCAAGGGGAGGTTTGGAGCAGGACCACGGTCGGCGCCGGTTCCGAACCCGAAACCAGCGTGAGCCCCACCCAAAAGTTTACCTGTAATTCAAAGCGGTGCCCGATTCCGACGGCATATAGCCTATAACATCATGATACCTTCATACCTTCACGCTAAAACTTGACGCGGTATTCAAAGCGAAAGTTGCGAAGGTTCGGCGATTGGGGTTATGAGACGGCCTCGATCGCTAAAGATCAAGAAACTCGAGCAAGGGAGAACGCAGGATGCATAGGCTGATCGTTGCCGCCGCGGCAGCGCTGACGGTGTTGGGAGGCGCGGCGTCCGCGCAGGAATCCATCAAGATCGGCTATATCGATCCGCTCTCCGGCGGCGGCGCCAGCGTGGGCGAAGGCGGCCTGAAGACGTTTCAGTATCTCGCCGACGAGTTGAACGCCAAGGGCGGCATCCTCGGCCACAAGGTCGAGATCGTCCCGCTCGACAACAAGACCAATCCGCAGGAAAGCCTGGTGCAGGCGCAGAAGGCGGTCGACGCCGGCGTCCACTACATCACCCAGGGCAACGGCTCATCGGTCGGAGCGGCGCTGGAAGACTTCGTCACCAAGCACAATTCGCGCAACCCCGGCAAGGAAGTGCTCTACTTCAACTACGCCGCGGTCGATCCGGCGATGACCAACGAGAAGTGCAGCTACTGGCATTTCCGCTGGGATGCGAACTCGGACATCAAGATGGAAGCGCTGACCAACTACATGAAGGGCCAGCCGTCCATCAAGAAGGTCTATCTGATCAACATGGACTATTCGTTCGGCCAGTCGGTGCGATCAACGGCGCGCAAGATGCTGGGCGAAAAGCGGCCGGATATCCAGGTCGTCGGCGACGAACTGCACCCGATGCTCAAGGTCACCGACTTCTCGCCCTACATCGCCAAGATCAAGGCGTCCGGCGCCGACACCGTCGTGACCGGCAATTGGGGCCAGGACTTCGCGCTGTTGCTGAAGGCGGCGGCCGACGCCGGCCTCAAGGTCAACTGGTACACCTATTATGCCGGCGGCGCCGGTGGACCGACCGCGATCAAGCAGGCCGGCCTCGAGAGCCAGGTGTTCCAGATCAGCGAAGGCGTCCCGAACTCCGGCAACAAGGCGGCGATGGATTTCGAGAAGGACTTCCGCGCCAAGACCGGCATTTCCGTGTGGTATCCGCGCGCGGTCAACGAGATGCGGATGTTCAAGGCGGCCGCCGAGAAGGCCAATTCGATCGATCCGGTGAAGGTCGCGGCCGCGCTCGAAGGCATGAAGTTCGAAGTGTTCGACGGCGGCGAGGGCTTCATCCGCAAGGACGACCACCAGTTCTTCCAGCCGATCTACATCTCCTCGTTCGGCTCGCTGGCCGACAAGACCAAGGAGCCGTTCGACGAGGAAAACACCGGCTGGGGCTGGCGTATCGTGTCCAAGATCGACACCGCGCAAACGATGCTTCCGACCACCTGCAACATGAAGCGGCCCTGATCGGCCGCCTCAGTCATTCCGGGGCGATGCGCAAGCATCGAGCCCGGAATCTCGAGATTCCGGGTCTGGTGCTTGCGCACCATCCCGGAATGACAAGCAGTTCATTTCACCGACAGGTCTTTGATCACGTGAACCGTTCCAGTCTCAAGCGAGTGCGCCGTGGCTGAGCTGATCGTCATCTCGACGCTCAACGGCGTCCTGTTCGGCATGCTGCTGTTCCTGTTGTCCAGCGGGCTCACCGTCATCTTCAGCATGATGGGCGTGCTGAACTTCGCGCATGCCAGCTTCTACATGCTCGGCGCGTTCTTCGGCTTTCAGCTCACCCGCTGGATCGGATTCTGGCCGGCCCTGGTGCTGGCGCCGCTGCTGGTCGGCGCGGTCGGAATGGCGGTCGAGCGCTACGGCCTGCGCAACACCCACAAGCACGGCCATGTCGCCGAACTGCTGCTGACCTTCGGACTGGCGTTCGCGATCGAAGAGATCGTCTCGATGATCTGGGGCAAGAGCCCGGTCGACTACCGCGTCCCGGCGGCACTCGACTTCCCCGCCTTCACCGTGTTCTCGACCAACTACCCCGCCTACAAGATCTTCATGCTTGTCGTGTCGGTCGTGATCTTCATCGCGCTGCTGGTCACCTTGAAGAAGACGCGCGTCGGACTGATCGTGCAAGCCGCGCTGACCCATCCGAGCATGGTCGGCCATCTCGGCCACAATGTCGGCCGCGTCTTCATGCTGGTGTTCGGCGTCGGCAGCGCGCTCGCGGGCCTCGCCGGCGTCATCGCCGGCCCGTCGCTGGTGACGCAGTCCGACATGGCCGCGCTGCTCGGCCCGATCCTGTTCGTCGTCATCGTGTTCGGCGGCCTCGGCTCGCTGCCCGGCGCCTTCATCGCCTCGCTCCTGATCGGCCTGATCCAGACCTTCGCGGTCGCGCTGAACGGGTCGCTCGCCAGCGTGTTCGGCCCGCTCGATCCGAGCCTCGGTCCCTCGCCGCTCACCGACATCTGGAACGTCACGATCGCGCAGATCGCGCCGATCCTGCCTTATGTGCTGCTGGTGCTGGTCCTGATCTTCCGCCCCATGGGCCTGCTGGGGACGCGCGAGTCATGACCAACGCTTCCACGCCCTCCATCGCTGCGGCCAAGCAGGAGCCCGGCAGCGCCCTGAGCTTCTATGCCGTCTGGCTGCTCGCCGCGGTCGCGCTCGTCGCGCTGCCGCTGGTGTTCGGCGCCGGCGGCTCGCTGACCTCGTTCAGCCTGATCGGCATCGCGATCATCTTCGCGCTGTCCTACAACATCCTGCTCGGCCAGACCGGGCTGCTGTCGTTCGGACACGCGGTGCAGTACGGCCTTGGCGGTTTCCTCGCCGTGCATGTCATGAATGCGGTCGCGAGCCACAACTGGCCGATCCCGCTGCCGGTGATCCCGCTGGTCGGCGGCATCGGCGGCATGGCGTTCGCCCTCCTCGTCGGCTGGGTGATGACCAAGCGCGCCGGCACCGTGTTCGCGATGATCTCGCTCGGCATCGGCGAACTGGTCGCCTCGTCGTCGCTGATCCTGCGCAGCGTGTTCGGCGGCGAGTCCGGCATCACCACCGACCGCACCTCGCTGATGCCGATGTTCGGCTGGACCTTCGGGCCGCAGATCCAGGTCTATTACCTGATCGCGTTCTGGGTGATGGTGTCGGCGATCGCGATGTATGCGCTGACCCGCACGCCGCTCGGGCGGATCTGCAACGCGGTGCGCGACAATCCGGAACGGGTCGAGTTCATCGGCTACGATCCGCATGTGGTGCGCTATCTCGCCTACATGTTCGCCGGCTTCTTTGCCGGCATCGCCGGCGGGCTGACCGCGATCAATTTCGAGATCGCCAACTCGGCCTATCTCGGCGCGACGCAATCGGGCCTCGTGCTGTTCTCCGCGTTCATCGGCGGCACCGCCTATTTCTTCGGGCCGGTCCTCGGCGCCATTCTGGTGACCTATCTGCAGCTCGGGCTGACCAGCGTCACCTCGGTCTGGCAGCTCTATTTCGGCATCATCTTCATCGGCATCGTGATGTTCGCACCCGGCGGCATCGCCGGCATCCTGATGAAGCACCGTCCGCTGATCCGCGCCGGAACGCTAGGCACCGTGATCCCGTCCTATCTGGTCGCGGCGATCCCGACGCTGGCGCTGGCGCTCGGCATCATCTTGACCATCGAAACCGTTGCGCGCTTCTCGGGCGGCGATGCGATCAACCTGCTCGGCGTTCCCTTCGTCGCGACGGCGCCGACGACCTGGGCGGCCGCGGCGGTTCTGCTCGTCGGCGGCTTCCTGGTCGCGCGCATCACCTGGCGGCGCGTTGCGGAAGCCTGGGACCGCGCCGCGACGGTGGCCCGTGACCGGGGGTATCTCGCATGACCGCTGCCATTCAAGTCAACGCCGTCGAGAAGATCTTCGGCAATGTCCAGATCATCCGCGACCTCAACCTCAGCGTCGCCAAGGGCGAGCGTCACGCCATCATCGGCCCCAACGGCGCCGGCAAGTCGACGACGTTCAACCTGATCTCTGGCCACATCAAGCCGACCTCGGGCGAGATCCGCCTCAACGGCGAGGTGACCTCGGGCTTGCGGCCGTTCGAGATCAACCGGCGCGGGCTGTCGCGCTCGTTCCAGGTCACCAACGTGTTCGCCCGCATGACGGTGTGGGAGAACGTCCGCTGCGCCGTGCTGTGGGCGACCGGCCACCGCTACGCGTTCTGGAAGAACGTCGACAATCTGCCCGAGGTGAAGCAGCGCACCGCGCAGATCCTCGACGACATCCATCTCAGCCACCGCCGCGACGTGCCGGCGGGCCTTTTGACCTATGCCGAGCAGCGCGAGCTCGAGATCGGCATCACGATCGCGGGCGGCGCCAGCGTCATCATGCTGGACGAGCCGACCGCGGGCATGAGCCACGCCGAGACCGAGCGCGCCGTCGCGCTGATCCGCCGCCTCACCGAGGGACGCACGCTGGTCATCGTCGAGCACGACATGAGCGTGGTGTTCGGCCTCGCCGACCGCATCTCGGTCTTGGTCTACGGTCACATCATCGCCTCCGGCACCCCGGAGGAGATCCGCGGCAACCCGAAGGTCAAGGAAGCCTATCTCGGCGAGGAGATCGACTGATGCTCGAGGTCAGGAATCTTCACGCCTATTACGGCAAGAGCCACATCCTGCAGGGCGTCGATCTCGATATCGCGGCCGGCGAGGTGGTCAGCCTGCTGGGGCGCAACGGCGTCGGCCGCTCCACCACGGTCAAGGCGATCATGGGCGAGGTGCCGCCGCAAGGCACCATCCGCTTCAAGGGCCAGGACATCGCCGGGTTGCCGAGCCACAAGATCGCCCGCCTCGGGCTCGGCTACGTGCCGGAGCATCGCGACATCTTCCCCGGATTGACGGTGCGCCAGAACCTGATCCTCGGCATCAAGGACCCGCGCCGCCCCGGCAAGTGGCGGCTGCAGGAGATGCTCGACATGTTCCCGAACCTCGCCGCGCGCGCCGATACGCCGGCGGGCGTGCTGTCGGGCGGCGAGAAGCAGATGCTGACCACCTGCCGCACGCTGCTCGGCGACCCCGAATTGATGATGATCGACGAGCCGACCGAAGGCCTGGCGCCGTTGATCGTGCAGCAGGTCGGCGAGTTGATCGCGCGGATCGCCAAGGCCGGCGTCGCCATCCTCTTGGTCGAGCAGAAGCTGTCGATCGCGATGAAGATCTCGAACCGGGTCTACATCATGGGCCACGGCCGCGTCGTGTTCGAAGGCACCCCCGACCAGCTCAAGTCGAATGCCGCCGTCCGCGAGGAATGGCTCGAGGTTTGAGGCGGGACACCGGCGAATAGACGAAGCGATCGAACGTCGGCGTAGAGCGGCGCCGTCAGTTCAGTTCGCGAACACGACCCAGACCAGCACGACCAAGAGACTGTGGAAACAAATTATCGAAGCCAGGAATAGCCAGTCGTCCCTGGTCATGGGGCCGAAAACCGCGGCCGAAGCGCGGCGACAGCGACACGCGAGTTGGGAAAAGAGGCTCGACCGCATGGGACTGCCCTAGCGGAGTGCGCTCCGCCAGGTCTTGCTAGTCTGTGCCAGCTACTTGAGAGCTCGTGTCAGCCCATCACCGATCGCCATTCGAACTGCGATAGGCCCTTGGCGTCAAGCCGGTCCAACGGACGAACGCATGTGTGAAGGAAGAGACCTCGCCGTAGCCCAATAGCCACGCGATTTTGGAAATCGGCAGTTCCTCATCTTCGGCGGGCAAGGGCAATTCGAAACGCCTTGAGAACGTCTGAGAAGTCCGCCCCCTCCGACGACAACGCTCGAGCGAGCGTCCTCCGGCTCATGCCAAGACGACGCGCGACCGCCTCGGCATTGGCTTTGCCGTGCGGAAGCAGCTGGGCGATATGGCCTTCGACGCGAGATCGCACGCTGCTTCGTCTTGGTGCCCGGTTACGAAGCGCTTCGTCGGCATATTGGAGCAACATCCTGTTGAGATGCAGATCAGCACCCACGACAGGCAATGCGCCGATCCGGGACGGAAACAAGAGCTCGTCCCTGTCCGCCGCAAATTCGATCTCGCATCCGAGAAGGGATCGCACATCCAACGGCGTTTCTCGTCTGGAGTGCCTCAACTTGATTTGCTTCGGGACCAGCCTGCCGTCAGTCAGCGCGCGGCAAATACGGATCAGCGCAACCAGCCAGAACTCCGCATGGTGACGATCCGACGACCGATCGATGTTGACATATTCGAAGCCGATGGCGAAGCCGCGATCCAGCGAGCTCCGCAACCGCACACCCTCGTTGTTGATCGCGCAGTAGCGTCCGCCGATTTGCAAGGCATCAACGAGATGCTCCGATGAAGCCATGACGTAGTACAGAAGCCCGATCTCCCCCAGCTCGAAGCCTTGAGCCAGATGGAATCCAAAGCAGTCGTCCTGCAATTCCCTTGCGGCGAGTTCGAGCAGCCTGACCTGCGCTCGCGCATCGATGCGGCGCTTGCGGTCCTCGACGTCGTCGATTGCCAGGCCTGCAGCTGACACGATCGGGGCCGGATCAATCTGCGCATCCCGCAGCCGGGCACATGCGAGACGCGCGATCCCCCCGGCAGAGCTCGGTATCGACGGCAAGGCGCTTGCACGGCGTGTCGCGGTTTTCATTCGGCACCGAACTGTGTTCGTGGCTCAGCGTCGGGAGCTTCCGGGATCGGATTTTGACCTATGTCAAACGGGCTCATGGGTTCGAGGCATCCGGTCTGACACCATCTCGCAATTTAATGACCCGGGATCGCAAGACGCAACGGACGCAAATCGTCTAGCCGATTGCTTCGCGGCCACTCTACTGCTGCCTTGAAACGACGGCAGTCGGCTTCCAATCGGGCCCGCGCGGGGCGAACTCGTCATGGGCTTGGTCAAGCATGCAAATTCGCTGGGGCAGACGATTGGCGCCGAAGCGAACGGCCATATGAGTTAGGTCGTGGTTGAAGAAACACGTGCCCAGTATAGCGGCATTCATCGTTCAATTCATTACACGATCATTGAAGGCGAGGCTGCGGGCACCTGGCGTTACTCGTTTTCCATCGGCGATCGCAACTTCTCGGGAACGGTTCAGGCGGTCCTGGGATTGCTGGCGGCACGCCGCGTAAGGATGAAGATCGATCGGGTGTTAAGGCAAAACGCGTCAATTGATGATCAACGCTCGCAGCGGCCGGAGAAAGAGGGCGGGACGCCCCCTCCGCGCGTCCCACCGGCCGATCCCAAGGACTAAAGCGCGATGTGATCAGGTTGAATCGTCATCGCGCTTTGGCTCTTTGTTTGAGCATGATCTTTTCGGAAAATCGCTTCGCATTCGCACTTTTCCGGATCATGCTTCGGCGCGGCCGTGTAGCCGTGCTAGCCCGGCCGGAGCAACGCCACGACATCGCCCGCGCGCAGCGTCTGGCCGGGCTTCACCGGCACCGACGCAATGCGGCCCGCCGCGGGCGCGTGCACCGAGATCTCCATCTTCATGGATTCGATGATGGCCAGCACGTCGCCGGCCGCGACCTTGGCGCCCTCCTCGACCAGGACCTTCCAGACGTTGCCGGGTACTTCGGAAAACGCGCCGATCTGACCGTCGGGAATCCCCGTCGCCGTGACACCCGCATCGACCGACTCCGCCGGTGCCTCGTCGAGCTTCATCTCGCGCCAGCGCTGGCGCTCGGCATCGAACGCTGACTGCTGCGTTGCCTTGAACGCCGCGATCGACGGCCGCGCCTCGGCCAGCGACCTGGCGTAGTCAGCGTAGGAGAATTCGCGCTCTTCGATCCGGATGTCGTATTGGCCGTGCGGGAACGCGGCGCGGGCGTCGAGCAGTTCATCGGCGTCGACCGGGAAGAAGCGGATCTTGTCGAAGAACCGCAGCAGCCAGGGATGATTGGGCTCGAACACCCGCGTGGTGCGCCAGGTGTTCCAGACCTGGATGGTGCGGCCGAACAGCTGGTAGCCGCCCGGCCCTTCCATGCCGTAGATGCACATATAGGCGCCGCCGATCCCGACCGCGTTCTCCGGCGTCCAGGTCCGCGCCGGGTTGTACTTCGTGGTCACCAGCCGATGCCGCGGATCGAGCGGCGTCGCCACCGGTGCGCCGAGATAGACGTCGCCGAGGCCGAGCACGAAGTAATCGGCGTCGAACACGATGCGGCGGACATCGTCCTCGCTCGCAAGTCCGTTGATGCGCCGGATGAACTCGACATTCGACGGACACCACGGCGCATCCGCGCGCACCAGCTCCTGATATTTGCGCATCGCGAGCTCGGCCTGCGGATCGCGCCACGACAGCGGCAGATGCACGGTGCGGCTCGGCACCCGCATCGCATCGACCGGCGGCAATTCGCGTTCGATCCGCCGCAGCACGTCGAGCAATTTTCCGCGCGACAACGCGGTGCCGTCATAGTGAATCTGCAGCGAGCGGATGCCGGGCGTCAGATCAATCAGGCTGGCGAGCTTCGCCTCCTCCAGCGCCTGCGCCAGCACATGCACCCGCAGCCGCAGCGCGATGTCGAGCTCCATTGGGCCATATTCGACCAGGAGATTGTCGTCGCCGGCGCGGCGATAGACCACCGGGATCGGGCCGTCATCATTGCGACCGACGATCGCCGATCCAAGTTCGGGCGCGCGCAGCACCGTGGGGCCGGCGACCGGATCGTCGCGTTTCACCGGCACGAAGCGGACGGTGTCACCGGGCCGGAGCTGGCCAACCTTCCAGAGCTCGTCGCGCGCGACCACTGCCGGACAGACGAAGCCGCCGAGGCTCGGTCCATCGGGGCCGAGGATGATCGGCATGTCGCCGGTGAAGTCGATCGAGCCGACCGCGTAGGCGTTGTCGTGGATGTTCGACGGATGCAGCCCGGCCTCGCCGCCATCGGCACGGGCCCAGCGCGGCTTCGGCCCGATCAGCCGCACGCCGGTGCGCGCGCTGTTGAAATGCACCTCATAGCTCGCCGCGAACAGCGTTTCGATATCCTCGTCGAGGAAGAAGTCCGGCGCGCCGTGCGGGCCGTAGACCACGCCGATCTGCCAGGCCGACGTGAGTTGCGGCCGCTCGTCCTCCGTGGCGGGCCGCGGCGCCGCAAGGCCCGATGGCTCGGCGCCGACATGCAAGACGTCGCCGGCCTTCAGCGAACCCGTCGCATGGCCGCCGAAGGCGCCGAGCGCAAACACGGCACGCGACCCGAGAATTTCGGGCACGTCGATGCCGCCGCGCACGGCGAGATAGCTGCGCTGGCCCGGGCCCTTGATGCTGCCGATGGCGAGCGTCTGGCCCGCGCGCACGGCGAGCGGTTCGTCATACGCGACATCGGTGCCGTCGAGCGATGCCTTCATCTGCGCGCCCGAGAGCGCGACGATCGCATCGGTGTTGAAGCGCAAGGTCGGTCCGTTGACCGTCAGCTCCAGCGCCGTCGTGGTCTCCGGATTGCCGACCACGCGATTGGCGAGGCGAAACGACCGTTCATCCATCGGCCCGCTCGGTGGCACGCCGACATGCCAGAGATGCAAGCGGCCGGGCAATTCCTGCACCCCGCTCTGCGCCCCCGGCGCGACGACGTCGATGGTGCGCGGCCGATAGGCGAAGGCGCCGAGCACGCTCGTCGCCACCTGGCCGCCGCGGAACACGTCGGAGGCTGCAATCGCGCGCAGATAGTCGAGATTGGTCTCGATGCCGGCGACGACCGTATCGTCCAGCGCCTGTGAAAGCCGCGCGATCGCGGCCTCGCGGGTCTCGGCTGAAACGATGATCTTGGCCAGCATCGGATCGTAGAACGGCGACACTTCGGTGCCGGTCTCGATCCAGCCGTCGATCCGCGCATCCGGCGAAAAGCTGACCTGCGTCAGGCGGCCCGCGCTCGGACGAAAGCCGGCGCCCGGATTCTCGGCATAGAGCCGGACCTCGATCGCAGCTCCCTTTGGCGCGAGCGCGCCCGCCTGGCCGAGCACGTCGTCGCCGGCCGCCTGCCGGATCATCCATTCGACGAGGTCGACGCCGGTGACCTGCTCGGTGACGGGATGCTCGACCTGCAGGCGGGTGTTGACCTCGAGGAAGTAGAAATCCTCACGCTCGACGTCGTAGATGAACTCCACCGTGCCGGCAGATTCATAAGACACGGTCTTGCCGAGCGACACCGCGGCCGCATGCAGCCGCCGGCGGATGTCGGCGGACAGCCCCGGCGCGGGCGTCTCCTCAAAGACTTTCTGGTTGCGCCGCTGCAGCGAGCAATCGCGTTCGCCGAGCGCGACCACGTCGCCCTTGCCATTGCCGAAGATCTGCACCTCGATATGGCGGGCACGGGCGACGAACCGTTCGAGATAGACCCGGGCGTCGCCGAAGCTTGCCCGCGCGGTGCGCTGCACCGATTCGAAGCGCTCGCGCAGCGTCGCCATGTCGTGGCAAAGCTGCATGCCGATGCCGCCGCCGCCCGCCGTGCTCTTCAGCATCACCGGAAAGCCGATCGCTTCCGCCTGCAGCATCGCCTCGTCGATGGTCTCGAGCAGCCCGGAGCCCGGCAGCAGCGGCACGCCGCTGCGCTCGGCGATCTCACGCGCGCGGTGCTTGAGGCCGAAGGCGTCGAGATGTTCAGGCCGTGGCCCGATGAATTTGATGCCATGCTCGGCGAGCCGCTCGGCGAAGCGGCGGTTCTCCGACAGGAAGCCGTAGCCGGGATGGACCGCCTGCGCACCGGTGGCAAGGCACGCCGCCATGATCGCATCGACATTGAGATAGCTCTCCGCGGCGGGCGCAGGACCGATCCGCACCGCCTCGTCGGCGTCGAGCACCGGCCGGGTAAAGCGGTCGGCGTCGGAATAGACCGCGACCGAGCCGATGCCCATGCGGCGCAATGTTCTGCCGATCCGCCCGGCGATCTCGCCGCGGTTGGCAATCAAGACCTTGCTGAACATGCCTCACGCCTCCGGCTCGAAGATCGCGACGTCGAAGATCGTGACCTGAACCGGCGTCGGGAAGAACCCGTTGCAGGGATTGTTGATCTGCGGACAGTTCGAGATCAGGCACAGCACGTCCATCTCGGCCACCAGCTCGATGGCGTCGCCGGGCCTGGAGACGCCGTCGACCACAGTGAAATTGCCAGCGGGATCGATCGGCACGTTCATGAAGAAGTTCAGGTTCGGCACGATGTCGCGTTTCGACATGCCGTATTTCGCGGCTTCGATCACGAAATTCTCGCGGCAGGCGTGCTGGTAGCGGGTCTGGTGCCCGAACCGTACGGTGTTGCTCTCGCAGGAGCAGGCGCCCGCCGACGTATCGTGCAGGCCGCAACTGTCCGCTGTCACGCGCAGCATCACGCGGCCTTCGTTGGACATGATCCTGGTGCCGAGCCCGACATAGGCCGAGCCCTGCGCGCGCAGCGTGTCCTGGCCGCTGTAGCGCTCGCCGAAATCACTGGCGCAATAGAACAGCGTGTCGACCGCCTGCTGGCCATGGCTATCGGTGATCCGCAGCGTCTGACCCTTGCGGATGATCGCCGACCACGGCTTGCGCGCGGGAATTTCGACATCGAGAACGATGCGGCCGCCGGTGCGAACAGATTGCGTGGTCATCGCACGGCTCCTTCCAGGGTTTCGCCGAGATACAGCGCATTGTTCTGATAGGCGCGGACCGCTTCCGCGGTGGCGGTCCGGCACAGATCGTCGGCCATGGGCGCGGCCGCGCGATAGCGCACGATCTCCACACTCGCCTGCGGATAGATTTTCGCGGGATCGAGCGGATGCGGGCAGTTCGACAGCGCAATCAGAAGCTCCATCTCCGCGCGCAGATCGACGAAATCGCCCTGCTGCCGCCGCTGCTCCGACCAGACAAACTTGCCGTCGGCGTCGATCGCGACCGGTGCGAAGAAGCTGACACAGGGATGGACGTCGCGG
The DNA here is from genome assembly GCF_009720285.1 of Bradyrhizobium sp. BR2003. Lineage (NCBI taxonomy): Bacteria > Pseudomonadati > Pseudomonadota > Alphaproteobacteria > Hyphomicrobiales > Nitrobacteraceae > Bradyrhizobium > Bradyrhizobium sp. BR2003. The sequence continues at coordinate 201,474 of NZ_SMYJ01000030.1, forward strand.
CGATCAAGGCCAAGCTTGGCCGTGGCGAGAATGAAATTGTCGCGCGTGTTGCGGAAATTGCCGTCGCCGTATTTGGCCAGGTTGGTCGCCGCGGTCGAGCCGCCGACCACGGCATCATGCGCGGCGCTGCTGTCCTCGGTGATGCCGAGCAGCGCGCGCCCCATGTCGGACAGCAGCACCCGCCCCTTCTGCAGCCGCGCCGCCCACTGCACCTTGATGGTGTCGGCGTGGTTGAGCCGCTCGGTGGTGTCGGCGCTGTTCCAGGCGAGCAGGCTGACGGTCGACGCCCCCGACGTGTTGACGATGCGCAGGGTGTCGCCGCGGTTCAGCCGCGTGGTCCAGTACCAGCCGGACGGGATCGTCTCACGGTGAATGACCGTGTCGGCATCGATCGGCGCGGCGTCGCGCGCAGTCGGCGCCGGCAGTGCCCGCGGCGCGTGCTCCTGCCCCGCCGCCTTCAGCTCGTTATACCGCCGGGTATGCGCGGCGATCTCGGCCTTTTGTTCCTCTGACAGGATCATGGTTGCTCCTTCAAGACGAGAGCGCCGGGCCGTCCCGGCTGATGCTCCTTGCCTGACCGGGTCGTCCCGGTCGGAGCTGGTTGAGTGATGGACCGCGGCTCCGCGCTGCGGCGCGGAAAGATCTCCAGGTCGCGCGACACGGTGGCGCCGTAGCGCTCGCGCTCCTCGGGCCGGTTGCGTTGCCGCTCCAGCGCGATCACGCGCGTCGCGAGCCCGAAGGCCTCGCTGAGGTCATGCGTCACCATCACGACGGTGAGATGGGTCTCGTTCCAGAGCCGCTTCATCAGAAGGTGAATGTCGGCACGAATACCCGGATCGAGCGCGCCGAACGGCTCGTCGAGCAGCAGGATCTTCGGGCCGCGCATGATCGCCTGCGCCAGCGCGAGGCGCTGCTGCATGCCGCCCGACAAAGCGGACGGATATTTGCTCTCCTGACCGGCAAGCCCGACCTCGGCGAGCAGCTTCATCGCTTCGTCGGCGGCGGCGCGCCGCGCGGCGCCGAACAGCCGGCCGGTGAATTTGGCGTCGCGCAGTTCGCGGCCGAGCATGACATTCTGCAAGACCGTCAGATGCGGAAACACCGAGTAGCGCTGGAACACCACGCCGCGGTCGGCGTCCGGCTCGCCGGCCAACGGCTTGCCGTCGACCAGGATCTGCCCGCGGGTCGGCTGCTCCTCGCCGAGCAGCATGCGCAGCAGCGTGGTCTTGCCGCAGCCGGACGGGCCGACCAGCGCGATGAAGGCGCGCGGCTCGACCTCCATCGTGATGCGCTCGAGCACGATGTGGTCGCCATATTCCTTCCACACGTCGTCGAAACGGATCGCGCTCATTCCGCCCTCACCGACGCAAACCAGGGAAACAGCTTGCGCTGCATGACACGCAGGCCGACATCGATCAGGAACGCCAGCAGCGTGATCCAGGCGACGTAGGGGATGATGACGTCCATCGCGAGATAGCGCCGGACCAGGAAGATCCGGTAGCCGAGCCCGGAATCGGAGGCGATCGCCTCGGCCGCGATCAGGAACAGCCACGCCGGCCCGAGCTGCAGGCGCAGCACATCGATCAGCCGCGGCAGGGTTTGCGGCATCGCGACCCGCAGCGCGATCTGCCAGGTCGAGGCGCCGAGCGTCTGTGCCTTGACGATCTGCTCGCGCGGCAGCTCCTGCACCTTCATGGCGAGATCGCGGATCATGCAGGGCAGCGTCCCGATCACGATCAGCGCGATCTTGGAATTCTCCCCGAGCCCCATCACGATGAACAGGATCGGCAACAGCGCCAGCGGCGGCACCATCGACGTGACAGACACGAACGGCCCGAGCAGGGCGTTGGCGCCCGGCAACAGCCCGATCACGATGCCGAGCACCAGCGCCGCCACCGTCGAGATCGCCAGCGCCGAGCCCAGCCGCCCCAGGCTGGCGACAGTGTCGGAGGCCATCAGATAGCTGCCGGTGCGCGGATCGACCTCGAACGCCATCTGCTTGACCGCCTGCACCATGCTCGGCAGCGCCGGCAGCAGCTTGTCGTTGGGGTTCTGCGCGAGCCGCGCGCTGGAGCCGGCGAAGTAGGCGATTGCGACCAACAGGAACGGCAGCGCGAGCAGATAGAACCGCGTCTGCCGTCCCGGCCGTATGTTCACAAGTCGCATGGTCGGCTCCTGCCTGATGCGCACTACATGGTCACAGCTTGCCCTTGGCGGCTTCGTCCATGTAGGTCGGGTCGAAGCGCAGCTTGACGTTCGACTTGTCGCCGAGCACCGACTTGTCGGCGAGCTCGATCCCGACCGCGTCGACCGATTTTGCGCCCTTGCCGAGCAGGTCCTTCTCGAACAGGAATTTCCGGACCCGATCCATGGTCGCGCCGACCGTCTGGCTGCGCGTGAAGGCTTCGGCATCGGTCGCCTTGTCGAACAGTTTTGTGGTCGAGAGCTGGCTGTCGAAACCGGCAAGGTCGGTGCCGGAGGCCTTGGCCATCGCTTCCTTGGCGGCCTTCGCCGCGGCATCGTTCGCCGTCATCTTGGACAGCGTCTCGTACCAGATGCCGACCAGCGCCTTGGCGAAATCCGGATTGTCCTTGGCGACCGCGGTGTTCACCACCATCAGGTCCATGATCTCGCCGGGAATCTGCGAGGAATCGAACACCTTTTTCGCGTCGGGCGAGCCGAGGATTTCGGTCACGATCGGATTCCAGGTCACCACCGCGCTGACGTCAGGCGTCTTGTAGGCGGCCGCGATATCGGCGTCGGAGGTGTTGACGACCTTGACGTCCTTCTCGCTCAGCTTGCTGGTCTCGAGCGCGCGCGCCAGCAGATAATGCGACACCGAGAACTCGACCAGGTTGACCGTCTGCCCCTTGATCGCGGCGAGATCGGCCTTGTTCTTCAGGATCACCGCGTCGTTGCCGTTGGAGAAATCGCCCATCACGACCGCTGTCGTGTCGACGCCGCCAGCGGCCGGAATCGACAACGCGTCCATGTTGGTGATGGTGACGGCGTCATAGCCGCCGGCGGTGTACTGGTTGATCGATTCGACGTAATCGTTGAATTGCTTGACCTCGATCGCGATGCCGTATTTGTCGGCCCACTTCTTGACGATGCCGGTGTCGGCCGCATAGCCCCACGGCATCCACCCGACATAGATCGACCAGGCGACCTTGAAGCTTTTCTTCGGCGCAGCGTCGGCCGCAGGCGCAGCCGCGAGCACGACCGCGCAGCCGATGACAACAGAGCGAAGGAAGAAAACGAATTTGTTCATTGCCGATCCCTCTTGCGAAATTTCACAAAAAGGGACTGGCGAAAAGACCATCGCTCCGCCAATCCCTTGGCTGACGAGGTCTCCCGGGCTTTTATCCCGCCGTGCACCTGCGGGGATGTCTCCCCCGCAAGCGGCTGCTCTCGGACCAGCACCTTGCTTGGCAAGATCGGAACCCTAGCGGCCAACTCAGCGCCATTGATGCACGAGGCGTGCCAGCGGGCCGGCAGTTGAATCTCATGAGATTTTTCGGCGCGCACCGCGGCGCCGCGACGGTGCCTTGCTTAAAGATTGCGCAGACCTGCTCAGAATTGGCTCTGTCCTTTCGCCGCCCGCATCAGCAGGATCGCACGATGGCTGATGTCGAGGGGAGTTCGATGCGCAAGCTTCTGAGCGTTCTGTGCGCCGGCCTGTGGCGCGGGCTGCACGGCCGGTTCGGTTTGGTGCCGAAGTCCGGCGTGAAAGGCTGATCGCAAGATCGCAAGAAAAGAGCCCCGCTCTGCAGCGGGGCCCCTGTCCACGGATTCTATTTCCGATCGGAGTTTTGCGCCGGCGTCTGCGGGCTCTGGCCTGAGCCTGACGACGGCGGATTGTTGTTCTGGTTGGGCTGGCTGGACTGCGCATCCCGGCCGGCATTTGGCTGGTTGCCGCTGCCCTGACCGACGGTCGACTGGTTCTGCGGCGCAGCCTGGCCCGTCGTATTCTGCTGCGGGGCCTGCTGCTGAGCGGACGGCTGATTTCCGCTCTGGCCGGTTGTCGACTGGTTCTGCGGCGAGTTCGCCTGACCCGTGGTCTGCCCGGTCGTGTTCTGCTGGGCAGGCTGCTGGGCGCCGGTCTGGCCGGTCGACTGGTTCTGCGGCGCGTTGTTAATCTGACCAGTCGTCTGTCCAGTCGTGTTCTGCTGGGTGCGACTCTGGCCGACCGTCGACGACGCGCCCGCGCCCTGACCGATCCGATCCGACAGGCCCAGCGCAGTCACCGTGCGCGTGTCGATGCTGCCGCTGGTCGTGATGCCCTCCTGACGCTGGAAGGTGATCAGCGCCTCGCGGGTCCGCGATCCCAATACGCCGTCAGCCTCGCCGACCAGCAGGCCGCGGTCGATCAGCAGCTGCTGCACCTCGCGGATCTGCTGCGGGTTCAGGTCCATCATCGCAACGCTACCGCCACCACCACCGCCGCGATGGCTGAAGCGCGTCCGCGGTCCGACCGGGACGACGTCGACGACACGGCGCTCGCGATCGAGGAACACGACTTCATCCTCGACGACGAAGAAGCTGTCGTCGCGATAATACGGGAACGCATCGATCAGCGCCGGGAAGGCGGCGACCGACACCACGTTGAACCTCCGCGGCACCACCACGCCCGGATTGACCGCGAAGTTGATCGTACTGACATTGACGCGCGGCGCGTTGCGCGCCGACAGCACCGAGCGCTGGATCGTGCTCTGCTGCTGCGCGGTCACGGTGCGCCCAGCCTCGGTCTGGACCGTGGCGTTCGACTGGGCCTGGGTCTGAGCGGTTGTCCCGGCTTGTCCCTGAGCCTGACCGGTGGTCTGTCCGGGGTTCATCCGGTTTTGCGTCGTACCGGACTGCGGAGCGGCCGCGCCCGTGGTCTGGCCGGCTCGCGTATTCGGGGCTGCCGTCGGGCTCTGGCCGGTGGTCGTGTTCGCACCCTTTGCCTGGCCCGTGGTCGTGCTCTGGCCGGTCGTCTTGCCTTCAGTCTTGCCTTGAGCCTTGTCCTGAGCCGTCCCTTGAGCCGTCCCTTGGCCGGTCGTGGTCCCCTGGCCGCGGTTCACTGTGTTGGCGCGGTTCTCCTGCTGCTGCTGGCTTTGCCGCGTCGTGGTGCCACCGCGTTCGCGGGATTCAGATCGGCCCATCTGCTCGCGCTGGTTTCGGCTCTGGCCGACGGTCTGCTCCTGCTTGCTCTGGCCGCGCTGGCCCTGCTCGGCCCGGCCGCTCTCGCGGGCCTGGCCGGTGGTCTGGCCGCGCTCGGCCGCACCGCGGCCCATCTGACCTTCGGCCCGACCGCCCTCTCGCGCGCCTTGGCTTTCTCGTGTGCCGCCTTGGCCGCGACCGACCGTCGTGCCTTCGCTTCGAGACGTCCCGGGACTGCCATGCATTGCACCGCCGGAGCTGCCGGCCGACGGGCCTGCGGATCGGCCGTGTTCGCCACCGCCTGTGCCGACGCTTCCGCCGCCACCCACGCTGCCACCACCCATGCCGCCCCCGCCGCCGCCCTCGCGCATGCCCTGCGCCGATGCGAGGCTGACGCCGGCCAACAGCACGGCCGTCGTCAGCAGAAATTTGCTCTTCATGATCTTGCTCTGCATTACCAATTCCTCCTGGAGCTTGGCGGCTACCCGGATTGCGAAGCTGGCGCCAATGGCCGGCGCGCTCCGCACCGCGGCCGCATTCCAACAAAGCCGGCGAGGACGCGGCACAGCCGTGTGCGCTTCTCACCGGTGAACTCTGAGAAAACAGCGTCGCCGCCCGCACCGTTCCTAGATGCCGCAGCGACGCGACATTTCTCACCAAGGGAACTGCCACGCGATCATCCTTCAGGAACCGATGGCCGCGCTTTGCCGTTTTGAAATGAGGCGTGGGTTCGCCGTCACGTCGATGTTCAGCAAGCTCGCGCGGATCATCCGCTGCGACCGGCGGAGGATCGGAACAGGTTCCGTTCGGCCTTGAACATTTGCGTCGCCGTCAACGGCAGCACCACTGTGGCTATCTCGTCACCAGGGCTTGTTGCAGGCCCGGTTCGTCGCAGGCGGGCCGCCATTCGCAACCAATGCCCCCCTGCCCCGTTGACCGGCAGGGCAAACATCATCGAGGAGGATCCCATGAGGACGACAGGCCTTGTTCTTGCAACAGTCGGTGTGCTTGGGGTGAGCGCCATCGCAGCCCCGGCGCCCGCCGAAGCACGGTGGGGACACGGCGGGTGGGGGTGGGGTCCCGCGGTCGCAGGCGGATTGATCGCCGGCGCAGTCGTCGGCGGCCTCGCCTCGTCAGCCTATGGTTATCCGGGCTATGCCTATGGTTACGGCTACCCCGGCTACGGCTACGGTTACGGCTATTCGCCCGCCTATTACGGCTACGGCGGCTATGCCTATGACGACGGCTATTACGCTGCGCCGTATCGTTGGGGCGGCGGCTACACCACGACATATTACAGCGGATACCGGCCGGCCTATTACGGCTACCGCTATCGTCACGTGGTGCGCCCAGCATATGCCTACTATCGCGGCGGCTACCCGCGCTGGCATCATCGCTGGCGTCATTGGTGAGATCGGCCGAATCGACGCGACGCGGCGGGCCAGCCGACCAGCAGCGTTACCCGGCGACCCGCAGCGCCGTCACCGCGACGCAGGCATTGCCTAGCGGAATCAGCACCACCTGTGCACCGTTCGGCAGTGCGATCGTTGCGAGGTCGCCGAGCGCGCCGGTTTGTCCGTTGAGCTTCGCGAGCTCGGCGGCAACCGTGGAGCAATTCTCCGTCCGCGGCGTCACCCGCACCAGATTGCCTTCGCAGGACGATCCGACCGGCGCGGCAAACACGATGCCGGCGGCCTGCTGATTGGCGGCGGGGGTGGCTTGGCTGGGCTGGTTAGGTGCGAGCGCGACCAGCGACTGCACCGAATGCGAATTGCCGGCCTTGGCGTCCCACTGCGACTGCGCGGTGTAGGTGGAGTTCATCGCGAGACCGCGGCCGAGCGTCCCGAACAGATTGGCGCAGGCCACAATGTTGCCCTGCCGCGCATGCTCCTCGAACACGGTCGGTTGCTGCCCCGCCTGCTGCGGCGGCACGGATGCCGCGGCGGCCGGCGGCGTCTGCGTCTCCTGCGGACGCGGCTTGTGCGGCTGCGGCTTCGCGGCAGCGGCGGGCTTCTTGGCCGGCGCCGGCGTCGCCGGCTGCAATGGTACCGGCAGGCTCTGCTGCGCGTAGACCACGACGCCGGCAGCACCGAGTGCGGCCACGACGACCGCAACAAAGATCAATCCAAGGGTGCGCCGCATCGACCATTCGTCCTTTTCACTTCGCGTGTCAGTCTCGAGCCGGATACCCGATCGCCACATCCGCATGTCCGACCTCGGCTCATTTCAGTTTCGCCAGCACGCCGGACAGTCCGTCGAGCGGCGCCTCCAGCACGATCGGTCCTTGCGGAAGCTGGTATGACACCAGGCACGGCGTCGCCGCGCGGATGTGCCGCCGCAGCACGTTGCCGATCGCAATCGTGGCGAAGCAGAAATTGGGGTCGCAGCGATCGGTCTGCGCGACGATGTGGTCCGGACTGTCGCCCATCGCGAGCTCGATTCGCGCACCGACGCCGGCGGCCGCGGGGATCCGCATCGCCATCAGCGGCTTGCCGTCGGCGGTCGCGATCAGCGACCAGTTGAAGGCGACTGCGCCCTGCGCGTTGACGATCGACTGCGTGACGTTGCAGACCCGGCGCTTCGATTTGAGACTCTCGTCGCAGATCAAGGTCCAGTTCTTGAACGGCTGGATCATCCGCCTGAACTCGCCGAGCGTCTCGCCTTCCGGCACCACGACGTCCGACGGCTTCACGGCGTAGGCAGGTGGCGGCGCGCCCTGCGCGGCCGCATCCGCCGCCGCGCAGAGCCAGATCGCCGCCGCCAGACACGCCAGCCGCCTCGTCGCCGTCAGGGTCAATTGAGCGTCAGGCTCACGCCGGCGCTGACGCCCCAGTCGCCGCCGGCGCTGGTCGCCGCCGCGTTGGTGCGCAGCTTGCCGTTCTCGCTGGTGTAGCCGATGCCGAAGGCGAGCGCGCCCTGGCTGCGCCAGACGCCGCCGCCCGCCGAGGCGCTGAGCTTGCCAGGCCGGTCGTCATAGCGCAGCGACGCTGCGGCCATGCCGATCGCGGCGGCGCGCCAGGCGTCCTGCCGCACCTCGCCGATCTGGCCATTGAGTTGCTGGAACGCGCTATTGAGTTGGTTGACGTTGACCGCATCGGTGCCGGCGACACCCGCCGCCACATTGCTGATGGTCACCGGCGCGCCATTGCCGCTGTTCAGCGTCAGCTTGTTGGTGGTGCCGCCTGCGCCATCGCTGTCGTAGCGGATCGAGCTGTTCGCCACCGCCTGGAGCTGGCTGACGTTGACCGCATCGGTCGCGGCCGAGCCCGCGGCGACATTGGTGACGCGCCGCTCGGCGCCGGACGAGCCGACCGACACTTCGCCGGTCGCTACGCCTGCGACACTTTTGCCGACGACCGGCGTATAGGCCGCATCGCTGAGATTCGCCGTCGTGGTCGAGTTGGCGCCCAATGCCAGCGAGTTGGCCTGGGTCGCCTTGGCGCCGGCGCCGATCGCAACCGAGTTATCGGCCGACGCCGCCGAGCCGTTGCCCATCGACACCGCGTTCGCCCCGCTCGCCACCGATTGCGGTCCGATCGCGACGCTCTCCGCACCGGTCGCAATGGAATCCGCCGCGGTCGAGTTGGCGTGGAAGTATTTGACGCCGCCACCGCCGGTCGAGATGTTGCTGACGGTGGTATAGAGAGCCGCGAGCGAGGTGTTGGTGGCCCAGAGCTGCGAGCCGTTGATCGCGTCGGTCGAGGTCGAGGAGATCTGGCCTGCGGCCACGTTGGTGATGGTGCGCTCCGCCCCGGCGCTGCCGACGCTGACCGTCGAGGTCGGGTCAGTGCCGGCGAAATTGTAGGTAGTGCCGGCGATCGTGGTGCTTGCGGTCTTGACCACCGTGGAGGTGGTCGAATTGGCGCCGAGCGCGACGTCGCCGGCCTGCGCCGTCGCCTTGGCGTTCGGACCGAGTGCGACGCTGGTCGGGTTGGTGGTCTGGGATCCGGCGCCGATCGACACCGACTGGACGCCGTTCGCCTGTGCGCTGGTTCCGAACGCGATCGAATCGGCAAAGTTGGACACCGAGTTCTGGCCGATCGCGATGCCTCCGGGCGCGGTCTGCTGCACCGTCGCGCCAAAGCCCATGCCGATGCCGTTGTCGCCATTGACCACGGTCGCGGGGCCCACCGCGACCGAGTTGTTGCCGACCGCGAGCGAGTCGGCGAGCGTCGAGTTGGCGTGGAAGTATTTCGTCGTCGTGGTCGCGAACGACGTCAGTGCGCCGGTCAGCTGCCGCACGGTGACCGCGTCGCTGTCCTGGGTGCCGTCGGCCACGTTGGTGATCTGCCGATAGCTCGTCGCATTGCCGACCGACACCGCGCCGAGCAGCGCGAGATCAGTGGTGTTGTAGGGGATGATGGTCCCGCCGATCGTGCCGGACGCCGGCGCGAGCGCGCGGTTGGAGATCGACCCCGAGCCGATCGCGACGCCGCCATCCACCGTCGCCTGGGTGTTGAAGCCGAGCGCGGAGGAATTTGCCGCAGTCGCCGACGCAGCAACGCCGGCGGCCATCGAGTTCACGCCGGTCGCGCCGTTGTTGTTGTAGTTGGCCTGCTGGGTACCGCCGTCGTTGACGCCGTAATAATGCGTCAGGCCGTTGCTGACGACGGTCGAGAGGCTGTCGATCGCCGAAGTGGCGGCGAACAGCTGCGAGCCGTTGATCGCATCGGTCGAACCGATGCCGATCCGTCCCGCCGCGACATTGGTGATGGTGCGCTCGTTGCCGACCGAGCCGACGCTGACGGTCGAGAGCGGGGTCGTGCCGGCGAAGGCGTAGTTGGTGGTGCCGATCGTGACGCCCGGCGTGCCGACCGCCGTGGTGGTCACGCTGCCCGAGCCGAGCGCAATATCGTTGGCGTTCGCGGCGGTCGCGCCGTTGCCGATCGACACCGAGCCGCTTCCGGTCGCGGTCGACACCGGTCCGATCGCAACCGAGTCGGTGCCCGCGGCGGAGGAATCGGCCAGCGTCGAGTTGGCGTGGAAATATTTGATGCCGCCGCCGGTGTTGATGTTGTTGACGGTGGTCGCGAGGCCGTCGACCGCCTGGTTGGTGGCCCAGAGCTGCGAGCCGTTGATCGCGTCCGTCGAAGAGCCGCTGATCCGCCCCGCCGCGACATTGGTGACGGTGCGCTCGGCGCCGAGCGCACCGACGCTGACGGTCGAGGTCGCCGTCGTCCCCGCAAAGCTGTAGGTGGTGCCGTTGATCACCGTGTTCGGCGTGTTGACAGCCGTAGCGGTGACGCTGCCGGAGCCGAGCGCGACATCGCCGGAGCTTGCCGCCGCGGTGGCGCCGTTGCCCAGCGCGACATTGCCCGCTAGACCGGCGGCGCCCGCGGTCGAGCCATTGCCGAGCGCCACGGAGCCCTGCCCGATCGCCTTATTATTGTTGCCGATCGCGACTGCGCCGGCGGCCTGGTTGGCGGCGGTGGCGCTGGCCGTGCCGTCACTGTTGGCGATGTTGTTCGCGCCGCCGGTGAAAGCGCCGGTGCCGCTGGCGTAGCTCGGATCACCGATCGCCACCGCGCCGTTGCCAAAGGCGACGTTGTTCGCGCCGATGGACACGGCCTGTCCGCCGGAAGCCGTCGCGTTGGTGCCCACGGCGACAGCATTGGCGGAACTGGCCGCGGCATTGTTACCGACGGCGATGGCGCTCGTAGCCGACGCATTGGCGCCGATGCCGAGTGCGGTACTGGCGATTCCGCTGGCGCTGGCGCTGACGCCGGCCGCGAGAGAATTGTCCCCAGTCGCGTGCGCTCCAGACCCGAATGAGGAGGCGTTTTGGCCGCTGGCAACGGCCGTGTTGCCAACCGCAGTACTGGCGGCGGCACTCGCATTTGAGGCAGTGCCGATCGCCAGCGAACTTGTGCCGGCGGCACTGGCCCCAACGCCGGTCGCGAGCGAATTGATGCCGGCGGATGCCGCATTGTTGCCGATCGCGATGCCGCCCGTCGCTGCATTGTTGACGATTGCGCCCGATCCGATTGCGACCGAGCCGCCGGTAGAGAGCGCCTGCGCCTGGTTGCCCACAGCCACGGCAAAATCTGCGCCTGCGTTGCTGGAGCTGCCTCCGGCGAATGAGTTGATCCCCGACGCGGTCGCCTGCTTGCCAAGAGCAGTCGCGCTGTCCGCCGAGGCAACAGATGCCCAGCCTCCGGCCCACGAATAGTTGGCGCTCGCCAAGGAGCTGACGCCGACCGCAGTAGCATTGCCTCCCGTGGCATTGGCGAACGTGCCCAAGGCGCTCGCGCCGGCGCCGGTAGCGACGGATTGAACGCCGAGCGCGACCGAGTTGACCCCACTCGAGACCGTGCCCTGGCCCAGCGCCATCGCGCCGCCAGTGCCCGTTGCCTTGGCGTTCAGGCCGAGCGCCACCGAGTATTGTGCCGACGCAACGGATGCACGCCCAACTGCGATCGCGTCGGCCTGCGATGCGGTCACATCCGTGCCGATGCCGATGGCGCTCACGGCAAGCGCACCGGTTCCCGCAGCCGTGCGCGAACCAAGATACAGGGAGTTTAGCTGTGACGCGATCGACTGGAAACCGATCGCAACGGCATTCTGGGCGCCTGCGCTGGTGCCCGTCCCTTGGGCAACGGCATCCAATCCGGCCGCGTTTGCTCCACTTCCGATCGCGATGGCGCGCAGCCCGCTTGCCGACGAGCCGGTGTCGATCGCCACGGAATCGGTGCCCGTCGCACTTCCGCCGCCAAGCTGCACGCTTCCGGCGCTGGCAGTCGAGGCGGTGATCGCCATCAAGGCGAACACGCCGAGCGTCGCCGCGACCGCCGGTCCCCCGACCCCCAGCGCACCAAGTCCCAGCCGATCCCGCTTCACCCCGAGCGTCCGATGCGCCTGACGCAGCACGGCCAATAGCCGTCGCCGCAGCGAAGTGCTGCCCGCATCGCCCGATGCGACCCAGCTTCGGACGAAGCCGGCGCGGCCTCGAGGCTTCAGCGATCTTGGTGAGTTGTGTGCGACAGCCATGGTGCGCCCCTTTCGCGACATCTGGTCCAGACGCCGGAGGCGACGCGCCATGGACCGGGCCGACGCGCGGGCCCGCCGGCCGCACACGCGAAAAAATAACGATGATCGTGCACACGATCATCGTCCCGTCCTGGCCAACGATGTGTCGAATTCAACGAGCGCATCTTGCGATCCAGCGCTCGCTCGACTGCCCCACCAATGTGCCCCGAGTCGTCATAAGGAAAATGATAGACACATATTTGGCGACGTCACCCAGCAGCACGTCCAAATAGCGCGCAGATCGTCTCACAAGTTGAAGGATTGGTCTGACACACCAGGAGATGTTCGCACATCTCTCAACCTCCGATTGATCGGCGGCGCACGCGTTCGCGCATCTCGCGGGGGCTGACGCCGAATTCGCGGCGGAACGCGCGCGTGAAATCCGACGCCAGCTTGAAGCCGTGGCGATAGGCGATCTCCTGCACCTGCCGGTCGGGACTGCCGACAAGTTCTGCATGCGCCGCGCGCAACCGCTTGCGCAGGATGTAACCGGCAACGCCGCCGACGCTCTCGAATGCACGGTAGAGGGCAGAACGCGAGATCCGCAATTGCTGCGCGATGCGGTCCGGCGTCAGGTCGAAGTCGGCGAGATGTGACTCGATATAAAGACGCGCACGCTCGAACAGCACCGACTCGATCGCGCCGCGCGCCTGCTCCAGCCGATCCGAGGAGAGTTGGATGCACGCGGCGATCATCTGCGCGGTCGCCCGCCCCGCCTGCCTCAACTCCTCCGAGGACATGAGGGTGATGCGCGTTTCGAGCCGGTCGAGGTAATCGGCCAGCAATTCGATCAGATTGCCTTCGAGTAGAATATTGCAGACACCGTCGAGCTGATCGGCCACATCAGCGAACGACTGGCGCGGCAAGCCCAGCACCAGGCCGTCATAGTCCGTGATGCTGCCGCGGAAATCCTCGTCGAGCGAGATCAGGAACAAGGCGCCCGGCCCGGCGTGAATCCGCCGCTCTGCGGTCTCGAAGCGGGCTTCGCCGGAGCGTACCCGGTACAGCCACCAGATATCGACGGGTGCGCCATGCGACGGTTTGATGACGCGGGCGAATGATTGCGCGGCGAATCGCCCCGACGTGAAGACGACATCGGCCATGTTGCAGGTCAGGTACTCCACCAGGAACCCGTGCGCAGGGCTATGACCTTCGGGTGGCGCAACGTCGACCAGCGAAGCCATCCGCGTCTTCCAGACCTCGAACTGCTCCGAGGGCGGATAGTGTCGTGTCGAGAACAGCCGCGGCGGGGCGGGGGTTATATCCCTGATGTTCCGCGGCTCGCGCGGCAAGGGAACGTATTCCAGGAGCTGCGCTCCATGTGCCGGCGTCTTGTCGTCTGGTTGCATGTACTTTCGTGCCCCGTTGGCGCGAACGACGAACGTTGGCTCAACGGAAGCGCATTCCCAAGGTTGCGTCGCCGGCCGCTCACAGACAGGCGAATTTCGGGGAGACAAGGAAGAGGCATTTTGGGATGCGGACATCGACGGCTTAAGCCGGCCGCTCCCGATAGGGTTGACGCAGGTTCCTCTGGCAGTCGTGCTCGCACATGGCGTTCATCATTGTCGCGTCATTGCCGTATCAAGCTCGGATGCTCCGTCACGAGCCGGCTCGACTGATCTAGAGAACAATCTGCGCGAGAACCAGAGGGGCGGCAACGCGCCTCGTGCAGAAATCCAAGATTGCGTTCATGCGATGCGATCGGGCAACGCATCATCGCGGATTCTTCAGAAAATTTTCCCGATCTCCGCGCCGAGATCAGGCGCATGTCGCATGAGAGGCGCGAGCTAAGCACGGTAGGTGACATATTGATTCCGAGCGAACGATCGCATTGCGAACACTCTTGCCCAATGATGCGGCAATCTAGCGCGTACGCGCGCATGCGGCGCACGGCGTACATGCGCGGGCACGCTGCGGCATTCACACATGAGCGTCGAGATGACGAAAGTCACAGGAGCTCGTCAATTTTTTCGGCGCGCGCAACGCGAGAGAAGACCCGGCCGCTGTTGCTCAAGCCCGCACACGCGCGGACTTCCTGTACTCCGCGGTTTCGGTGCGCAGCAGGTCGCAGAATTGCAGCGCAAGACGGCTTCGCGGCCGCTGCGAAGGAAGCAGCAACATGGTGGCGATCTCCAGCCGTGGCACGAACGGCTTGAGCACGATTCTGGAGCTTGCAAAATCCCGAGCCACGATCGGGTCGACGATCGAGAAACCCAGTCCCTGCGCGACCAGAGCACAACGCTGCATGCTGTACTGGATCTCCGCGACCGTCTTGATCTCGACCTTGGCCTCGTCGAGGATCCGTTCAAAGCGGGATCGATGCGGTGCGCTCGGGGAAGCTGCGATCATGGGCTCTCCTCGCAGATCTTGCGCTGCGATCGATCGCTTCGAGCGCAACCGGTGCTGGCGGGGCAGGACGCAGACCGCCTCCGTTGTCATGAGGAGTTCGTCGTCGACCGCGGCAAACCCGGCCTGCGGCCGCGCCAGTCCGACGTCACATTGTCCCGACGCCACCAGACTCCAGACCCGCTCGGGGCTGTGGACAGCCACGGATACGACGATGTCGGGATTCTTCCGCAGGAAGCTGCTGACGATCTGCGGCATCAACGAATAGGTGAACGCCGGAAGACATGCGATCCTGAGCGTCCCGCTGCCGCGCTCGCGAATGCCCCGCGCGGCGCGCGCCAGATACTCGAGGCCAGCCTGGTTTCTCTCGACCTCGCGCAGGAATATCTCGCCTTCCGGCGTCAGCGTAACGCCGCCTCGCCCGCGTTCGAACAACGCAAAACCGATCTCGCGCTCGAGACGTGCGATCGCGCGGCTGATGAAAGGCTGCCCCACCCGAAGGCTCAAGGCGGCCTTCGTGATTCCGTTGTGGCGCACGACCTCTCGAAACAGGTCGACATGTCTTGGATTGAGGGGCATGACCAATTTGCATATGATCTGGCGTTCCGGTCATTTGACGGCATGCGCATCGAGTGCGTCAATAGGGCATGCACCCGTCGAGCAACCATGCAAGCTTCGCCACCGACCTTATCCTGTTGACCAGGATCACCGGCCCGGAGTCTTCGCGCGCAGCGCAGCTTCGCGAGGCAGCCATGTTGCGGCGGCTCGATCGCGGCACATCTGACCGGCCGAATACCGCATGCCTGGCGGCGGCACGGGACGAGGTCGACACCGCGGCCGCGTTCGCAATCGAGGCCGCGGGATCGGGAGACCTTCTCGGCGTTTCAGGGTTCGGCGCGATCGACCGGCACGAGAAGCGGGCTACGTTCGCCCCCATCTGGACCATCGGACGACTGGACGAGGTCGTGCTCGTCAGTCACGTTGCACATCTCATGACGCGGTATGCGTTCGAGGTGCTCGGGGTCGAGCGGACCGAGTTGCATCTGGACTGGCGCCTGAGGCACATGCTTGATCTCTACGTCGACCTCGGCTTCCGCTGCGAGGGAAGGCTTCGCGCATATTTCGCAGCCGATGAAGATCCGTCCGCCGATGCTGCGGTCCTGAGCATGGTTCGCTCCGAATGGCCCTCCGTTGTGCATCGACAGCGCGCAGTTCTCGCCGGCGAAACCTGGCGCTACCGGCTTCCGTCCGACCGCCCCCCATAGCGACGGCAAAGCTTGGACAAGACGAGGTCACGCGAATGCCGGCGTATGACTCAACGGTCGAGGCACCCACTCAGTGTCGTCAGGGACGACCCGTGGGAAGAGTCATGTGCTCGCATCCACTTGCCGTGCCTGCGGATGCGGACATGGAGTACGCAGCGGCTTCTCGCTCAAGCACCGGCGTCTCTGGAATACTGGATCACCGCATGCCGGGTGATGACATCGACAAGCTGTTTGGCAGGTTGAACGGAAACCACGACTTCATCGTTGTGAAGCGTGGATGGCCGAGCCGTAGCTCGCGGCCGCAGGCCCGCCTCCGCCCGTTGGGCTTCGGCGCCGTCCTCCGTCTTCGCTTTCACTGCGTTCAAGCTACGCCCGGACACGCTTCGCCCTGAAGGTCTCCGCGTGGCTGCACCACGCGAAGCCCGTCAGGGCGAAGCGTGGTGGGTGCGACAGGGATCGAACCTGTGACCCCTACCATGTCAAGGTAGTGCTCTCCCGCTGAGCTACGCACCCAAAGCGTATTTGGATCGGGTCCCTATAACGGACGGCGGCGGGGCAGGCAAGGATACAAAGTGAAGGTTTTTTGGCGAATCAGGCCGCCAGCAACTTGTTCACTTCGCTGACCAATTCCCTAAGGTGCACCGGCTTGGCCAGCACCTTGGCGTTTTTCGGCGCCTCCGAATCGGAATTGAGGGCCACCGCGGCGAAGCCGGTGATGAACATGATCTTGATATCGGGATCGAGTTCCGAGGCCCGGCGCGCCAGCTCGATGCCGTCCATCTCGGGCATCACGATGTCCGTGAGCAGCATTTCGAACGGCTCCTCGCGCAGCCGCTGGTAGGCCGACATGCCGTTGTCGTGCGGCGAGACCTTGAAACCCGCGTTTTCGAGCGCCTTGACCAGGAAGCGGCGCATATCGGTGTCGTCTTCGGCGAGAAGTATTTTCGGCATGGCAGGAATCGTCGAATCCGGCTTGAGGAGCAGTCCGAACAGTTAGCCCGACAGACGGTAAATTTCGGGTGAAATTTGCGTCAAGCCAGCGGCAAATGCGCGCCACCCATTTGTGGACCGAACCGGACATCGAATCAACCAGGTGCCGCTTCCGCTGCTTTTAAGACGCGTTCCAGCTGAAACCACGCTCTTTTCACTTGGCAGAATGATCGCGATTACCGACAATGTGTGCCCATAAATCTCCGCTTTTCCGGCACACTCAGTTGTTACGGGCGAGGCGGACGCAAGGGACGGCGCCAAGGGAATGACCGAATTTGCTGGCGAGTTGTCGCCCCCGTTCGAGATCGTTGAGCCGCAGGCCTGGCGCGCGCCGATCATCTTCAATTCCCCGCATTCGGGCTCGGTCTATCCGGCCGAATTCATCGAGGCGTCGCGAATCGATGTGGTGTCGCTGCGCCGCTCCGAAGACTCGTTCATGGACGAGCTGATCGCGGGCCTCAGCGATCGCGGCTTTCCGATCGTACGGGTCAATTTCCCGCGCTCCTATGTCGACGTGAACCGAGAGCCCTACGAGCTCGACCCGCGGATGTTCACCGGGCGGCTGCCGACTTTCGCCAATACGCGCTCGATGCGGGTGGCCGGCGGCCTCGGCACCATCCCGCGCGTGGTCGGCGACGGCCAGGAGATCTATCGCGAGCGGCTCGACGTCGACGAGGCACTGCGCCGGATCGAGGTGCTCTACAAGCCCTATCACCGCGCGCTGCGCCGGCTGATCAACAAGGCGCACCAGGCGTTCGGCGCGGTGATCGTGGTCGACTGCCACTCGATGCCTTCGGTCGGTGTGTCGCGCGACGAGCCGCGCCGGCCCGACGTCGTGATCGGCGACCGCTACGGCACGAGTTGCGCGCCGCTGTTGCCCGACCTCGTCGAGGAGATCATGAGCTCGCTCGGCTATTCGATCGGCCGCAACAAGCCCTATGCCGGCGGCTTCATCACCGAGCATTACGGCAACCCGGCGAGCGGCCTGCACACCGTGCAGATCGAGCTCAACCGCGCGGTCTATATGGATGAGCGGCGCCGCGAGCGCGGGCCGCGCTTCGCGCAGGTGGCCGCCGACTTCGCCAGCCTGGCGGATGCGCTGGCGAAAATCCCGTTCGGCGATCTCGGCCCGTTCCAGGCGGCCGCGGAGTAAACAATCCTTCGTCGGGCACTGCGATCCCGACGAAGTCATGAACCACGAATTCACGCCGGCGGCGCGACAAGCGCCGAACTGGATTCTCAGTTCACTTGCGGAAACGACGGCCCAAGAAAAAAGGGCCGCTTGAATGAACAAGCGGCCCAAGTCTAGGGAGGAAACGCCCAAGGAGGGCAGCGATAGCGCGAGGCGCTACCGCACCGCAACAATATGCGACCGCGCTGCACAAAACGCAAGAACTTTCGAAACATTTCTTGGGTAATGTTGGAAAGTCTGGCGAAACTGCAACAGGCCGGCAGGAGCGGCTTTCCGTATTTAGGATCAATACCTTACAAGGGAAGCCCCGAGCGGTCGGCGCTTTGCGCATAGCTTGTATACCAGAATTCGCAACTTCGTGATCGAGGCCGAGACCTGGGGCGCTTTCGAATCCGAAGCCAAATCGAAAGTCCGGAACCGCGTCATCGGGGGCTGGATAACACTCCGTTAATCGTGCGCGCCGCGCCGGATTGAGCTAGGCAAGAACGCATCCGATTTCTACCGCGTCGTTTGCGCAGTTCAGGGACATGCCGTGACGGTCATCGACTTTACCGCCTTCATCGGCCGCCTCGCGACCGCATCCGGCGAAACCATCCTGCCCTTCTTCCGCACCTCGCTCTCGGTCGACAACAAGAGTTCGAATGATTTCGATCCGGTCACCGAGGCCGACCGCGCAGCGGAAGCCGTGATGCGGCGGCTGATCAAGTCGAACTTCCCCCAGCACGGCATCGTCGGCGAGGAGTTCGGCAATGAGCGCGAGGACGCCGACTATGTCTGGGTGCTGGATCCGATCGACGGCACGAAATCCTTCATCGCCGGCTTTCCGATCTGGGGCACGTTGATCGCGCTGCTGCACAAAGGTACGCCGGTATTCGGCATGATGCACCAGCCCTATATCGGCGAGCGTTTCTCCGGCGACAACGGCTCGGCGCATTACTCCGGCCCGTCGGGCGAGCGGCGGCTCTCGGTGCGGCGCTGCGCCTCGCTGAAGGAAGCGACCGTCTTCACCACGAGCCCGCTACTGATGAATCCGGATGACCGCGCCCGCTTCGGCCGCATCGAGAACGCGGCACGCCTGTCGCGCTACGGCGGCGACTGCTACTCTTATTGCATGCTCGCCGCCGGCCATCTTGACCTCGTGGTCGAGACCGAGCTGAAGCCCTACGACATTGCCGGCCTGATCCCGATCGTCACCGGCGCCGGCGGCGTCGTCACCACCTGGGACGGCAGGCCGGCACAAGGCGGCGGCCGGATCATCGCGGCCGGCGACCCGCGCGTGCACGAAACGGCGATGAAGCTGCTGAACGCCTGAGTTCCTGGCCTGATTCTTGAGTTGCCGGGCGCCTGATCTGCGCCCATCCTGACCGCAACCAGAAAAGTCAGGGATGGGCGACATGACGATGTGCGGCAGGCTGCTCGCAGCCCTTCTCCTGATTCTCGCCCCCGTCACGGCTTTCGCCCAGGATTTCCCGACCAAGCCGCTCCGGCTGATCGTGCCGTTCCCGCCCGGCGGGCCGAACGACATCATCGCACGGGTGATCGGGCAGAAGATCTCGGAGCTCGCAAGGCAACCCGTCATCGTCGACAACCGCGCCGGCCAGGGCGGCGTGCTCGGCACCGACGCGGTCGCGAAGGGTGCGCCCGACGGCTACACGGTCGCGATCGCGAGCGCGGGCGCGCTGGCGATCAGCCCGAGCATGGAGAAGGTCGCCTACGACACGCTGCAGGACCTCGCGCCGGTGACGCTGGTCGCGACGGTGCCGGAGATGCTGGTGGTCGCCGCCGACGTGCCGGCGAAGAACATGAACGAACTGGTCGCGCTCGCCAAAGCGCAACCGGGCAAGCTCAACTTCGCCTCCTCCGGCCCCGGCAGCCTGCCGCATCTCGCCTGCGAATTGTTCAAGCTGACGGCGAAGGTCGACATCGTGCACGTGCCCTATGGCGGTGCCGCGCCGGCGGTGAACGACCTGTTGGGCCAGCAGGTGCAGATGACCTTCCTCGACCTGCCGGTGATCCTGCCGCAGATCAAGGCGGGCGCGCTGCGGCCGATCGCGCTCGGCGGGCGCGAACGCGCGCCGACCGCGCCCGATGTGCCGACCACGGCGGAAACCGGCATGCCCGACCTGATCATCGAGAACTGGTACGGCATGGTCGCGCCGGCCGGAACGCCGCCAGCGATCGTCGCCAGGCTGAACCAGCTCGCCACCGCGGCGATGGCCGATCCGATCGTCAAGCAAAAGCTCGCCGAGCAAGGTTTGACACTGGCCGGCGATACGCCGGAGCATTTCCGCGACTTCATCGCCGCCGACATCAGGAAGTGGGCGAAGGTGATCCAGGACGCCGGCGTGGTGACGACGAAATGAGCCTGCCGTCAGCGTTGCGCCTCGGCGCGCAGATAGTCCACGAGCTGCTTGGCCGCCCGCGGCAGCGCCTTGAAGCTGCGCGCGCAGATCGTCAGCCGGCGGTTGGCCCAGGCGTCGCGGATCCTTATCGTCGTGATCGGCATCGACGCCGCGCAGCGCCGCGCCGCGGTCTCCGGGATCACGGCGATGCCGACATCGGCGGCGACCATCTGGCAGATCGCGTCGAAGCCGCGCAGGCGGGCGCGAAAGCGCAGCCGCGCACCGAGCTTTGCGGCGTGCCGCGAGATATGGACCTGCAGCGCCGACGCTGCCGTGAGGCCGACGAAATCGCGGCCGACCACTTCCTGGAAGTCGATCTGACGGCGGCCGCCGAGGTCGCTGCGCCGCGACGCCACCAGCATCAAGCGGTCCTCGCTGAACAGAAAGCGCTCGACGCTGTCGGGCAGCGCGTGTTCCGCGGCGAAGCCGAGATCGGCGGCGCCGCTGGCGATCGCGGTCGCGATATCGGTGCTCTCGCGCTCCTCGACGTCGACGCTGATATCGGGATGCTCGTGCAGGAAGGCCGCGAGCGCGCGCGGCAGATGTTCCGACAGGCCCGAGGTGTTGGCGAGCAGCAGCACGTTGGCGCGCACGCCGCTGGCATAGGCGGCGAGATCGCTTTGCAGCGCCTCGACATTGTGGATCACGATGCGGGCGTGGCCGAGCAGGCTCTCGCCCGCCGCCGTCAGTTCGACGCCGCGGCGGCCGCGCTTGAGCAGTGCGACGCCAAGCGCCTCCTCGAGGCCCTTGATCCGCTCGCTGGCCGAAGCCAGCGCAAGGTTCGCGCGCGCCGCGCCCTGGGTGATGCTGCGCGCATCGGCAACCGCGATGAACAATTGCAAATCGGTCAGGTCGAACCGCATGACGTTTCCCGCCTTCGGGCTGCCCGAAGGCTAACTCCGTAACCTCCAGATTGTGCCGTTCGCATCGATCGGTCAATGTGCCGCCATGGTCGACCATCTCCTGATCTTCATCGCCTTCGCCTTTTTGCTCGCCGGCTTCGTCAAGGGTACGCTCGGCCTCGGCTTGCCGACGGTCGCGATGGGGCTGCTCGCAACCACGATGGCGCCGGGCCAGGCGATCGCGATCGTGATCGTGCCGGCGATCGTCACCAATGTCTGGCAGACCTTCGTCGGCCCCTATCTGCGCGACATTATCAAGCGGCTGTGGCCGCTGATGCTCGGCACCGTGGCCGGGATCTGGATCAATGCCGGGCTGCTGACCGGGCCTTACGCTGCCTACGGCACCGTCGTGCTGGGCGTGCTGCTGGTAATCTACGCGATCGTCGGCCTGAGCCGGTTCAGCTTCAAGGTCGCGCGTCGCGACGAGAAATGGATCGGCGGCATCGTCGGCGTCATCACCGGGCTGATCTCGGCGGCGACCGGCGTTCAGGTCATCCCCTCGATGCCATTCATGCAGGCGATCGGCATGGAGAAGGACGAACTGGTGCAGGCGCTCGGCGTGTTCTTCACCACCGCGACCGTCGCGCTCGCCTTCAATCTCACGGCCTCGGGCCTGCTGACGGCGACCACCGCGCTGCCGGGCGCGGTCGCGATGGCGGCATCGTTCACGGGCATGTTCATCGGACAGGCGGTTCGCACGCGGATGCAGCCGGAGGCGTTCCGCCGCTGGTTCCTGATCTCGATGATCCTGCTCGGCATCTATCTTGCCGGCAGCGCGCTGCTCAAGATCCACGGCTAAAGCATGATCCGGAAAAGCGCGAAGCGATTTTCCGAAAAGATCATGCTCAAACAAAGAGCTAAAGCGCGATGACGATTCAACCTAATCACATCGCGCTTTAGAGCGGCACAGCCAGAGCGCCAAGGCGCAAGCTAGCGCGCCTCCAGCGTCGCGACGCGGACGCCGAGATAGATGAACAGCGCGCCAAGCGAGCGGTTGATCCAGGCAATCACGCCGGCCGATCGCCTGATGCGGCCGGCAGCCCGCGCCGCGAACGCCGCAAGACCAAGGCACCAGAGCGTGCCGCCGGTGATGAAGATCAGCCCGAGCACCAGGAAGGCGAGCGTCTTGTGCGGCGAATCGGCCGCCACGAATTGCGGCAGGAACGCCAGGAAGAACAGCGCCACCTTGGGGTTGAGGATATTGGTCAGCGCCCCCTGCCAGAACACGCGCGAAATCGAGGTCTCGCCGCCCTGCCCGGTGATGTCAGCGACCGGCTTGGCGCGCGCCAGCAGCATCTGCAGACCGGTCAGCACCAGATAGGCCGCGCCGACCAGTTTGACGGCCAGGAACGCGGCCGACGAGGCCATCAGCAGCGCCGACAGCCCGATCGCCGCGCCCAGCACATGAACCAGGCAGCCGCAGCTGATTCCGATCGCCGCAGCGGCTCCGCCGCGCCATCCGAGCTGAATCGTGCGCCCGATGATATAGGCGGTATCCGGCCCCGGTGTGACGTTGAGCAGCAGCCCGGACAGGACAAACAGCCAAAGTTCGTGAATTCCCAGCATGTCAGCGACGTTAACCTATGCAAGTAACCGCCCGGAAGGGATGATCAGCCAGCCGGCGCCATCCCAGCGACACACGAATTCAGTAGAGAAACGACTGTACGATCCGTTGGTCGCATGCCAATTCTTGCTACTATGCATTATAGGTGCCTGCAAACCGGGCTTCCGCCGGACCCGGCCTGTCTTGTAAGTATCGGATTCGGTCACCTCGGCTAAGTGGCCGTTCCAGGGCACAGGAGACATGGAAAGACGGCTCGCTGCCATTCTTTGCGCTGACATCGCCGGCTATTCCCGCATGATGGGGGCCGACGAGGCGGGGACGCATGCCTCGTTCAAGGCGCACCGTAGCGCGATCTACCCGATCATCCTCAACCATGGCGGCCGAATCGTCAAAAACACCGGCGACGGCTTCCTGCTGGAATTTCCGAGCATCATCGGCGCGATCGAGGCCGCAGTCGCGATGCAGACCCTGATGGCCGAGCGCAACGAACATCTGCCGGCCGACCGCGCCATGCACTTCCGGATGGGCGTCCACATGGGCGACGTCATGGCTGACGAGGACGAGGTGTTCGGCGACGACGTCAACATCGCCGTCCGTCTCGAGACGGTCGCAACGCCCGGCGGCATCGCGGTGTCGGACAAGGCCCGCACCGAAGCGGGACGGCGGCTTGCCGTCACTCTCGTCGACGCCGGCCCGCATCGCTTCAAGAACATCGCCGAGCCTGTCAATGTCTGGACCTGGGCACCGGCCGGATCCGATGCCCAGGAGCAGGTGCCGGAAGACGGGCCGCATCTGCCGGGGCAATACCGGACCGCGATCGTCGGCGTGCTGCCGTTCGACAATCTGAGCGGCGGCGCCGACGAATACTTCTCGGACGGTCTGACCGAGGACCTGATCCACGCGCTGTCGCTGCAATCCTTCTATCGCGTGCTGAGCCGCAACTCGACCTTCGCCTACAAGGGCAAGAACGTCTCGACGCGGCTGATCGCGCGCGAGATCGACGCAACCTATCTGATCCAGGGTTCGGTACGGCGCGCCGGCAACAAGATCCGCGTCTCCGCCGAACTGATCGCACCCGAGAAGGGCGAGCAGCTGTGGACCGGCCGCTACGACCGCGACATGGGCGACCTGTTCGCGATGCAGGACGAGATCACCGCAAATCTCTCCGCCGCCGTCGCGCAGGAGATCTATCGCGCCGAGGCCTCGGCGCCGGCGCGCTCGCCGAACGCCGAACTGACGGCGTGGGATCGCTTCCTGAAGGGTCTATCGCACTACTATCAGCAGACCAAGGACGATTGCGAAACCGCGATCGCGCTGTTCAAGGAGGCGATCGAGCTCGACCCCGCGCTGTCGATCGCGCGCGCCTATCTCGCGCTGATCCAGATCCAGAGCATCCAGTTCGGCTGGATTCCGAGCACGCGCGAATTGTGGGCCTCGTCGGTCAGCCTGGCCGAGAGCAGCGTGCGGCTCGACCCGCGCTCCTCGTTCGCGTTTTCGCTGCTGGCCTATCTGCATGCGATGCAGGGCCATTACGAAGCCGCAATGGACGCCATCAAGCGGGCGATCGAGCTCAACCCCTACGACATGGGCGCGCGCGGCGTGCTGGGAATCTGCCACATGGTGATCGGCGACCATCGCAAGGCGGTCGATCTGTTCTCGACGGCGGTCCAGCGCGGCAACAGCGACCCGCGCTACCAATGGGCGGCGCTGAACGCGTTCAGCCATTATCTGCTCGGGCAATATGACGCGTCGCTGTCATGGTCGCGC
Organism: Bradyrhizobium sp. BR2003; assembly: GCF_009720285.1. Taxonomy (NCBI): domain Bacteria; kingdom Pseudomonadati; phylum Pseudomonadota; class Alphaproteobacteria; order Hyphomicrobiales; family Nitrobacteraceae; genus Bradyrhizobium; species Bradyrhizobium sp. BR2003. Next base: position 226,070 of record NZ_SMYJ01000030.1, read on the forward strand.
GAGGGGCTGTATCTGAACCCGAACCATCTGCAGTGCCTTGCGGTGCGCACCGCAGCGCTCGCCCAGCTCGGCCGCGCCGACGAGGCGGCGCAGGCAGCCGAGGCCCTGCTCGCCAACCATCCCGAGCTGACGGTCGAGCGTCACTTGCGCAATTTCCACTGGAAGAACCCGGCCGACATCGCGCATTATCGCGACGGCCTCTTGAAAGCCGGCCTGCCGTTCGGCAAACTCGCTCTGGTTGCGTCCACCTCGAAATTCGCCGTCGATTCCTGAGCGAATTCATCCACCGGTAATGGATGTTTTTTAAGCTGACGCTTTTCAGGATGTGGTTTGATGTCCGATACGGCTGCACGCGCGGCGCCCGCCCCGCAGATTTCTCCTGACAACCCCTGCCCGTTCCTGCGGGCGCTCGTCGCCGGCAACTATGTCGGCGGCCATATCGTGCCGCTGCCTGAACTGACCGGCACCATCGGGCGCGCAACCGGCAAGACCGGGTTCGAGGGGTTCACGGCACGGGCGAAGATCTTCTTGGTGGCGCAGATCGCCAACGGCCTCGGTCCTTTCAGCCAGCTGCGCAGCCTGTTCCAGGGCGCCATTCTCGACGCGTTGCGCAACGGCCCGCTCGACAAGCACGGCGCCGGCTCGCGCATCCTCGACCAGCACGCGGTGGTCCATGAGGACGAGATCGCGCGGCTCGCGACCTTCGGCAAGGACTACAAGGCCCCCGACGGCAGCGTCGAACGCGGGCTGTCGGCCGCCGAGATCAAGACCTTCATGGCGGCTAATTTCCAGCGCGCCAAGGACGAGCATCCGCCGTCCTACGGCATCCTGCACTGCTACTATCCGCTCCTGATGCTCGGCGAGTGGCCGGTTCTGCTCGACATCATGGGCAAGGGCGAAGGCAAGGACCGCTATCTCAGCGTCGCCGAGGTCAGGACGCTGTTCGTGGACAAGCGCTTTCCCGATCGGATCGTCGCGCTGTTGAACGGCTGAGTCGCCGATTACTTGAACAGCGGCGTGCCCGGCACGAACGCGTCGAACGCCGCCCAGAACTGGCCGCGGTAGCGGTCCTGCTCCTGCAGGATCTCGTGCTTGGAGCCGGCGATCACGAGATGCGAGCCAGCGCGTAAGTGATAGGCGAACTCCTCGATCGCGGCCGTCGACACCACCTCGTCACTGCTCGCCGCCAGCATCAGGATCGGCTGGCGGATTTCGGACGGATACGACATGCCGCGGAAGGTGCGCATCGCGGTGAACGCGGTGTCGGCCCAGGCGATCGTCGGCGCCGCGATGCCGAGCGTCGGGTCTTCTTCCAGGATCGCCGCGTTGCGTGCGTGGCGCACCGGATCGCTGGTCACGGGATTGCCGATGAAGGGCGCGAGGCCGACCAGTTCGTCGCTGCCGCCGGGTACATAGCGGCCGCCCTGCCCGGCCAGCCGCATGATCCGAAGCAGCGCACTCGGGAAGAACGACACGCGACGGCGCGGCAGATCGATCATCGGCGCCGACAGCACCATGCGGTCGAACCAGCGCTTGCCGGCATGTGCGAGGCGCAGCATCACCGCGCCGCCCATCGAATGCGCCAGCGCGAAATAAGGCGGCGGACAATCCGGCAGCACCACCTGCTGCACGAAGGTCTCGACATCGACCTCGTAGTCGGCGAAGTCGCGCACATAGCCCTTGCGGGGATCGCGCAGCCGTCGCGACGAATGGCCCTGCCCGCGCCAGTCGATCATCGCCACCGCAAAGCCGCGGTCGCGCAGATCGCGCACGGTCTCGAAATATTTTTCGATCATCTCCCCGCGCCCGCCGAACACGCAGACCGTGCCCTTGCGGCCGGGCGGCGGCGCCCAGCGCGCAAAGCGCAGCTCGGCGCCGTCTGGTGTCTTGATGGTGCCACTGACAACGTCGTCCGGAACCGGGTTGGCGGGAATCGAGACGAGCGTCATGAAGGGGACCGGAGTGGTGAGACAGGGTGGAGATCAAGGACGCCGGCGCCAAAAAATGCGACGCGGTTTCCGCCTCTTGAACGCGACGTGACCCCTCCCATATCATCTCCGTGCAGGCCGCTACCAGTGTTTCGGAACCGAAACATCAGGCTGCACACATCTAAGCCCGGCCCGATGGCGGGCGGGTAACTGAAACAGTCGCTCATTGGAGGACTATTCCTATGCGTAGCTACGACCTCACTCCGTTTTATCGTTCCACCGTCGGCTTCGACCGCCTCTTCAACCTGCTCGATCAGGTGACCTCGGACGGCAGCCCCGGCTATCCCCCCTACAACATCGAGCGCACCGGCGAGAATGCTTACCGGATCAGCGTTGCGGTCTCCGGCTTCTCGCAGGCCGAGCTTTCGATCGTCGCGAAGGAAAACACGCTGACGATCAAGGGCGAGAAGAGCGCCAACGAGAACTCCGGCAACGGCTCCGAAGTGCTCTATCGCGGCATCGCCTCCCGCGCCTTCGAGCGCGTCTTCCAGCTTGCCGACTTCGTGCAGGTGAAGAACGCTTCGCTCGAGAACGGTCTGCTCCACGTCGATCTCGTCCGCGAGATTCCCGAGGCCAAGAAGCCCCGCAGCATTCCGATCGGCGGCGGCGAGAAGGCCCCGCAGGTCGTTGACGGCTCGGCCGGCAAGGTCGCCGCCTAAGCAACAAGCCCCGCGTCAGCAGATATTGGCTGATTGCGAAAACGCCCCGGGAAACCGGGGCGTTTTTTGTGCGGCGGGCCGTGGCCCAGATCAAGCCTTCGTAACCCGGATGGAGCGCAGCGCAATCCGGGGGCCTTCGCCGACGAAGAAAGGTTCCCGGATTTCGCTGCGCTCCATCCGGGCTACGGGCTATCGAGCGATGCGGGTCACTCCAATCCCTGCACCTTGGGCATTGCCTGGGTCGGCAGGATCGCGGGCGCCGGCGGCGGAGCCCCCTGACCGACGGTCGGAGCCGCGGCTTGCTGGACGGCTTGCGGCGCAGCCTGTGCCTCGGCCGGCTTCGGGGCGGCTGTGGCTTGCTCGGCCGGCGCGGGTGCAGCTGCCTGGGCAGGCTGCGGGGTGGCCGCCTGCGGGACGGCGGCCTGAGCCGCCGGGGCGGGAGCCTGGGTCGCCGGAGCCTGGGCGGCCGGGGCCGGAGCCTGGGCCTTGGCCGAGAGCGGGCTGCGTTTGGGCACCGGCACGCGGCTGGCGACATGCGGGATCGGGAGTGGCGGGCGCGGCACCCGGGCCTGGATCGGCCGCGGCATCGGCCCGATGGGACCGTCGGTCGCGCTCATTTCCTCTTCATAATTGTCGCCGAGTCGAGAGGCCGGCGTGAAGCGGATGATGTGGCCGTCGCGGGCATCGATCACCAGCCGGCCATCGTCGCCGCCCTGGTCGATCACCGAGATCGTGTAGACGAACCCGCGCTGCCGGGGCGCGCCAAGCGGCAGATAGCCGTTCTCGCGGAGCACGGTGTAGACCTCGACCGGCGGCAACAGGCTCGGCACACGGCCGTAGCGCGGCGGCGGCGGAACCTCGGGCATGGCGGCATAGGGCCCGTCCATGTCGGATACCCTGACCAAAAGCGGGCTGCCGATCCGGGCGGGCGTCGCCAGCTGGGCCTCGGCCGCGGCTGCGCTGAGCGCGAGGGCCGCGGCCGCAACCGAACCTGTGAACAACTTCATCGCCGTAACTCCTGTCTGCCCCGCCCTTGGGAGCGTTCCCGCTCTCTTCCCGGCTTGCCCCGGAGCAAAATTTCAGTTTCAAATTCGGCGGTCCTTGGTCGCTCCTTGGGCCAGATCACGGCGTGTTTGCTTCGAATCAGGGGCGCGGCGCGGCCCGCCGAGCCGTTCGATCCGAGCATGCGGGCGAGGACTTCCTCGCGCTTGTGTGATAGACAAAAATTTGGCAAGGTCGTAGTTAGGACAGCAAAGCTGTCTCAATTTCGCGGCCATCCCGGCATAGGGATTGCAACGAGACCTCGGCGCCCCGAGCTCCGAGAATGCTGCAGGCAGGGCCGTCCCTCAGGGGACGTTGAAACGCCCGTCGTCTGAATTTAGGAAAATGCGGCTCGCGGCGGACGAGCGGTGGCCCGGTGGGTGCCGCAACGTCCAAGGTGCGCCAAATATGGTGGGGCCCTTACGAAAGGGAGAGGACACATGAGCGGGTCGGAATTCGAGCGCGAAAACATCGTGGCAGGAACGCTGTCGGCGACCGCGGACTCGAAAGCCGCCGAGCCCGCGCGTGAGTTGCACACGCCCGAACTGCATACTTGGCGCCCGCAAGCCGAAGGCCTGTTTGATCCGAGCCTGGAAAAGGATTCCTGCGGCGTCGGCTTCATCGCCAACATCAAGGGCCAGAAGTCGCACCAGATCGTCTCCGACGCGCTGAACATCCTGTGCAACCTCGAGCATCGCGGCGCCGTCGGCGCCGACCCGCGCGCCGGTGACGGCGCCGGCATCCTGGTGCAGATCCCGCACGCCTTCTTCGCGCGCAAGACCGCGGAGCTCGGCTTCAAGCTGCCGCAGCCCGGCGAATACGCCATCGGCGCGCTGTTCATGCCGCGCGATGCCGCATGGCGTAACGTGATCAAGAGCATCATCGCCGACGAGATCAAGAACGAGGGCTTCAAGCTGCTCGGCTGGCGCGACGTGCCCAGTGACAATTCCTCGCTCGGCGTCACCGTGAAGCCGACCGAGCCCTACCACATGCAGGTCTTCATCGGCCGCAATGGTGCGGCCAAGACCGAGGACGATTTCGAGCGCCACCTCTACATCCTGCGCAAGTCGATCTCGCAGGCGATCTATCAGCGCCGGGACCGCGGCATGGCCGGCTACTATCCGTGCTCGCTGTCGTGCCGCACCGTGATCTACAAGGGCATGTTCCTGGCCGACCAGCTCGGCAAGTACTATCCCGACCTGCACGAGGCCGACTTCGACAGCGCGCTGGCGCTGGTGCATCAACGCTTCTCGACCAACACCTTCCCGACCTGGTCGCTGGCGCATCCCTACCGGATGATCGCCCATAACGGCGAAATCAACACGCTGCGCGGCAACGTCAACTGGATGGCGGCGCGGCAGGCTTCCGTGCATTCGGAGCTCTACGGCAAGGACATCAGCCGCCTCTGGCCGATCTCCTATGAAGGCCAGAGCGACACCGCCTGCTTCGACAACGCGCTCGAATTCCTGGTGCAGGGCGGTTACTCGCTGCCCCACGCCGTGATGATGATGATTCCGGAAGCGTGGGCCGGCAATCCTCTGATGGATGAGCAGCGCCGCGCCTTCTACGAATATCACGCCGCGCTGATGGAGCCGTGGGACGGCCCGGCCGCGATCGCCTTCACCGACGGCCGCAAGATCGGCGCCACGCTCGATCGCAACGGCCTGCGCCCGGCGCGCTACCTCGTCACCAAGGACGACCGCATCGTGATGGCGTCCGAAATGGGCGTGCTGAAGATTCCGGAGGACCAGATCGTCACCAAGTGGCGGCTGCAGCCCGGCAAGATGCTGCTCGTCGACCTCGAGCAGGGCCGCCTGATTCCCGACGACGAGATCAAGGCCGACCTCGCCAAGAGCCATCCCTACAGCGACTGGCTGCATCGCACCCAGATCCAGCTCGAGGAGCTGCCGGATGCGCCGGCCAAGGGCGTGCGCTCCAACCTGCCGCTGCTCGATCGCCAGCAGGCGTTCGGCTACAGCCAGGAAGACATCGCGGTCCTGATGACGCCGATGGCCGCCACCGGCGAGGAAGCCGCCGGCTCGATGGGCAACGACACGCCGATCTCGGCGCTGTCCGACAAGCCGAAGCAGCTGTTCACCTACTTCAAGCAGAACTTCGCGCAGGTGACGAACCCGCCGATCGATCCGATCCGCGAGGAAATCGTCATGAGCCTTGTCTCGATCATCGGGCCGCGGCCGAACCTGTTCGACCTGCAGGGCGTCGCCTCGACCAAGCGCCTCGAGGTGCGGCAGCCGATCCTGACCGACGCGGATCTGGAAAAGATCCGCTCGATCTCCGACGTCGCCGAGACCCACTTCAAGTCGCGCACGCTCGACACAACCTTCCACGCCGGCTTCGGCGCGGCAGGCATGGAGCAGGTGCTCGACGAGCTCTGCGCGCGCGCCGAGGGCGCGGTGCGCGAGGGCATCAACATCATCATCCTGTCGGACCGCATGACCGGCACCGACCGGATTCCGATCCCGTCGCTGCTGGCCTGCGCCGCCGTGCATCATCACCTGATCCGCACCGGCCTGCGCACCTCGGTCGGTCTCGTCGTGGAATCCGGCGAGCCGCGCGAGGTGCATCACTTCGCCTGCCTCGCCGGCTACGGCGCCGAAGCGATCAACCCCTATCTCGCGTTCGAAACCATCCTCGCGATGAAGGACCGGCTGCCCGGCGCGCTCGACGACTACGAGATCGTCAAGCGCTACATCAAGTCGATCGGCAAGGGCTTGCTCAAGGTGATGTCCAAGATGGGCATCTCGACCTACCAGTCCTATTGCGGCGCGCAGATCTTCGACGCGGTCGGCCTGAAGGCTGACTTCGTCGCCAAGTATTTCGCCGGCACCCACACAAGGATCGAGGGCGTCGGCCTCGGCGAGATCGCCGAGGAGACCGTACGGCGCCACACCGACGCGTTCGGCGACGGCCAGATCTACAAGAGCGCGCTCGACGTCGGCGGCGAATATGCCTACCGCACCCGCGGCGAGGACCACGCCTGGACCGCGGAATCGGTCTCGACGCTGCAGCATGCCGTGCGCGGCAATTCGCAGGAGCGCTACCGGGCGTTCGCCAAGATCCTCAACGAGCAGTCCGAGCGTCTCTTGACGCTGCGCGGCCTGTTCCGGATCAAGAGCGCCGAGGACGACAAGCGCAAGCCGGTCAAGCTCGAGGATGTCGAGCCGGCCAAGGAGATCGTCAAGCGGTTCTCGACCGGCGCGATGTCGTTCGGATCGATCTCGCGCGAGGCGCACACCACGCTCGCGATCGCGATGAACCGGATCGGCGGCAAGTCCAACACCGGCGAAGGCGGCGAGGAATCCGACCGCTTCAAGCCGCTGCCCAACGGCGACAGCATGCGCTCGGCGATCAAGCAGGTCGCCTCGGGCCGGTTCGGCGTGACGACGGAATACCTCGTCAACTCCGATATGATGCAGATTAAGATGGCGCAGGGCGCCAAGCCCGGCGAAGGCGGCCAGCTGCCCGGCCACAAGGTCGACGCGACGATCGCCCGCGTCCGGCATTCGACGCCGGGCGTCGGCCTGATCTCGCCGCCGCCGCACCACGACATCTACTCGATCGAAGACCTCGCCCAGCTGATCTACGATCTCAAGAACGTCAATCCGGACGGCCAGGTCTCGGTGAAGCTGGTGTCCGAAGTCGGCGTCGGCACGGTTGCCGCCGGCGTCGCCAAGGCGCGCGCCGACCATGTGACCATCGCGGGCTTCGAGGGCGGCACCGGTGCCTCGCCGCTGACCTCGATCAAGCATGCCGGCTCGCCGTGGGAGATCGGTCTTGCCGAGACCCATCAGACGCTGGTGCGCCAGCGGCTGCGCAGCCGCATCGCGGTTCAGGTCGACGGCGGCTTCCGCACCGGCCGTGACGTCGTGATCGGCGCGCTGCTCGGGGCCGACGAGTTCGGCTTCGCCACCGCCCCGCTGATCGCGGCGGGCTGCATCATGATGCGCAAGTGCCACCTCAACACCTGCCCGGTCGGCGTCGCGACCCAGGATCCGGTGCTGCGCAAGCGCTTCACCGGTCAGCCCGAGCACGTCATCAACTACTTCTTCTTCGTCGCCGAGGAAGTCCGCGAAATCATGGCGCAGCTCGGCTACAAGACGTTCGACGAGATGGTCGGCCAGGTCCAGATGCTGGACCAGACCGCGCTGGTCTCGCACTGGAAGGCCAAGGGCCTCGATTTCTCCAAGCTGTTCGTGCGGCAGAAGGAGGAGAAGGGCCAGACGATCTATCACTCGGAGAGCCAGAACCACCATCTGGAAGCCGTGCTCGACCGCCGGCTGATCGGGAAGGCGCAGGCCGCGCTCGATCGCGGCGCCCCGGTCAAGATCGAGGAAGAGATCAACAACACCGACCGTTCCGCCGGCGCGATGCTGTCGGGCGCGGTGGCCAAGATCTACGGCCATGCCGGCCTGCCGCTCGACACCATCCATGTCGGCCTGAAGGGCACGGCAGGACAGGCGTTCGGGGCCTGGCTCGCCAAGGGCGTCACTTTCGAGCTCGAGGGTGAAGGCAACGACTATGTCGGCAAGGGCCTCTCGGGCGGCTGCATCATCGTCAAGCCGCCGAAGATCTCAGGCATCGTGCCGGAAGAGTCGATCATCGTCGGCAACACCGTGATGTACGGCGCGATCGCGGGCGAGTGCTACTTCCGCGGCATCGCCGGCGAGCGCTTCGCGGTGCGCAACTCGGGGGCGGTCGCGGTCGTCGAAGGCGCCGGCGATCATTGCTGCGAATACATGACCGGCGGCATCGTCGTGGTGCTCGGCAAGACCGGACGCAACTTCGCGGCCGGCATGTCCGGCGGCATCGCCTATGTGCTGGACGAGGCCGGCGACTTCGACAAGCTCTGCAACCTTTCGATGGTCGAGCTCGAGCCGGTGCTGTCGGAGGAGATGATCAACGCCGACACCTACCACCACTCCGGCGATCTCGAGGCGCATGGCCGGGTCGACGTGTTCCAGAACCTGCTCGACTCCGATGTGGAGCGGCTGCACGTCCTGATCACGCGTCACGCCAAGCTGACGGGTTCGAAGAAGGCGGCGGAGATCCTCGCCGACTGGAAGAGCTGGCTGCCGAAATTCCGCAAGGTGATGCCGGTGGAGTACCGCCGCGCGCTGAAGGAAATGAAGGCGAACGCCGACGCCGAGCCGAAGATCGCGATCGGCGCGTAAGCCTGAAAGACCCTCATGGTGAGGAGGCGCGCAGCGCCGTCTCGAACCATGAGGCCGCCACACGGGCCTCCATCCTTCGAGACGCGGCGCACGCGCCGCTCCTCAGGATGAGGGTCGAACAGAACAGACGAACACATGATGCAGGGGCATCGGGTTTCAATGGGTAAGATCACAGGTTTTCTCGAGATCGAGCGGCATGACCGCAAGTACGAGCCGGTCGCCGATCGACTCAAGAACTTCAAGGAATTCGTCATTCCGCTGAGCGAGAAGGACACGCGCGACCAGGCTGCGCGCTGCATGAACTGCGGCATCCCCTATTGCCACGGCACCGGCTCGACCGCGCCGGGCACACCGGGCTGCCCGGTCAACAACCAGATCCCCGATTTCAATGACCTCGTCTATCAGGGCAACTGGGAAGAAGCCTCGCGCAACCTGCACTCGACCAACAATTTCCCCGAATTCACCGGCCGCATCTGCCCGGCGCCGTGCGAGGCGTCCTGCACGCTCAACATCGACGACAACCCGGTCACCATCAAGACCATCGAATGCGCGATCGTCGACCGCGCCTGGGACAATGGCTGGGTGAAGCCGGAGATCGCAGCCGTTAAGACCGGCAAGAAGGTCGCCGTGATCGGTTCGGGTCCCGCCGGCATGGCCGCCGCGCAGCAGCTCGCGCGCGCCGGCCACGAGGTGCATGTCTACGAGAAGTTCGCCAAGGCCGGCGGCCTGCTGCGCTACGGCATTCCCGACTTCAAGATGGAGAAGGGCGTCATCGACCGCCGCGTGGCGCAGATGGAAGCCGAGGGCGTCACCTTCCATTGCGGCAAGGCCGTCGGCGGCTCGACGCCGGGCGCGATCGATCCGCAGGAGCTCGCCAAGCAGTACGACGCCGTGGCGCTGACCGGCGGCGCGGAAGCCCCGCGCGACCTGCCGATCCCCGGCCGCGAGCTCTCCGGCATCCACTTCGCGATGGACTTCCTGCCGCAGCAGAACCGCCGCGTCTCCGGCGAGCCGCTGAACGGCGCCGCCGACATCCTCGCCGGCGGCAAGCATGTCGTCGTGATCGGCGGCGGCGACACCGGTTCGGATTGCATCGGCACCTCGTTCCGGCAAGGTGCAAAGTCGGTGACCCAGCTCGAGATCATGCCGGCGCCGCCCGAGCACGAGAACAAGGGCGTCACCTGGCCGAACTGGCCGCTGAAGATGCGCACGTCGTCGAGCCAGGCCGAAGGCGCGGTGCGCGAATTCGCGGTGCTGACGACGAAGTTCGAAGGCGTCGACGGCAAGGTGACGAAGCTGCATTGCGTCAAGGTCGACGACAAGTTCAAGCCGCTGCCCGGCACCGAGTTCACACTCGACGCCGAGCTCGTGCTGCTGGCGATGGGCTTCGTCCATCCGGTGCACGAGGGCCTGCTCAAGACGCTGGGCGTCGAGCTCGACCAGCGCGGCAATGTCCGCGCCTCCCTGCACGACTACCAGACCTCGCGCGCGAAGATTTTCTCCGCCGGCGACATGCGCCGCGGCCAGTCGCTCGTGGTCTGGGCGATCCGCGAAGGCCGCCAGTGCGCGCGCTCGATCGACACCTTCCTGATGGGGAAGACCGACCTGCCGGGGTGAGACCCCGGCCGCACGCCGCGCTGCATCACACAAACTCAGCTGTCATCGCCCGCGAAAGCGGGCGATGATTCATCAAAGATGATGTGGCGTAGGAGCGCACAGCAATGGGGAACAAGGCGCGCGCCTTGCGGATCCAGCCGGACGGTCCAGCTACGTTCAGGCGGAGCGAGGGCTATTGGAGGCCGCGAAGGTACTTCTTTGTCGCGACACTGTTTTCTACCTCGGTCCTGAACTGCCTCATTATCTCCAATACGTAATCAATCGCTCTGATTAGGTAGTCGTCTGAGACTGTAAAGTAATCACCGTGAGCAATCCGATTTCTAGCGCCAACAATCGATTCATCGAGGTAATCTCGATCCGGAACTATCTTATCGTGGTCGAGCATTAATATCTGGCAGATATTCTCGAAGCGGTCCGAGTTTAGATTTCCGCCTGTACTGATCGCGCTCGGCGGCACAGTCCTAAATTGCTCAACTTCCATATCGCGGATGGTATCGACGATCTTCAGCCGCAATAAAATGGAATCGCGCTGCGTCTGCCAACCCTGAATGAAGGATGCAAGTTTAACCGCCTGCAGACTTGGCATCAACTGCGAGAACTTCTGCTTCTTCTTTGCAATGAACCGTAGATAAGTTTCTGCAACGAAGAGAACGTGTCCTTCCCAATGCGCGTACAGTAACGCAAGTGCGGCCTTGCGAGCGACCGGTGAATAGAGATCTTCTATTTCTTTCTCCAGAGCCATCCGTTCCCCGTTAGCTTTTGATTATCCTAGGTAGATTCTTCTCGCCGCGCAATTAGCGGGATAGCCGGTACTACTTTAGTCGCGGCAAACAATTTCGCCGCTCGCCGTCGTCACTGTCTGATCACTAATTCTGCACCCGCACACCCAGCATCACGACCGTGGACGCCGAGCTCTGTCCGGCCAAATTCGAATCCAGCCAGTCGCGGCGCACGGTGCCCTTGATCCAGAGGCTGCGGGTCATCTTGTAGATCAGGTCGGCAGACACCGAGTAGATCGTGTCGTTGCGGTTGTCGCCCTGGTAATCGAGCGTGCCGTAGGTGAACTTGCCGATGCCGGTCAGCCAGCGGCGGAAGTCGTGGTCGACCTCGACGGTGTAAGTGCGCGACAGCACGCCCGAGGTGCCGGGCAGCGTGGTCTCGCCGATCTGGGTGTCGGAATAGAATTTGGCCGTGGTCAGCGGCGTCGCATTCCAGGTCAGCGAGGCCGTGGTGAGCAGCCCCTCCAGCCGGTTGAGCCGTGGGTCGACGTAATCGCGCGCCGCGTAGCCGATCGAGATTTCACCGAACAGAATCCGCGTGAACTCGAACGACGTACCGACCTTGGCATAACCGCCCGAGGAGTTGCGCGCGTAACCATTGCGGTCGAGATAGAGATCGTGGAAGCGGCTGTCGCCCTGCACTTCGACGAACGGCTTCACCGCCGGGTTCAGCTCGTAGCTGACGCGGCCGACGCCGCCATATTGCGTGAAGTTGCGGTCGTCGTTCGACGACGAGGTGCCGTCGGTCAGCTTCGACCATTGATAATCGGTGCGGTCGACGGTGGCGCCGAGCGAGACCTGCAGACGGTTGAAGTTCTGGTCGACGCCGAAGGTACCGCCGACCGTTGTGTAGATCGGATATCTGGCGAGGCCGGCCTGCACGTTCGGGCTGCCGGGATTGTCGGTCGAGACCAGCAGGCGAGCCTGGCCCAGCAGGCGTGTGTCGCGCGTGACGTCGAGACGGCCGTCGATATGACCGGTGAAGTTCGGACGGTCGATGTCGAGCGGCGCCGACAGCGGCGTGCCGTCGGCATTCGGCGTCAGCCCGGAGCCGTAGCCGGTGAAGGAGCCGCGCAGGTCGGCGACGACGGCATGACGCTCCCAGTCGGAGACCGCGAGGAATTCCGGCGCGACCATGTAGAACGCCCTGCCCTGCGGCGAGTAGAGCCGGCCCGGATTGGTGTCGTAGCCGGCCATCACCTCGACCGCGGTCTTGACCATGAACGAGCCGGCGTAGTCGCCGACCGCGCCGAACGGATCGTCGTCGATCTTGAGCCGCTTGCGCGGCGGCTGGCCGACGATGGTGCCGGCCATCGCCGGCGGCAGCGGCGTCTTGTTGGCGGTCGCAGACGGCGGGATCGACAGCCGTAACTCGCCCGTCGCGGTCAGCGGCGGCGGTGTCGGCGGCGGCGAGCCGGGTCCCGCCGGCGGCTTCGGCCTGGCCTGGCCCGGGTAGTATTTCGGCTTCTGGCGTTTGCGGTTCAGCGAGTCATAGCCCGCCGTCGAGGCGCCATTCGCCGCGGGGAGCCCGTAGGTCGGGACCTGGCCGATCCGCGTCGTCGTTGATGTCGATGACGACGAGGAGGAACGGCGATCGCGATCGGCGTCGGGCAGCTTCAGGCCGTTCAGCGGATCCATGGCGTCGGCCGTGGTCCGGCGCAGCGGCGAATCCTGGGTGATCACCTGGCTCTGGCGATTAGGGCTGAACAGATCGGGCGTCACGGTCTGGGCCTCGGCGAGCCCGATGGCCGCGGTCAGCGCCACAGCAGTCATGGCAAGGCATGGCAAGACCGCGCGGACAATGCATCCACGCCGGTCTGGGCCGCTTGCTGGCCGCCGCAACACGATGGAAATACTCCAACGAATTCATACACTTGTCGGACGCACTCCGCCGGGCGGCGGAAAACGTCGTTAATGGAGTTAAAACAATTATGGTTAATGAGCCGTTGAGGATCGGCCGCCGCGCGTCGCATCGCGGAATCGAACGTGCTAAGGGAGACGCCCGGGTGCAAAACCCCTCCCCTGGAATCCGAAATGGCCAAACCGAAACCGCTGATGACCAAATCATCCGGCCCCGATGACGGCGCCGTTCAATCGGCGCTCCGCACCCTCGATGCCGAAGCAAGCGGCGTCGCAGCCCTTTCCGCCGCACTGAAGGCCGACCTCGGCGCGCCGTTCGCGGCAGCGTCCGAGCTGATCGGCAACGCCAAGGGACGGCTGATCGTCACCGGGCTCGGCAAGTCCGGCCATGTCGGGCGCAAGATCGCAGCGACCTTTGCCTCGACCGGCACGCCGGCGTTCTTCGTGCACGCCGCCGAAGCGAGCCATGGCGACCTCGGCATGATCACGATCGACGACGTGATCCTGGCGCTGTCATGGTCCGGCGAGCAGCCGGAGATGCGCAATCTGATCGCCTATGCCGCCCGCTTCGGCATTCCGCTGATCGCGATGACGGCCGACAAGGATTCGACGCTGAGCAAGGCCGCCGACGTGCAGCTGACGCTGCCGAAGGCCCGCGAGGCCTGCCCGCACAATCTGGCGCCGACCACTTCCTCGCTGATGATGCTGGCGCTCGGCGATGCGCTGGCGATCGCGCTGCTCGAGGGCCGCGGTTTCACCTCGACCGATTTCAGCGTGCTGCATCCGGGCGGCAAGCTCGGCGCGCTGCTGAAATATGCCCGCGACCTGATGCATGGCGGCGACGCACTGCCGCTGAAGCCGCTCGGCACCAAGATGTCGGATGCGCTGGTCGAGATGACCTCGAAGGGTTTTGGCTGCGTCGGCATCGTCGACCGCCACGGCCATCTCGTCGGCATCGTCACCGACGGCGATCTGCGCCGGCAGATGCGTCCCGACCTTTTGACGCTGTCGGTCGACGAGGTCATGACCAGGACACCGAAGACGATCAGCCGCGACACGCTGGCCGGCGAGGTGCTGGAGCTGCTCAACGCCTCGAAGATCACGACGCTGATCGTGACCGACGCCAAGAAGCCGGTCGGCATCATCCATCTGCACGATCTGCTGCGGGCGGGTGTAGCGTAATTTCCGTCATTCCGGGGCGCCGCGAAGCGGCGAACCCGGAATCTCAAGATTCTCAGGTGCGCAATTGCGCACCATAGCTCGATGCTACGCATCGCCCCGGAATGACTGTGGCTGACGGGGAAACCGCGCCGCCGTTTCCTCCAGCGGCAGGGCCAGCGCGTTGGCGAGGTAGGAGACCGTTCGGTAGAAGCCGCACAGCAGGATGATCTCCAGGATCTGGTCCTCATCGTAATGCGCCGACAGCGCCGCGAATTCCGCGTCATCCAGCGTCGCCCGCGCATGCAGCGCGTCGACCGCCGCGATCATCGCCTGTTCGGCCGGCGACCAGCAAGCGGCATCGGCCGCACCGCGCACGGTGGCGTCGACCTGCTGCTCCGTCAGCTCGGCGGCCGCGCCGAACGCCGTGACATGGACGCCCCATTCATATTCGCAGGCGTTGAGTGCGCAGGTGCGGTCGATCACGATCTCCCGCTCCCTGAGCGACAACGGCCCGCGGTCCAGCAGGCTGCCGCCGCGGAATTTTTCCCAGGCGCGCGGATGGCCCGCCATCACGCGGAACAGCACCAGCGGCGGCTTGCCGCGCATGATGCGATCGAAATGCTGTTGAACGTCCGCCGGATAGGGCGGATCGAGCGGCGCGAGGCGTGACATGGCCTGATCCCGTTGCTACATTTAATGTAGCAACACGCTACAATATCTGTAGCGACTCGCAAGAGGGATTCGATGGGAATTCGCGACATGCCGAAGCAGGGCCCAGTCACAAGACCCGGCGTCCGCGGCTCGCGGACCGGCCGCCCGATCATGGCGCTGCTCGATCTGTTGGGACGGCGCTGGACCTTGCGCATCATCTGGGAGCTGCGCGAGGGCGCGCTGACCTCGCGCGCGCTGCGCACCGCGTGCGACGAGGCCTCGCCAACGATCCTGCAGACGAGATTGACGGAGCTGCGCGAGGCCGGCTTCGTCGAACTATCGGAGGATGGTTACGGCCTCACCGCGCTCGGGAGGGAGCTGTTCCAGACCTTCACGCCACTCCATCGCTTCGCCGAGCGCTGGAGCAAGCAGCACGCCGGCTAGACCGCGGCCACCGTCAGGCTGGCGCCATCGGCGCGGACCACCTTCACCCGACTGCCGGCCGGCGCATCGGGGCCGGCGACGCGCCACACCGTATCGTCGATCCGCACCGTTCCCGATCCGTCGACGATCGGCCTCTCCAGCGTGAATTCGCGGCCGACCAGGGCTTCGTTGCGGCGGTTGAGGAAGGGATTGGTCTTGCTTGCCGCCGTCGCGCCCTTGGCAAAATGCCGCCACGCCGGCACCGCCAACGCGGCGAACACTGCGAACATCAAGAGCTGCATCTGCCAGGACGGCGTGAAAGCGAACGACAGCAGGCCCACAAGGAGCGCCGCGAGCCCGAGCCAGAACAGGAATACCCCGGGCGCGGCAAGCTCCAGCGCCATCAGGATGAAGCCGAAGATCAGCCAGTTCCAGGTACCCAATGTCGAAAACATCTCGGCCATGACACGACCTCTACCATTGCGGGCGCGACGCCGTCACGCCCTCACCGCTGCGGCGGCACCGGCGGCGGCGCAGTCGGGCCGGCCGGCGGGACCGAGCCGCCACGCCGCGCCGCGGCCGTAGCGGACGCCGCACTCTCGCCAAAGGTGGCGCGGGCGATCTCGCCGATGCCGGCCAGCGAACCCAGCACGCTGGAGGTCTCGATCGGCAGCATCAAGACCTTCTGGTTCGGCGATTCCGCGAGCTGGCCGAACGCCTTGATGTACTTGTCGGCGATGAAATAGTTCAGCGCGGCGACGTCGCCCTTGGCGATCGATTCCGACACCATCTGGGTCGCCTTGGCCTCGGCCTCGGCGAGCCGCTCGCGCGCTTCTGCGTCGCGGAAGGCGGCCTCGCGGCGGCCCTCGGCCTGCAGAATCTGCCCCTGCTTGGCGCCCTCGGCGCGCAGGATCTCGGATTGCCGCTGGCCCTCCGCCTGCAGGATGTCGGCGCGCTTGACGCGCTCGGCCTTCATCTGCCGGCCCATCGCCTCGACGAGGTCGGCCGGCGGCACGATGTCCTTGATCTCGATGCGGTTGACCTTGACGCCCCAGGGCGACACCGCGGCGTCGACCACGCGCAGCAGCCGCTCGTTGATCTCGTCGCGATGCGACAGCACCTGGTCGAGATCCATCGAGCCCATCACCGAGCGGATGTTGGTCATGGTCAGGACGGTGATCGCCTGGTTGAGATTGGCGACCTCGTAGCTCGCCTTGGCGGCATCGAACACCTGGTAGAACGCGACGCCGTCCACCGTCACGGTGGCGTTGTCCTTGGTGATCACCTCCTGCTCGGGGATGTTGATCACCTGCTCCATCATGTTGATCTTGCGACCGATGCGATCGAAGTAGGGCACGATCAGATTGAGGCCGGGCGACAGCGTGCGGGTGTATTTGCCGAACCGCTCGATGGTCCAGTCAAACCCCTGCGGAACGGTCTTGATCCCGGCGAACAGCGTAACGATGACGAGAAGAACAAACGCGATCGCGAAAACGTCGAAGCCAGTCATAAAGTCCTCCAGGGCCGGCGAGACCGTCGCCAGTCACGGTCGTGCATTGGTCGGCAGGACCGCTCCGCCGGTTCAGCCGGCTGTTGTTCTCCCTAGCACATAGGAAGCTGCTGTCGGATGACCAGATGTCAACGAATGCCTGTACCCGGCGTCACGGATCGTTAACAATCAGATCCAGCCCTGAAGCTCGCGCAGCACGAGCTGGCGGATCACGTCCATGCCGCCGTCGCTGTCGTTGAGGCAGGGGATCGCCGTGAACTGTTCGCCGCCATTGTGCCGGAATATCTCGGCATTCTCCTGCGCGATCTCCTCCAGTGTCTCCAGGCAATCGGCGGAGAAGCCGGGCGTAACCACGGCAATGCGCCGCACGCCGTCCCTGGCCAGCTTCTCGACCGTCTTGTCGGTATAGGGCTGCAGCCACTCGGCATTGCCGAAGCGCGACTGGAAGGTGAGGATCAGCTCGTTGGCATCGAGCCCGAGCCGCTTGCGCAACGCATTGGTCGTGGCGATGCATTGCGCCTGATACGGATCGCCCTTGTCGACATATTCCTTCGGCATCCCGTGGAACGAGGCGACGATGATCTCGGGCTGGAACGGCAAGGTCGCAAGATGCGCATTGATCGAGACCGCGAGCGCCTCGATGTAATCGGGGTCGTCGTAGTAAGGCGGCGTCACCCGCAGGATCGGCTGCGCGCGCATGCCGGCCAGCACGCGAAACGCCTCGTCGCAGACGGTCGCGGACGTCGCGGCGGAATATTGCGGATAGAGCGGCACCACCAGGAGCCGGCCGCAGCCCTGCGCCGCCAGCGCCTCGATGCGCTCCTTGATCGAAGGGTTGCCGTAGCGCATCGCCCAGTCGACCACGACGTGGTCGTGATCGGCGATCGCCTCCGCCAGCTTGTCGGCCTGCGAGCGCGTGATGGTCTTCAGCGGCGACTCGTTCTTCTCGGTGTTCCAGATCTTCAGATAGTCGCGCGCCTTGCGGGCCGGACGGACGCGCAGGATGATGCCGTTGAGGATCAGCTTCCAGAGCAGGCCCTGGTCCTCGATCACCCGCGGATCGGACAGGAATTCCTTGAGATAGACCCGCACGCCGGCGGCATCCGCCGTATCGGGCGTGCCGAGATTGACCAGGAGCACGCCGACGCGTTCCGGCTTCAGCGCCGCGGCAGGCTTCGCGCTCTCGAAGGGGATCACCGTGCTCATGATGGCCTTGCGCTTGCGTCCTTCGCTTGGGGTGCCTCGCTTGGGCTCTTGGGCTTCGCGCGTTGCTCCAACCTTGTCAAGCCGAGTGCGGGTTGGCTACGTTCCCGTGCGGAATAAGGGGGAACCATGACGATCGCCGAATGGTGCGTCTTCGGGACGCTGATGCTCTCGCTGCTGACGATCGTATCTGTGAAGTGGACCGGCTTCCGCAGCTTCGACAATGCCAGGCCGCGCGATCCCGACTTCTACGACGATCCGATCCGCTCGCGGGCGCTCGGCGCGCACCAGAACGGCATCGAGGCCTTTCCGTTCTTCGCCTTCGCCGTGCTGCTCGCCGAATTCCGCGTCGGCCCGCTGCGGCTGATCGACGAGCTCGCGGTGCTGTTCCTGATCGTGCGGATCGCCTACGTCTTCACCTATATCGGCAACCGCCCGACGCTGCGCTCGATCCTCTGGAGCATCGGCTTTGCGATCAACATCGCGATCTTCCTGCTGCCGGCAATCAGGGGTTATCTGACGAGCTGAGCGTCGGTTTGCTCCCTGATCCGTCATCCCCACGCAAAGGCGAAGCCTTTGTGCGGGGATGACGGATCACGTGGAATGGGAGCCCTACAAACACGTCGCCCGCTCGGCCGCGACGTAGCCGAACAGCAGCCCGAGCCCGAACAGCAGCACGAGGCCCGCGGCGGCGAACTCCAGGCCGCGCATGATGGCCATGCCGCCGCCGTCGCGCGCCGCGCTCAGCCGCTCCGCGACGCCGCGCGCCGATACCGCGACGAGCGCGATCGCCGCCACCGTGATGGCGGTGCCGAGCCCCATCACGAAGGTCGCGGCGATGCCGGCCCAGAACAGGCCCTGCGCCAGCGCGAACACCAGCACCAGGATCGCGCCCGAGCAGGGCCGGATCCCGACCGTGAGGATCGCGCCGAGCCCCCGCCGCCAGCCGCCAGGACCGGCGAGCTCGGCCGGCGTCGGCCCGTGCGAATGGCCGCAATGCTCGTCATGAACGTGATGCGCGTCATGACCGTGCTCGTGGCCATGGTCATGATGATGCCCGTGATCGTCATGCGCGTGACGATCATGGTGATCATGGCCGTGGTCATGGTGATCGTGATCATGATGGTCGTGATCGTGCTGATGCGCGCCGGCCATCGCCAGCGCCGGGCGCGGCATCTGCAGCGCGCGGAAGAAGCCACCGCCCTTGACCCAGACCAGCCGGGCGCCGAACGCCGCGATCAGCGCGTAGCTTGCGATCTCGATCGCCTTCTCCGCCCCGCACATGGTCTTCGCCGTCGCGTTGAGCAGCCAGGCGCAGACGCCGACGATGAGAACCGCGACCAGCGACTGCAGCAGCGCGGAGGCGAACGACAGCACGATGCCGCGCCGCGCGGTCTCTCGGTTGGCGACCATGTAGGATGAGATCACCGCCTTGCCGTGGCCGGGGCCGGCGGCATGGAAAATCCCGTAGGCAAAGGAGATCACAAGCAGCGTCCAGACCGCCGAGCCGTCGGATTTCGCGGCGCGGATGGTCTGGGAAATCTCGCGATAAAACTCCGACTGTTTGGCCAACAGCCAGCCGACCAGCCCGCCCTGCGGTTCGGGAGCGCGCGGCGCGCCGAACGGATTCTGCGCCAGCAGCGCATGAACGGCGCCGTCGAGCAGCGCAAATGCCGCCAGCACGGCAGCGGACACGGCGAGGCCGCGCATCATGCGGGAGGCGATCGGCGTCATGGGCACTCCACCGAGACCTTGTTGGCGAACATCATGCCGAAATTGCCGTTGCCACCGTCGAGAAAGTTCTGCTCGCCGAGCTTCTGCGCGGCGGCGGTGCCGTCACTGTTCGGCCGTTCGAACTGCATCTTGCAGTCCGCCGCGGCGCCGACCAGCTTGACCGGCTCCTTCTCGGCATACTGGAAGTCGATGAAATAGGTCGGATCGAACACTTCGAGCGAGAGCTGCCTCGCCTTGAACGGCGTCTTCAGCGGCAAAGTGAAGTGCAGCGTCAGCGCCGAATCCTTGTATTCGAGGAAGTAGTCGACCGGCTCGGTGAACTTCTGCTTCTTGCCGTCGCCCTTGGCGAAGGTGAAGTAGGCGTATTCCTTCAGCGACTCGACATTGGTCTGCGCCAGCGGCGCCAGCTCCTCGCGGCTGTAGGCGCCCTTCACCTTGGTCTCGATACCCTGCAGCGCATAGGTCGAGAACATGTCGTCAAAGGTCCAGGCGTGGCGGACCCCGGTGATGGTGCCGTCGCGCGCGTAGATCAATTCGCTCTTGGCGACGATCCAGACATGCGGATGGGCCTCGGCGGCCGCCGTGCCGAGCACGACGGACACCGCAAGCACGAGCCAGCCGATCAGGCGCTTCAACGACGGCCGCACCTTCAGGCCGCCTCAGGCGTCTCGAGCAGGCCGCGACGGCGCAAAAGCGCGTCCGGCTCGGGCTCGCGGCCGCGGAAGGCGACATAGGCCTCCTCCGGATCGCGCGAGCCGCCCGACGAATAGATGTCGTCATGCAGCCGCTTGGCGGTTGCCGGATCGAAGATGTCGCCGGCCTCCTCGAAGGCGCCGAAGGCATCGGCGTCCATCACCTCCGACCACATGTAGCTGTAGTAGCCGGAGGCATAGTGGTCGCCGGAGAAGATATGGCCGAACTGGGTCGGCCGGTGCCGCAGCGAGATTTCGGCGGGCATGCCGATCTTCTCCAGCTCCTTCTGTTCGAAGGCGCGGACGTCCCAGCTCGCCGCCGCCGGCTGGGTGTGGAATTCGAGGTCGACCAGCGCCGAGGAGACGAACTCCACGGTGGCAAAGCCCTGGTTGAACTTGCGCGCGGCGAGGAAGCGCTTGAGCAGATCGTCCGGCAGCGCCTCCCCGGTCTGGTAGTGGCGGGCGAAGCGCTGCAGCACCTCGGGCCGCTCCTGCCAGTGCTCATAGAGCTGCGAGGGCAGCTCGACGAAGTCGGTGAACACGCTGGTTCCGGACAGCGACGGATAGGTCACGTTGGACAGCATGCCGTGCAGGCCATGGCCGAACTCGTGGAACAGGGTTCGCGCATCGTCGGGCGACAGCAGCGACGGCGCGCCGTCGGCGCCCTTGGCGAAGTTACAGACATTGATGACCAGCGGCGCGACGTCGCCGTCGAGCTTCTGCTGGTCGCGCAGCGAGGTCATCCAGGCGCCGGAACGTTTTGACGGCCGCGCGAAGTAGTCGCCGTAGAACAGCGCCTTGTGCCGGCCGTCGCGGCCCTTGACCTCCCAGACCCGGACGTCCGGATGCCACACCGGGACGTCCTTGCGTTCCTCGAAGGTGACGCCGAACAGGCGGGTGGCGCAGTCGAACGCGGCCTCGATCATGTGGTCGAGCACCAGATAGGGCTTGATTGCGGAATCGTCGAAATTGGCGCGGCGCTGGCGCAGCTTCTCGGCGTAGTAGCGCCAGTCCCAGGACGCCAGGGTGAAATTGCCGCCCTCCTCCGCGATCAGCGCCTGCAGCGCATCGCGGTCGGCGAGCGCCCGGGCCCGCGCCGGCTTCCAGACCCGCTCCAACAGGCCTCGCACGGCCTCCGGCGTCTTCGCCATGGAATCCTCGAGGCGGTAGGCGGCGTAGGTCGGGAAGCCCAGGATCTTGGCGGTCTCCTCGCGCAGCCTGAGGATCTCCACGATGGTCGCGTTGTTGTCGTTGGCGTTGCCATTGTCGCCGCGCGCCGTGAAGGCCTTGTAGACCTTCTCGCGCAGGTCGCGCCGCGACGAGCTCTGCAGGAACGGTTCGACCGAGGAGCGCGACAGCGTCACGATCGCCTTGCCGGGCATGCCGCGCTCTTCCGCTGCGGCCTTGGCAGCCGCCACAAATGTGTCGGAGAGACCGGCGCGGTCTCCCTCGCCGAGCTCCATGAACCACTCCTGCTCGTCGCCGAGCAGATGGTGGCTGAACGAGGTGCCGAGATGGGCGAGGCGCTCGTTGATCTCGGCCATGCGGGCCTTCGCCGCATCGTCGAGCCCGGCGCCGGAGCGGCGGAAGCGGGTGTAGGTGCGCTCCAACAGCCGCATTTGCTCGCCGGTCAGGCCGAGCGAGGCGCGCTTCTCGTGCAGCATGGCGATGCGGCCAAACAGCACAGCGTTCATCATGATCGGATTCCAGTGCCGCGCCATCCGGGGCGACACTTCCTTGTCGATCTCCAGGATCGCCGGGCTCGAATGCGCCGAGACCAGGTCGTAGAACACCGCCGAGACCTTCGACAGCAGCTTGCCGGAGCGCTCCAGCGCCGTGATGGTGTTGTCGAAGTCGGGCAGCGCCGGATCATGGGTGATCGCAGTCACTTCCGCGGAATGGTCGGCGAACGCCTGCTCGAAGGCGGGCAGGAAATGCTCCGGCTTGATCTCGGCGAAGGGCGGCGTCTCGAGCGGCGTCTGCCATGCCTTCAGAAGGGGGTTGGCGTGAGCGTCTGCGCTGGTTCCTGACATCGAATATCCCGTTTTTCGCCTTGAAAATGCTGCCCAATCTATATCACGCGATACGGCATTTTTGGGCCTTTTGCGCTTGATAGATGGGCACTTTTCGGAGAGATTGCGCCCCTTGAACAGGACCTATTCCATGACCATGCAGCCCTCCACCTCAGGCAACCGCACCATCGCCTGGCCGAGCGTCATCACCGTGATCTCGGCGGCGATCCTGATCGGCGCGGAAGTGTTCGGCGCGGCGTTCGCCGGCGGCTGGGCGCTCGCGATCCTGCTCGGGCTCGACGATGTCGCCGCGCACATCCTGCAGGCGGTGCTGTTCGGCATCGGCGTCTTGATCATGATCGCCTTCATCCGCGCAGCTCAACGCGTCGAGCCGTTCACGCGTCGCGCGTGAGTTTGAGCGATTCAAGAAAGCACTGCGGCACAGGGCTAAAACGCACACACGCTTCGTTAGTCATTCTTAACAGCCGTTCATCTTCAGCGCCTCCGACGCTTGCTGCGCGCGACATCGCAGGCACGCGTTAGGGAAATTTGTCGCTATCGCAAAAAAATTCTTGCGCCGCGAAGTCAAAAGATTTATTTCCTGCCTTGCCCAATTTCGCACGTGCCTGTGGTCGTGTGTCAGTCGGTAGGTATCCGGACAAGAGGCCGGACAGCCGCCAAGGGGTGGAAGAACCGAGGGTCGCTTACGTCCATCAGGACACGAGGCGGCCAGCATCTCTCTCCAGGGATGCCGTTGAAGGTCTCGCCACTCTTTGCAACCGTGACTGGCAGCCGGAGGCGAACCGGCGCACCCCGCTCTCAACGGGGGACGCGACTTAAAGCAACGACGGATCGGGCTTTTTTGGTCTCTACCGGCGGTCCAACGCCGGCCCGGGCTACTGAAAAGGCTTGTCCTTCATTGCCAGGTGAGCGGGCGGGAAACTCTCCCAACCAATCCACGGCAGCACAGTCTGGTTTGAGTCTCTTGGCCTCAACGCGCCTCCATCGCGCGATGTGGCCGAAGCGCTCTTACCCGACGTCACGTTGATGCGGATCCCGTCGCTGGGGCCGTTGGAGAGTGCCATGACTGAACGTATCCAGGAATTCCTGCGCAACCGCCGCCAGGATGGTCTCGACACCGAGCCGTGCCTCGTCGTCGACCTCGAAGTCGTGCGCGACAACTACCAGACCTTCGCGAAGGCGCTGCCGGACAGCCGCGTGTTCTACGCGGTGAAGGCCAATCCTGCGCCCGAAGTGCTGTCGCTGCTGGCCTCGCTCGGCTCCTGCTTCGACACCGCGACCGTCGCGGAGATCGAGATGGCGCTGGCCGCCGGTGCGACGCCGGACCGCATCTCCTATGGCAACACGATCAAGAAGGAGCGCGACATCGCGCGTGCCTTCGCGCTCGGCATTCGCCTGTTCGCGGTCGACTGCGCCGCCGAGGTCGAGAAGGTCGCCCGTGCCGCCCCCGGCGCCAAGGTGTTCTGCCGCATCCTCTATGACTGTGCCGGCGCCGAGTGGCCGCTGTCGCGCAAGTTCGGCTGCGACCCGGAGATGGCGGTCGAGGTGCTCGACCTCGCCAAGCGCCTGGGTCTGGAGCCGTGCGGCATCTCGTTCCATGTCGGTTCGCAGCAGCGCAAGGTGAAGGCGTGGGACCGCGCGCTCGCGATGGCGTCGACCGTGTTCCGTGACTGCGCCGAGCGCGGGATCAACCTCACCATGGTCAACATGGGCGGCGGCTTCCCGACCAAGTATCTCAAGGACGTTCCGCCGGTCCTGCAATATGGCCGGTCGATCTTCCGCGCGCTGCGCAAGCATTTCGGCAACCAGATCCCGGAGACGATCATCGAGCCGGGCCGCGGCATGGTCGGCAATGCCGGAATCATCGAGACCGAAGTCGTTCTGATCTCGAAGAAGAGCGACGAGGACGAGGTGCGCTGGGTCTATCTCGACATCGGCAAGTTCGGCGGTCTCGCCGAGACGATGGACGAGTCGATCCGCTACGCCATCCGCACCCCGCATGACGGGGCGGACATGACGCCGTGCGTGCTCGCGGGCCCGACCTGCGACAGCGCCGACGTGCTGTACGAGAAGCTGCCGTATCCGCTCCCGGTGACGCTCGAGATCGGCGACAAGCTGCTGATCGAAGGCACCGGCGCCTATACGTCGACCTACTCGTCGGTGGCGTTCAACGGCATTCCGCCGCTGAAGACTTACCACATCTGACCCGCCTCCTTTTCGAGGCCTGATAAACCGGGAGCCGGCCCCGCCGGCTCCTTCCCGATCATTTTTGGTTTTCTGAATGACGCTTGCCGCGGCGTACGACATGCCGTTGCAAGCGGGGACTGACGTGCCATGACTGCAAAACGGAACACCCCCGTTGCCCTCATCCGAGATGCCGCCCCGTTCGCGATCCGTGCGGAGCGTGGCTCGGACGTCGTCGCACGCGAAGCGCTGCTGGATGCCTGCTTTGGCCCGAATCGCCATACGCGCACCTGCCAGCGCCTGCGCGACGGACGCGCGCCCGCCGCAGGCCTGAGCCTTGCGGCGGTGCGCCAGGACGGCCGGCTGGTTGGAACCGTGCGGTTGTGGCACGTCAGCGCGGCGGGCCGCAGCGCGCTGATGCTGGGGCCGCTGGCAGTCGACGACGACTGCCGCGGCCTCGGCGTCGGCGCCGCGCTGATGCAGCGTGCGCTGGCGGTCGCCAAGGCGCGCGGCCACGGCGCCGTGATCCTGCTTGGCGATGCGCCCTACTACGCCCGCTTCGGCTTCACCGCCGCCAAGACCGGCGAGCTGTCGCTGCCGGGCACGTTCGAGCGCGAGCGGCTGCTCGGCCTCGAGCTTGTCGCCGGCGCGCTCGACGGCACCTGGGGCATGATCACGCCGACCGGCGCGCCGCTGCCCGAGGCCAAGGCATCGCGGACGCGGTCCCGGACCCGGAAGGCACCGCTCGCCGTGCCGCACGCGGCGTAAGGCGGGTCGTCATGTCGGAGCACCTTCCCATCACCGATGGCGCGCGCCCGCGTTGGCGCGGCCTCGTCACCACGGTCATGCTGATCCTGATCTCGGTGATGATCGTCAGGGATATCCTGGTCCGGCGCTGGACCGGCACGCCGCCATCGCCGCCGGACACCACGCTGCAGTCCCACTAACGCCGGCCGCGCCAGGCCTGAACCAAGGGGTTGCGCGGGCGGCAAAAATGCCCGTAAACCCCGCGCAAAGCCATTTTCAGTCGAGGTCCAGATGTCCCGCCGCCTGATTTCCACCGGCTCGCCCTTCGAGAAGACCGCCGGTTACAGCCGCGCCGTGATTGACGGCGACTTCGCCTTCGTCGCGGGAACCACCGGTTATGACTACGCCACGATGACCATGCCGGCAGATGTCACGAGCCAGTCACGGAACTGCTTCAAGACCATCGACGCCGCCCTCAAGGAGGGAGGCTTTGCGATGGCCGACATCGTCCGCGCGACCTACTACCTCACCGATGCCCGTGACGTGGATGCCCATTTCGCGGTCTGCGGCGAGGTCCTCGGCGACATCCGCCCGGCCGCAACGATGTTGATCGTCGCGGGGCTCTACAAGCCCGAGATGAAGGTCGAGATCGAAGTCACCGCGAAGCGTCGCAACCCCTGATCCACCCTATCCGCCGCTAGGCACTCTCCTGGAGAAAATGATGAGCCCCGCCTCGCAGATCTACGCGAAGATCACAGGTCCCATTGTCATGATCGGCTTCGGCTCGATCGGCAAAGGCACGCTGCCTTTGATCGAGCGGCATCTCGATTACGACAAGTCGCGCGTCACCGTGATCGACCCGAAGGACGAGGGCCGCAAGGCGCATTGCGAGAAGCACAACGTCAAATTCATCCAGAAGGCGGTGACCAAGGACAATTATCGCGACCTGCTGAGCCCGCTGCTCACTGAAGGCGGCGGCCAGGGCTTTTGCGTCAATCTGTCGGTCGATACCGGCTCGACCGACATCATGGAGCTCTGCAACGAACTCGGCGCTCTCTATATCGACACCGTCAACGAACCCTGGCTCGGCTTCTATTTCGATTCCTCGAAGGGCCCGGAAGCGCGCTCCAACTACGCCCTTCGCGAAGTGACGCTGGCCGCCAAGAAGGCGCGCCCCGCGGGCTCGACGACCGCCGTCTCCTGCTGTGGCGCCAATCCCGGCATGGTCTCGTTCTTCGTCAAGCAGGCGCTGCTCAATGTCGCCGCGGATCTCAAGCTCAATGCCCCGAAGCCGAAGACCAAGGCCGAATGGGCGGACCTGATGCGGCAGGCCGGCGTGAAGGGCATCCACATCGCCGAACGCGACACCCAGCGCTCCAAGTCGCCGAAAGAGCCTGACGTCTTCGTCAACACCTGGTCGGTGGAAGGTTTCCTGTCGGAAGGCGTGCAGCCGTCCGAACTCGGTTGGGGCACCCATGAGAAATGGATGCCCGAGAATGCGCATACCCACGAAGCCGGCTGCGGCGCAGCCATCTATCTGATGCAGCCCGGCGCCAACACGCGCGTGCGCACCTGGTGCCCGACCCGCGGCGCGCAGTATGGCTTCCTCGTCACCCACAACGAGTCGATCTCGATCGCCGATTACTTCACGGTGCGTGACGCATCGGGCACGGCGATCTATCGGCCGACCTGCCACTATGCCTATCACCCGGCCGACGACGCCGTGCTGTCGCTGCATGAAATGTTCGGCCGCGCAGCGAAGATGCAGGAAAAGCATCACATCCTCGACGAGAACGAGATCGTCGATGGCATCGACGAGCTCGGCGTCCTGCTGTTCGGCCATGACAACAATGCCTACTGGTACGGCTCGCAGCTCTCCATCGAGGAGACCCGCAAGCTCGCGCCCTATCAGAACGCCACCGGCCTGCAGGTGACGTCCGCCGTGCTCGGCGGCATGGTGTGGGCGTTGGAAAACCCGAACGAAGGTATCGTCGAGGCCGACGAGATGGACTTCGATCGTCTCTTGGAAATCCAGCTGCCGTATCTCGGCCCGGTGAAAGGTTTCTACACCGACTGGACCCCGCTGACGGATCGTCCGGGACTGTTTCCGGAAGATATCGACACCAGCGATCCCTGGCAGTTCAAGAATATTCTGGTGCGCTGACCCGAAGGGTCATCCCGATGCGCGCTTAGAGCGTTTTCGAGCGAAGTGGACACCGGTTCGCGTGAAGAAAACGCTTCAAAACAAGAATCTAGAGCTTCGGTTCTGATTCAATCAGAACCGAAAATGCTCCAGGCGCGCGGACCCGGGATCTCGAAATTGTTGCGCGGGATTCCCCGGGTTGACTCGTCATCTCGCCATGTAGTCGAACGCGACCGAGCCGAGGCCGAGCGTCAGGTCCGCCTTGAAATGCAGCGCCGAGACCACCTCGCGCACCGGCAGGCGGGCGACGTCGCACAGCGCGTGCGGAAACAGCCCGAGCGCGGCGGGACCGGTCCAGGCTTCCTTCAGCGTGATGTCTTCCAGATGAAACCGCACCAGCTCGCAGATCCGCGGGCCGCCGTCGACATGCGGGATGATTTTCAGAATGAAGTTCGGCGCCGTCATCGACTTCAAGACGGCGTCGTGATCGACCTTGCGGTGCTTGTAGCCCATGGTGGCGGAGGCGCAGAGCACCGAGCCGTAATGCAGCGAGCCGACCAGCACGTCGCTCTCGACCTCGATCCTGGGCCTTGCCAGCTTCTTCGGAAATCCCCACAGCTCGCGGCCGCCGGCGATCGGACCCTCGTCGTCGAGATACATCGCGTGGGTGTAGGCCCCCTCCTCGCCCCTGAAGCGAACCGGGATCACCTGCCCGGTCTCGGTGTAGTCGCCGAAGCCGGTCGAGTCCGGCATGCGGATGAACTCGTACTTCACCACCGGCTCGGCGACCTCGAGCGGCTCCGGCACCACGGCGGCAAGCGCTTCCGGGTCGGTCTTGTAGGTGATGATGAAATATTCGCGGTCGAAGAACCGGTAGGGCCCCGGCGGAAACGACGGGTTGGTGAGCGGCATCGAATAGGCGGTGCGCCTGATATCCTCGATCTTCATGGCAGGCCCCATCTGTCGTTGGCAAGACGACCGATTATGGAGGGCGTCGGCGGCGGAGGCGAGACCGTATAATCGGCAGCGTCCGTCAAATCCGCGTCACAATGCGAGCCTGCGGCGTGCTTACTTTTTCTCGATCGGCGGCGCGGTCTTCTCCGCGGGCGCGGGCGGCAGCATTGGCTTGGCGCCGGCCTTCTGAGCCTCGTCGTCGGGACGCGCGGGCTGTGGCGCCGGCGTGGTCGGCCGCTCGCCGCCCGGCTTCGACTCGGCCGGCGGCGCCGTCTTCTGCGGCTCGGGCGTCGGCGTCGGTTGCAGCGGCTGGGTCGCCTGCGCGATCTCCTGCGGCGGCGTCGCATTGATCGCGTGCAGCGAAAGCGCTGCGATCGCAACGCCCGCTGCTACCAGCGTCGAGGCGATCAGTATGTCGATTCGCAGCCTGGTCCGATCCGCAGCCATCTCGTTCACCTGCGCCTTGTCCGCGAGGTCAACGATCCTGCCACGGCATGGTTCCGAAGCGGCGCCTGCGGGAACCCCGGTTCAATCGGTGGTGCTGACCTCCCAGGTCGCGTGCCGCACGCCGGGTTGATGCTGCAGATCGACCACCACCGCGTTCAATTCGTTGGGCTCGACCGCGGTCGAGACCAGCGTCGCCACGATCTCGAGAAAGTCGTCGCCGGCCTCGACCACGTCGACATCGGCGACCGGATAGTTCGCTGCTTCCAGCTTCTCGACCAAGCGGTCGCGCATGCCGGGCAATGCCTCGGGAGTCACCGCGAGCTTGAAATAGTAGGTCGCCTCCGAGGCCTTCTCGTTCAGCGGGATGCGGTTGATGGCGTTGACCAGCGGACGCAGCAGCGTGTTGCCGGCGATCACGAACACGGTCAGCGCCGCCGCCTGCGCCGCGAGGTCAGCACCGGCGCAGGAGCCGACCGCGGCCGAGGCCCACAGCGTCGCCGCGGTGTTGAGTCCGCGCACGTCCATCCCCTGCTTCATGATGACGCCGGCGCCGAGGAAGCCGATCCCCGACACGACATAGGCGATCACCCGCACCGCGCCGTCGGCGCCGGCCAGATGCATCGCGAGGTCGACGAAGGCGGCAGCGCCGACCGCGACCAGCACATTGGTGCGCAGGCCCGCGGTGCGCTGCCGGTACTGCCGCTCGGCGCCGATCAGGGTGCCGAACACAAAGGCCGTGGTCAGGCTGACCAGCGTGTCGATGAAGTCGGCGAGCTGGAACGTGGTGAGAAATCGCATGACGCTGCGGCCCCGGCGCGAGCTTCGTCTTTTGACGCGTTTTCTTCACGCGAACCGGTAACCACTTCGCTCGAAAACGCTTCGTCTGCCGCGATCTCTTACATTTCCACGATGCCCGCGTCACCATCTTCCGTGCCGAAGGCGAGCAACGTGCCCTTGGCATTCCATCCGAGCGCGGACACCGCCGTGCCGGCGTTCCGGCGAACCAGGATCTCGGCGCCGTCCTCGAGCCGGACCATCAGCACGGTGCCGTCGGCATAGCCGACCGCCATAATGTCGTTCTTCGGATGGCAGGCGACCACCGCGACCCGCGCCGGCATCGGCGCCAGCATCGCCGGCTCCTTGCCCATCGGACCGTCCTTGCTGGTGAACGGCCAGACGATCACGGTATCGGCGCCCGAGGTTGCGAGCCCCTTGCCGCCGACGCTCCATGACATCGAGCGGACGCGGCCGGGATAGCCGCTCATCCGCATGTGCCTGTTGTCGGCGAGCCGCCAGCCATGCATCGCCGGCTCGTGCATCGCGGTGACGAGGAATTTGTTGTCCGGGCTGAACATGACGGCGAGATGCGAGCCGGCCCATTCCAGAAACTCCGGATTGGCCGCCATGTTGGGAAACCACAAGGTCACGCCATTGTAATGCGCGATCGCAAGCCGAAGGCCCTTCGGCGCAAAGGCAAGTCCGCCGACGGTCGACGGCACCTCGAAGGTTTTCTCTTCGCCCTTGGGATTGCGCACAAAGGCGGTCTTGCCCGCCGACCATGCCACGGTGCCGTCGCCATGCAGCGCGACATTGTCGATCCAACGCCGCTTGGCGTCGGTCGCAATGACAGAGGTCTCGCCCTTGGCGTCGATCGCGATCAGCTTGCCGTCGTCACCGCCGGTGACGAGCCGCTTGCCGTCGGAGGCGGCGCACAGGATGGCGCCGAAATGCGTCTCCGTCCGTGTGATTTCGCCGTCGGCGGTCGCGATCGCAACACCCTCCTCGGCGCCGACGAAGAACGCGCGGTCGCCGAGGAAATGCACCGACCCCACCGCCGCGCCGAGCGGCAGCGGCTTGACGCGGTCGGTGATCGAAACGATGGAAGAAGGGGCCTCGCCCGGATCGAACTCTTTCATCACGTGGTGATGCACTGCTCGAAGCCGTCGCGGATCGCCTGCTCGGGCAGTTCGCGACCGATGAACACGACGCGGCTCTCGCGCTTCTCGCCATCCTTCCATTTCCGCTGATGGTCGCCCTCCAGCATCATGTGGACGCCCTGGAACACATAGCGGTCGTCATCACCGGTGAAGGCGAGAATGCCCTTCGAGCGCAGGATCTTCTGGCCCTCGGTAGCGACGAGCTGCTGCAGCCAGGGCATGAACTTGGTCGGGTCGAGCGGCTTGTCCGAACGCAGCGACAGCGACTGCATGTCCTCGTCGTGATAATGCTTCAACCCGCCATGGCCATTGTCGTGATCATGGTGGTGATGATCATGATCATGGTGATGATGATCGTGATCATGGTCGTGATCGTCGGCGGCCTCGAGGAAATCGGGCTCGATCTCCAGGATGCGGTCGAGATCGAACGCGCCGCGCTCCAGCACATCGGTCAGCCCGACCTGGCAACGCTCGGTGCGGTGCAGCTTGGCATAGGGATTGATGCCGCGGATGCGGGCTTCGACCTCGGCGAGCTCGGGCTTGGAGACCAGGTCGGTCTTGTTCAACACGATGACGTCGGCGAACGCGATCTGGTTCTTGGCTTCCGGCGCGTCCTTGAGGCGGTCGCTCAGCCATTTGGCGTCGGCGACGGTCACGACCGCGTCGAGCCGGGCGTTCTTCTGCACGTCCTCGTCGACGAAGAAGGTCTGCGCGACCGGCGCCGGATCGGCAAGGCCGGTGGTCTCGACGATGATGGCGTCGAACTTGCCCTTGCGCTTCATCAGGCCGTCCATGATGCGGACAAGGTCGCCGCGCACCGTGCAGCAGACGCAGCCATTGTTCATCTCGAACACTTCCTCATCGGCGCCGATGATGAGGTCGTTGTCGATGCCGATCTCGCCGAATTCGTTGACGATGACGGCGTATTTCTTGCCGTGGTTTTCCGACAGGATGCGGTTCAACAGCGTGGTCTTGCCGGCGCCGAGATAGCCTGTCAGCACGGTCACAGGAATTTTTTGCGAAGCTTCAGCCATAACAACTCCGAAGGAACTTAGGTCCGCGCTCAATCCCGGCAGGGAGGCCCCTGCCCTACTCGGCGAGCGCGCTGGTCAGGGCCTTTATATTGTGCCTGACCATATCAATGTAAGTGGGTGCATCGCCCTTTTCGGCCGTCAAACCGTCCGAATACAGGGTGCCGCCGACCCGGGCGCCGGTCTCGGCCGCGATCCGCTCGATCAGGCGGGGATCGCTGATATTTTCGAGAAAAACTGCCGGAATTTTCGCAAGCTTGATCTGGGCGATGATCGCGGCGATATCGCGCGCGCTGGGCTCGGAATCGGTGGACACGCTGAGCGGCGAGAAGAACGTGACCCCGTAGGCATCGGCGAAATAACCGAAGGCGCCATGGGTCGAGATTAGCTTGCGCCGCGCCTCCGGCACTTTCGCCACCGCCTCGTGCACCTCGCGGTCGAGCGCCTCGAGCTTGGCCAGATAGGCGTCGGCATTGGCCTTGAAGACGGCTGCCTGGTCGGGGGCCGCGGCGATCAAACCGTCGCGAATATTGACGACATAGATCTTCGCATTGGCCACGGATTGCCAGGCATGCGGGTCGTCATGGCCGCCCATTTTCCGTGGCATGATCCCCTTGGTCGCCACCGCGACCAACGCCTTGCTGCCCGAGGCCTGCAGCAGCCGCGGCATCCAGCCTTCGAAGCCGAGGCCGTTGATGACCACGAGCTTGGCGTCGGCGACCTTCCTGGCATCAGCCGGCGTCGGCGCGTAGACATGCGCATCGCCGTCGGGCCCGACCAGCGCCGTCACGCCGACATCACTACCGCCGACATTGCGCACCATGTCGGCGAGGATCGAGAAGCTCGCGACGACGTTGATGCGCTCCGCGGCGCGCGCCGGTCCGCTCGCCAGCAGCAGCGCCAGACCAATCAAGCCGAACAACCGCCGCATCGTACTCACGCCTCGAGATGGCGGCCGGGAAACAGCTGCCGCACCAGGCCGCTGACATTGCCGAACAGCAGCGACACAATATAGAGCCCCGCCGCGACCAGGATGATCGCGGGACCGGAGGGAATCCGGGTCTGGTACGACAGCACCAGCCCGGCATAGCCCGACACAATCGCGCTCGCCACCGCGATGCAGATCATGGTGGTGATGTCGCGCGACCAGAACCGCGCGATGCCCGCGGGCAGGATCATCAGCCCGACGCCGAGCAGCGTGCCGAGCGCGTGGAAGCCGTTGACGAGGTTGACCACGACCAGCGCGAGGAAGGCGAGATGGGCCGGCGCGCCGGCCCGGCTCACGGTGCGCAAAAAGACCGGATCGACACATTCGATCACTAGCGGGCGATAGATCACCGCGAGCACCAAGAGCGTGAGGGTGGCGTTGAACGCGATCACCAGCAGCGTCTGGTCGTCCATCGCCAGGATGTTGCCGAACAGCACATGCAGCAGGTCGATATTGGTGCCCTTGATCGAAATAATCGTGACGCCGAGCGCGAGCGAGACCAGATAGAAGGTCGCGAGCGAGGCGTCCTCCTTCAGCTCGGTGGTGCGGGCGACGAGGCCGGCGAGCAGCGCCACGGCAAAGCCAGCGATCAGGCCGCCGGTCGTCATCGCGAACAAGTTGAGCCCGGACAGCAAGAAGCCGATCGCCGCTCCCGGCAGGATCGCATGCGCCATGGCGTCGCCGACCAGGCTCATCCGCCGCAGCATCAGGAACACGCCGATCGGCGCACCGCCGAGCGACAGTGCGATCACCGCCGCCAGCGCGCGGCGCATGAACTCGAATTCGGTGAAGGGCGTGACCAGCGCGTCGGATAGCATCGGCGTCAGGCGGCCCGCGAGCGTGGATCGGAGGCGCAAGCCGCGGCGCTGTCGTCGAACGCCTCGCACATCCGCATCGCGACCATCAGATTGTCGGCCGTCAGCGCCTCGGCGGTCGGTCCCCATTCCACCGGGCCGCGTGCCAGCAGCAGCGTCTCCGGGAAATTGTTGCGCACCATGTCGAGGTCGTGCAGCGCCGCCAGCACGGTGCGCCCCTCGCCGTTCCAGCGCTTCACCAGCGCCAGCAAATCGGCTGACGTCTTGGCGTCGATGGCGTTGAACGGCTCGTCGAGCACGATCAGGCGGGCGTCCTGCAACAGCACGCGTGCGAACAGCATGCGCTGGGTCTGGCCGCCGGACAGCGTGCCGATCGGGCGGTTCTCGAAGCCGTTGAGGCCGACCGCAGCGAGCGCCGCCAAAATCTTCTTGCGCGCGGCCCTGCCGATGCCGCCGAAGAAGCCGGTCGAGCGCCACAGCCCGGTGCCGACGAAATCGAACACCGAGATCGGGAAGCTGCGGTCGATGTCGGCGGACTGCGGCAGATAGGCGATGTCGCGGTGATCCAGCCCGTCGAGATCGATCACACCGGACAGCGGCTTGAGCACGCCGGCGATGCCGCGCAGCAGGGTCGACTTGCCGGCGCCGTTCGGGCCGATCACGGCGAGCAGCGCACCAGCCTCGACGGCACCATTGAGATGATGCACCGCCGGGTGGCGGTCATAGCCGAGCGTCACGTCGCGGAAGGTAACAAGAGCAGCCACGGGTCTCACCTCATCGCCAGCCAGACGACCGCCCACAGGCCGGCGCTGACCGCGAGCGCCGCGAGCAGACGGGCCGGCACGGGCATGCGCAGGATCGACCAGTGCGCGGCCTGCGCCGGATGCGCGTGCGGGCCGTGGCCGTGCCCGTGGGGGGCGTGGCCGCGATGGTGGTGGTCGTGGGTGTGCGTATGCGCCATGGAACGATTGTTATATTATAACATAACGCGAGTCTACAAACGAGGAACTCATGGCCGATCCGCAAAACCGGGGGATTGGGGGGGGGCAAGTCGTTTGTCTACCAGCTTGTCTATGTGAGCTAGCTAGACCCAAAGCTGCCAATCTTGACGTGCTAGCTATGTCTCCGAACACCTGTCAGTGATCTGTCCGGTCTAAACATCGAGCCGGGCGACGACAGCTTTAGCGGTGACGTAGCTTCGCATTCTCGCGGCATGTTTTCGATTGGCGCGTGAGGAAAATACCGGCGGAAGGGCTTCGGCGACGGAGAGACAGGCCCTATGCGACCAGCACATAGACCAGCACGGCAGCGGTGATCGCCATCCAGACGAGCGAGAGACGGAAATACAGCAGGTCCCGATTCATGGGCGCGAGCGTACACGTCCGCGCCGACGCCAACCTTTCACCAAGTTAAGGCATCGCGGATTTATCCACTAGGCACGCCAGCGGAATGGATTGGTGGTTGGCACGCCGAAAGACACAGCTCCGGCCCTCAATACATGAACATGGCAATCGCCATGAGGATGACCGGGCTTAGCCCCATCAGCACGACAAACACGCTGTAAAGTAGGTTGCCCATAACGCCGCCCTACGTTGGAACGGGAAGCTATGCCGGGAGGAACTCGGCAGGCCAGTGCAGTTTGTGCCAGCGGTATGTGAGCTTTGGGAATTAGCGAGCTATCTCAGGCCCTAGCCCGGCATCCCCGTAACACTACGAGGCATGGCTCAGGCAGAGAAAAGGGCGACGAGCGCCACCACCGCCAAAGCGGTAGCCACGCACCCTGCGATCATGACCCAGTCCTGACGCTTCGCCATGCCGGACAGGCTCATCTGGTCGGCGCGGGCCGCGTTGACTTAGGTCAACCGGCCAAAATCATTCGTCGGCCGTCGAGGCATCACGCAACGAGGCAGCCTCACGCCTCGCGCGCGTAACTCTTCAACCTTGCCTCGAGCACCGCGATCACCTGGTCGCGGACCGGATCGCGGGAGCCTTTCAGCCAGGCGGCGGCGAGCGGCAGGCGGCCGGCGCTGCTGCCGCGCTTCAGGCGGAGCGGCACAAAGCGGACGCCGGGGATCGCCATCCGCGCGGTCCAGCGCGGCACGATGGCAACACCGAGCCGCGCTGCCACCATGTTGACGATGGTCTGCTTCTCGTCGGCGATCTCCTGGATACGCGGCGTCAGCCCGGCCTCGTCGAACAGTTTTGTCGTCAGATCGTGGCTGTGCGGCCGCGAACGGCGCTCCGGCACGATCAAGGGCTGATCCGCGATGTCAGGCAGCACGATCTGCTTGCGCCGCGCCAGCGCATGCTTGTGCGACAACGCCACCACGGCGGTCTCCTGCAATAGCGGGACAAACTCGATGCGGCGGTCGGGCCGCTCCGGCGGGCGCACGAACGCAAGGTCGAGCGCGCCCGACAAGAGCTTCGGCAGCAGGCGGATGGTCTTCTCCTCGAGCAGTTGCACCGCGACGTCCGGATGGGCGGCGCGAACGGCGCGCAGCAGCGGCGGCAGCAGACCGGCCGCGGCGCTGTCGATCGCGCCGATCCGGAAGCGCCGCGCCTGTGGCTTGCGCAGCCGGCGGCGAAAGCCGTTCTCGATCGCCTCGGCACGGCCGAGCAGCGCGCGGCCCTCGCGCAGCAGCACAGAGCCGTCCTCGGTCAACGACACCGCGCGCGTGGTGCGCGCGAACAGCCGCACCCCGAGATCCTCTTCCAGGAGCTTGATGTGGCGGCCCAGCGCCGACGGCATCATCTGCAGGCGCTGCGCCGCGCGGCCGAAATGCAGTTCCTCGGCAGCCGCGACGAAGCAGCGAAGCTGGTGCAGTTCCAAGACGTCGCTTCCTTATGCCCGCGTTCGTCAAGGCCGGGCTTGTCCCGGCCAAAACGTCTTTTCCTTCGCCACGGCGTGGATGCCCGGCACAAGGCCGGGCATGACGCGGCCGGGTCCAATTATATCATTTTTTTGTATAAACCGGCGCGGGTTGAAGCGAAAGGGCGCGAGCTTCTAGGCTTTCCGATGGCGCGCGACAGGCGCCGTCCCAACAAACAAGACGAACCCGGGGAAGAAGCCCATGGAAAGCCAGCTTGGCACGCGCGTATTGCGCAAGATCTCACTGCGCATCGTGCCGTTCATCATGCTGCTGTACTTTGTGGCCTTCATCGACCGCGTCAATATCGGCTTCGCCTCGCTGACCATGAACAAGGACATCGGCCTGTCGCCGACCGTCTATGGCTTCGGCGCCGGTATCTTTTTCTGGGGCTACTTCCTGTTCGAGGTGCCCTCCAACATCATCCTGCACAAGATCGGCGCGCGGATCTGGATCGCGCGGGTGATGATCACCTGGGGCCTGGTCTCGGCGGCAATGGCGCTGGTGCAGGGCGCGACCAGCTTCTACGTGCTGCGCTTCCTGCTCGGCGCCGCGGAGGCCGGCTTCTTCCCCGGCATCATCCTCTATCTGTCCTACTGGTTCCCGGCGCGGCAGCGCGCCGCCGTCACCGCGCTGTTCATGGCCGCGGCGCCGCTGTCGACCGTGCTCGGCTCGCCGGTGTCGGGCGCGCTGCTGGAGATGAACGGAATGCTCGGCTTCAAAGGCTGGCAATGGCTGTTCGTGCTGGAGGCGGTGCCCGCCGTGCTGCTTGGCTTCGTCGTGCTGGGCTTCCTGACCGACCGTCCGGAGCAGGCCAGATGGCTTGCCGACGACGAGCGCGCCTGGCTGGTCAAGACCATGAAGGCGGAGAACGACGGCAAGGCCACGACCGCAAGCCACAGCATCTGGCGCGGCCTCGCCGACCCGCGGGTGCTGGCGCTGGCGCTGGTCTATTTCGGCACCTCGGCCGGGCTCTACACACTTGGGGTGTGGGCGCCGCAGATCATCAAGCAGTTCGGCCTGTCGTCAATCCAGGTTGGCTTCCTCAACGCGGTACCGGCGACCATCGCCGTGATCGCGATGGTGTTGTGGGCGCGGCATTCCGACCGCACCGGCGAGCGCACCTGGCACGTGGTGCTGGCCTGCCTGATGGCCGCGGCGGGACTTGCGCTTGCCGGGCTGTGGACCGGCCTTGCCGCCGTGATCGCGGCGCTGACGCTGGTCAATATCGGCATCTCCTCATCGAAGCCGCCGCTGTGGAGCATGCCGACCATGTTCCTGTCCGGCTCGGCCGCGGCGGCCGGCATCGCCACCATCAACTCGATCGGCAATCTCGGCGGCTTCGTCGGGCCTGCCGTGATCGGCTGGATCAAGGAACGCACCGGCAGTTTCGACGGCGGCCTTTATTTCGTCGCCGGCCTCCTGGTGCTCTCGGCCGTGCTCACGCTGCTGCTGTCGCGCGCGCAGAGCGCGCCCGCGCAAACCGAACCGCAACCCAATCCCGTGCGAACCCGCTAATCACTCATCCGGAGACAACCCATGCGTACCCATTCCATCGCCGCCATCCCCGCCGACGGCATCGGCCCCGAAGTGATCTCCGCGGGCGTCCGCGTACTGGAGGCGCTGGCCAAGCGCAGCGGCGACATCGGCTTCAATGTCAAGACCTTCGACTGGGGCTCGGCCTATTACAAGAAGCACGGCGTGATGATGCCGGCCGACGGCCTCGCGGAGCTGAAGAACTTCGACGCGATCTATTTCGGCGCGGTCGGCGCGCCCGATGTGCCCGACCACATCACGCTGTGGGGCCTTCGGCTGCCGATCTGCCAGGGCTTTGACCAGTACGCCAATGTGCGGCCGACAAAGATCCTGCCCGGCGTCGCCTCGCCGCTGCGCAATGTCGGCGTCGGCGATCTCGACTGGGTGATCGTGCGCGAGAATTCCGAAGGCGAATATGCCGGCATGGGCGGCCGCGCACACAGGGGCCTGCCGGAAGAAGTCGGCACCGAGGTCGCTGTCTTCACCCGCGTCGGCGTCACGCGGATCATGCGCTATGCGTTCCAGCTGGCGCAGTCGCGGCCGCGCAAATTCCTCACCGTGGTGACCAAGTCGAACGCGCAGCGCCACGGCATGGTGATGTGGGACGAGATCGCGGCCGAGGTGGCGAAGGACTTCCCCGATGTCACCTGGGACAAGATGCTGGTCGACGCCATGACGGTGCGGATGACGCTCAATCCGAAGAGCCTCGACACCATTGTGGCGACCAACCTGCACGCCGACATCCTGTCCGATCTCGCGGGCGCGCTGGCCGGCAGCCTCGGCGTCGCGCCGACCGGCAACATCGACCCGCAGCGCCGCTACCCCTCGATGTTCGAGCCGATCCACGGCTCGGCCTTCGACATCACCGGCAAGGGCATCGCCAACCCGGTCGCAACCTTCTGGACCGGCGCGCAGATGCTGGAGCATCTCGGCGAGAAGGACGCAGCGGCGCGCCTGATGGCCGCGGTCGAGAAGGTGTGCGCGGCCGGCGTGCTGACGCCCGACGTCGGCGGCAAAGCGACGACCAAGGAAGTCACCGACGCGGTGATCGACGCGATCCATGGGTCGAATGTGTGAGACGGTGTCCAGTCGCCGCATGCAATGAGGTGAGCACCCCGCGCGAGCTCCCTTCCCCCTTGCGGGGGAGGGTTGGGGGAGAGGGATACCGCTTGCTCCGCTCTCAGTTTAATCGGCGACACCTCTTGCGCGCTGATGCAACAGCATCATCCAATTTCTGACATCACTCCCGGGGCCACCCCTCTCCCCACCCTCTCCCGCAAGGGGAGAGGGAGCCTGAGACGGTGCTCACCTCACGCGGTCAAAAGTGCTGACCTCACGAGAGCGTTGACGCTCCCACCGCGCAATTCGTCAGCCGCGCCGGAACGCCGACGGCGGTGCAGCCGGCGGGCACATCTGTCGTGACCAGCGCCCCGGCACCGATCCTGGCGAAATCGCCGATCGAAAGATGTCCGATCACCGTGGCGCCGGCACTGAGCAGCACGCCGTGGCCGATTGTCGGCGCGTGGCGCGGATCGTCCTGATGCCGCGCGATGGTGACGTTCTGCAAAATCGTGACCTCGTCGCCGACCGAGGCGAGCGCGCCGATGATGATGCCGGTGCCGTGATCGAGGAAAACAGCGGTTCCGATCCGGGCCGACGGGTGAATGCTGATCTGCAACTGGTCCGCCGTCGCGCTTTGCATCATGAGCGCAAGGTCGGGGCGGTCCTCGCGCCACAGCCAGTTCGACACCCGCCAGGCTTCCAGCGCAACGAAGCCCTTGAAGTTGAGCAGGGGCGGCAGGAAGCCCGTGATCGCCGGGTCGCGGCGCACGATGGCTGTGAGATCAGTGGCCGCGGCATCGACCAATGCGGGCTCGGCCGCATAGGCTTCGCGGGCCGCGCGCATGAACTGCGCGCGATCCTCTTCCGCGCGGCCGATATGCCGGCCGATCAGGAAGGCGAGCGCACCGCCAAGGTCGCCCTGATCGAGGATGAAGGCAGCCGACGCTTCGAGGAAGGGATCAGCCGCGATCGCGGCTGCCGCTTCGCGCCGGATCGCAAGCCAGAGATCGCCAGCCGTCACAGTCGCTGATCCCGCCATGGTCTTCACCTCATCGTCCGGATCCCAAACCATAGAGTGGGCGCGGCCCGGCCAAAATGCAAACCGCCCGCTTGCTCATCGCAAACGGGCGGCTCAGGGCCATCAGGTTCTATGGGGGCACATCGCCTGAAGGCTCAGTGCTTGCCTCGCGTGATCAGCTCTGCGGCGGCTGGTCGGTCGGCGGGGTCGGACGGGTCTTGTGCTGCGCCATGAAGGCGTCGAACTCTTCCTTGTCCTTGGCGTGACGCAGGCGATCGAGAAAGTTCTTGAACTCGACCTGCTCCTCCTCGAGACGGCGCAGCGTATCCTGGCGGTACTCGTCGAAGGCCCGGTTGCCGCTGGAGGGCGGACCGAAGCCGCCGAACGGGAAGCCGCGGCGCTCCATGCGGCTCTTCATCCGCTCCATCTTGTCCTGCATCCGCTCCATCTTGTTCTGCCAGCGATCCATGTCGTTGTGACTCCAACAGGCCATCTTTCTGCTCCCGAGTGTGAAAAAGAGAAGGGCGAGGCCGATCGGCCACCAGATCATGAAGCCGAGGATGATCCCGGCGATCTTCAGGGGATGCCACGGCGTCGCGTAGAAGTAGGGACGGTAGGGCTCTTCGACGGGGCCGCGCCAGCGATTGACATCAGCGGTGTAGGCCATTTCCTTCTCCATCACGGCATCACGCCGTTGTGAATGTAAATAACATTTACATGAGTAGCCGATCCCTTGGGAAAGTCAAGCAGCGCGGATGACGCACCCGTCGGATTATTTTTGGCTTGGCCGTTGAACCTTATTTCGGCTTGCCCCACGGACCAGTTCTGTCACCGGCCGGCTTTTCGTCGGCGGCCGCGGTTCCAGGCCTGCGATCGGTCGGGAAGCCCAGGCCGCGCAGATAGATCAGCACTTCGGCCTCGAGCAGGTCCTCC
Organism: Bradyrhizobium sp. BR2003; assembly: GCF_009720285.1. Classification (NCBI taxonomy): domain Bacteria; kingdom Pseudomonadati; phylum Pseudomonadota; class Alphaproteobacteria; order Hyphomicrobiales; family Nitrobacteraceae; genus Bradyrhizobium; species Bradyrhizobium sp. BR2003. The sequence continues at coordinate 267,275 of NZ_SMYJ01000030.1, forward strand.
GGCGACATCGGCAGCTTGCGCCGCGCGGCATCGCCGCGGCCGAACAGCGAGGCGACGCCGTGCGACATCGCCCAGATGTGCAACGCCATCATCATCGCCGGCGGACGCGGCATGCCGGGCGGCGCCAGTGCGGCGAGCCGCTCGGCGGCGGCGCGGATGATCGCGAAGGCGCGCTCGCTTGCAGCCATCAGGGTCGGATTGGAATCGATCGGCAGGCCGGATTCGAACATCGCCGAATAGAACGCCGGCTCCTCGCGGGCGAACGCGAGATAGGCCTTGCCGACCCGCTCGAACGCCGTGACGGTATCGGGACGGCCGTCGTCCCAGGCCTGCGTCAGCAGCGATTCGAACTGCTCGAAGCCGCGCTGCGCAATGCTGGCGATCAGCTCGTCGCGGTCGCGGAAGTGGCGGTACGGCGCGGCGGGGCTGACGCCGGCCATCCGCGCGGCATCGGCGAAGGTGAAGCCGGCCGGCCCCTTCTTCGAGATCAGGTCGAGGGCTGCCTGCAGCAACGCCTCTTTGAGATTGCCGTGATGATAGCCGCGCTCGGCGCGGCCTTGGTCCTTGCGCCAGCTCATGTGAACGGCTTTTACATGAGCCGGCAGTAAAGGTCACTAGCGCGGCGACGGCGCGATAATCAAGATTAACGGACTGCTCCCGCCTCTACAATTGTGCGCCATCGATGGCCGTGAAGGAGGTGCGCCCCCTTTCCCGCTTGCGGGGAAGGGCTGCGATGGGGGCTCTCTCCGCGAGTCGTATCGTTGAGAAAGCCCCCACCCGCCTCGCTCCGGACGACGCTTCGCGTCGCTCGTCGCGCGTCGACCTCCCCCGCAAGCAAGAGAGGTTCAGGGAGCCCGCGGCCCGAAACGATTGACTATCGCCCCGGGATCGGCAGCACAGGCATGATCTCCACGGCCTCGCCCGGGAAGATTGAAAAGTGCGGGTGGTTCTCAAACAGCTTTGCCGCAGCCTCATGCGAGGGCGCACGTACCACGGTGAAGCCGGTCATCAGATTGGCGATGTCGGTGACGCCGCCTTGCCCGACCTTCTTGGTCTTGCCGAGCGGTCCGCCCATCTCGACGATCACGTCATGGTGCTTCTCGACCCAGGCGCCCCAGGCCGCCATGCCCTGCTGCTCCTTGGCGCGCCGTTCGGCCTCGGGCAGCGCGTTCCAGGCGGCCATCCGCGAGCCGGTTTTGCCGCCGCCGAGATAGACGGCGAGGAAGGTGTTGGTGCTCATGTTGCGTCTCCATTGTGGTCGTTGCTGGTTTGACGATCGTTTGCTGGCGCGATGACGCCGTCATGCGGTGTCAGCGCAGCGCCTTGCCCCAGCCACCCTGCGGATGCTCGAAGGTGGCGGCCGCCTGCTGCACCTCTTCGGAAAAATCGGCCATCTCCTGCACCTGGCGGATCTCGATCATCTCGTTCGCGGTGGCCGGGCACTTCCTGGCCCATTCGATTGCCTCGGCGCGCGAGGCGACCTCGATCATCCAGAAGCCGCCGATCACTTCCTTGGCCTCGGTGAACGGGCCGTCGATCACGACCGGCACGCCGGTGTCGAACTTGACCCGCGCGCCGGTAGCCGGCGGATGCAAGCCTTCCAGCGTGATCAGCACGCCGGCGTCCTTCAGCGCCTGATTGTACCGCATCATCGCGGCGACCCGTTCGGGGTCGAGCTCGAGCTTGGCCGGCGCGGACTCGTAGCCGAGCGGGATCATCAGCATCATGAAACGCATTGGTCGGATTTCCTTGCCTGTTGAATCACTCACAATCTTCCCCCTCGTCATGCCGGGAAGCCCCACACGGCGCCGGCCCGGAATCCACGACTTGCGACGGTGATCATGTATCCCGGGCGCATCGCCGGCGCGATATCGCGGAATGACGTCGGGTGTCATTTCCTGCCCACCTGCGCGCGCAGGCGCTCTCCCCGCTCGCGCAGCTCGGGCGTCAGCGCCTCGCCGAAATCCTCCGCGGCAAACACCTGGCGGATCTCGATCTCGGAGCCGCCGTCGAACGGCGCGCGCTTCATCCAGTCGATCGCTTCATCGAGCGACTTGGTCTCGATCAGCCAGAAGCCGCAGACGAGATCGCCGGTCAGGCTGAACGGGCCGCGCGACACGGTGCTCTGCCCGCCGGCATATTTGACCCGGGCGCCCTTGCTGGTCGGGTGCAGGCCCTCGCCGGCCTGCATCACGCCGGCCTTGACCATCTCCTCGTTGAACTTGCTCATCGCGGCGAGCAGTTCGGTGCTCGGCGTCACGCCGGCCTCGGTATCCCTGCTCGCCTTCACGATCACCATGAACTTCATCATCCTGCTCCGTTGTTTGCTCAGCTGCCTTGCCGGTATCTCCGGTGCTCGTCTCAAGGACGACGCGGGGCTTGCCACGCCGACAGGCCAGGCGAAATTATTCCGGAGGTCATTGGATCGCGTGCCACACCCCTCAGCGCTCCTGCCTGATGAGCTCGCCGTCCTGGTGCGACGGGCCGAAATAAACGTCGATGCGCGATACCTTGTCGCCGTCGAACACGAAGAACTCGGTGTTGCGAAAGCTCTTGCCGTCGCGCGCGACGCAGCGATAAGTGACGAAGGCCTCGAGGCCGTCGACCATGATGCGCTCGATCTCGTGGCGGCCGATCCAGCCGGAGTCGCGCCAGCACTCCGCGAAATAGGTCGGCTTGTCGATGTTCTCGCCATAGGGCGTCGAGAAGCGGAAATCCTCCGCGAACGCCGCCTCGACGCTCGCGCGGTCATTGGCGAGATATGCGGCGAAGAGGGAGCGGATGATCTCCGCCCTGTGGCCAGTTGCAGCCATGTCGTCTCCCATACGTATCGCCGGGCCTCCGGAGCGACCAGCGCTCCGGGAACCCGGGCCTCAAGGAGATGACGAACGGGACGGCGCAAAAGCGACATCACGCCACAATTTTTTTGGAACCGGATCGGAGGCCGGCTTGCTTCAGGTTTCCTGCGGGAACATGCCGAAATAGGGCTCGGCCTCCCTCAGGACGCGCGCGAAGGACGGTCGCGCCATCAGCCGCTCGAGATAGGCGGCCAGATGCCGATGGTCTTCTGCGAACGGCTCGACCTTGTTGCCGTAGAACATCGTCGGCGCGGCCGCGCAATCGGCCAACGAGAAATGCTCGCCCATCATCCAGCCGCCATGCGCGCGTTGCTGATTCAGGATTAGTTGCTGATCCAGGATCGCATAGGAGGTGCGGAGCTGCGCCCGCGCCTCGGCGACGCCATGCGGATCCTTGCTGTCCGCAGGCCGCAACCGGTCGCCGACGACCTTCTGCATCGGCAGGTGGACATAGAGATCGAGGAAGCGGTCGCGCAGCCGGGTCTGGAGCGCGAAGTCGGGATCCTCGGGGATCAGCCTGACGGCACCGGGATAGTGCCGGTCGAGATATTCGATGACGATGCTCGATTCCGGCACCGTCTCACCCCGCGTCTCGTCGCGGAGCACGGGAAAGCGGCCGATCGGCGACAGCGCGAGCACCGCCGCGCGCTCGGCGGGATCGCCGAGATTGACCATGTTCGGCTTGAAAGGCGCGCCGTTCTCGTAGAGCGCAATCAGCGCCTTCCAGCAGAACGAGGACAGCGGGTGGTAATACAGGGTAAGCGACATCGGAACTCCATCATGGGAACCAGTGCACGGAGGACGAAGCGCAGACGCCCCGCCCGACATCTCGTGCCACGATTATTTTGCAACCGCGGTGAGCGGATGCTTAAGCATCGAAGGTGACGCGCCTTCATCGAGGAGACGAATCAAAGGGGCGGGATCGATCGGTGAAGCGGCCAGCGATATCAGACTTCGTAATGAGCCTATCAGCGTTGCTGAAGTGGACGCGATGCGATCATCCGCATCAGACCAAAGTCGCCCTCGATTTTCGCCCGTAAGATTACGGTGAACATCGCATGCGGACTACGGATGATAACGTGCATACTGAAAAAATACGCCGCAAGTTGAAATAGATGCGCGGGCGCATCGACGCATTATGCAGTTCGTGCCAGGCGCGCGCGAGCAACAAGCTTTACCGATGCTAAACGGCTCGCTGCAACCTTTCCGTGAGTTGCCGCGATCCACTTTTCCCCATCCCTTTCATTTGGACCTTCACGGAGCCCTGATGTTCAGTTTCAGCAACAAGGCCAAGATCGAGAATGCGCTGGCACAGACTGCCGCGATCTGCAAGTCGCAGGCGGTGATCGAGTTCAAGCTCGACGGCACCATCGTCGACGCCAACGAGAACTTCCTCAATGCGATGGGCTACACGCTCGACGAGATCAAGGGCAAGCACCACAGCATGTTCGTCGATCCGGCCATTCGCGACAGCCAGGACTATCGCGCGTTCTGGGCCAACCTGAACCGCGGCGAATTCCAGGCCGCGCAATACAGGCGCATCGCCAAGGGCGGCCGCGAGATCTGGATCCAGGCCTCCTACAACCCGATCCTGGACAAGGGTGGCAAGCCGGTCGGCGTGATCAAGTTCGCCACCGACATCACCGCGCAGAAGATCCACAGCATGGAGGATGCCGGCAAGATCGCCGCGATCGGCCGGGCGCAGGCGGTGATCGAGTTCAACATGGACGGCACCATCGTCAATGCCAACGAGAATTTTCTAAGCGCGCTGGGCTATTCGCTCGCCGAGATCCAGGGCAAGCACCACAGCATGTTCGTGCCGCCGGCCGACCGCGACAGCGTGGCCTATCGCGACTTCTGGGCACGGCTGAACCGGGGCGCGTTCGAGGCAGGCGAATTCAAGCGGCTCGGCAAGGGCGGCAAGGAAATCTGGATCCTCGCCACTTACAACCCGATCCTCGACGACCGCGGCAAGCCGTTCAAGATCGTCAAGTTCGCCACCGACATCACGCAGCAGAAGGTGAAAACCGCCGACAATGACGGCCAGATCGATGCGATCGGCAAGTCGCAGGCGGTGATCGAGTTCAACATGGACGGCACGATCCGCACCGCGAACCCGAACTTCCTCGCCGCGATGGGCTATTCGCTTGCCGAAATCCAGGGCAAGCATCACAGCATGTTCGTCGAGCCCGCCGAAGCGGGCGCGGCCGGCTACCGCGAGTTCTGGGGGGCGCTGAACCGCGGCGAATTCCAGGCCGCCGAATACAAGCGCATCGCCAAGGGCGGCCGCGAGATCTGGATCCAGGCCTCCTACAACCCGATCCTCGATCTCAACGGCAAGCCCTACAAGGTGGTGAAGTACGCCACCGACATCACCGCGCAGGCGATCGGCCGCAAGAAGGCCGACAGCGCGCGCGGCCTGATCGAGGCGGTCGCCGCCGGCAGCGAGGAGATGAGCGCCTCGATCCGAGAGATCTCGGAAACCATGACCAAGTCGAAGCAGAACGCCGCGGTCGCCACCGGCCGGGTCGAGGCTGCGGACGGGCAGGCGCAGAAGCTCAATGCCGCAGCTCAAGCGATGAGCGGCATCGTCGAGATGATCTCGAGCATCACCGGACAGATCAACCTGCTGGCGCTCAACGCCACGATCGAGTCGGCGCGCGCCGGCGAAGCCGGCCGCGGCTTCGCGGTGGTCGCCTCCGAGGTGAAGAGCCTCGCCAATCAGGCCAAGCAGGCGACCGACACGATCTCCTCTGAAATCGACGCGCTGAACTCGATCGCCGCCGAAGTGGTGAGCTCGCTGTCCGAAATCAAAGCGGCGATCGCCGGCGTCAACGAATACATCACCTCAACCGCCGCCGCGGTCGAGGAGCAGAGCATCGTGACGCAGGACATGTCCACCAACATGCAGCGCGCCTCTGCCGAACTCGCAGCGTAAGCCACGGTGCGATCCTCGAAGGATGGGCGGCCCGGGCTGGGGGCCGTGCATCCTTCGAGACGCGCCCCGTGCTCTTCACGACGCGGCAAGTGGCCCGGGGGTCTCGCTCCGCTCGCACCTCGGGATGACGGTGAGAGGGCAAGCCGCACATCAGCGGTTGACACCGCAAGACAAAGGTCGCAGACGGTCGGGACTTCCTGCCCGAACCGACGGACCATCCGATGAATTCCGCTTCCCCCAAAGTCGCACTCGTGACCGGCGCCGCGCGCGGCATCGGGCTTGCCGCGGCGAAACGCTTTCTCGCCGACGGTTGGCGCGTCGCGCTGCTCGATATCGAGGGCGAATTGCTGCACGCGGTGGTTGCGGCGCTGAAGCAGCCCGACGACACGCTGGCACTCACCTGCGACGTATCGGACGCCGCTGGTGTAGCGGCCGCGATCTCTGCGATCACGGACCGGTTCGGCCGGCTCGACGCGCTGGTCAACAATGCCGGCATTGCCGTGTTCACGCCGGTGCTGGAGACCTCGGACGCCGACTGGAGCCGGATCATGGCGGTCAACCTGACCGGGCCGTTCCTGTGCACCAAGGCGGCCGCGCCCCTGATGCGCGAGCATGGCGGCGGTGCGATCGTCAACATCACCTCGATCTCGGCGGTGCGTGCCTCGACGCTGCGCTCGGCCTACGGCACCAGCAAGGCCGGGCTTGCGCATCTGACCAAGCAGCTCGCGGTCGAGCTCGCCTCGCTCGGCGTCCGCGTCAACGGCGTCGCGCCCGGCCCGGTCGACACCGCGATGGCCAAGGCCGTCCACACGCCGGAGATCCGCGCCGACTATCACGACGCCATCCCGCTCAACCGCTATGGGCTGGAGGAAGAGCTGGCGGAAGCGATCTTCTTCCTGTGCTCGGATCGCGCCAGCTACATCACCGGACAGATCCTCGCCGTCGACGGCGGCTTCGACGCCGCCGGCATCGGCCTGCCGACCCTGCGCGGCGCGCGGCGGAATGGGTAGAGCATTTTTGCAGAAGCCGCCTTGCTCCTTCACCGTCACCCTGAGAGGGTGACGGGTTCAAACTCGGCGAAACAAGTCTACCGCCCGTTCACCGCGACCACGCGCCAGGCATTCGGCAGCCGGTCGATCCGCGTCAGCGACAGCGGATCGATGACGAAGCGCAGCGCGAGCTCCGGCGCAAGCTCGAGGGCGATGGCAAGGATCGCGCGGATAGTGCCGGAATGCACCACCAGCACGACGTCGCCGACCGGCAGACGCGCGAGCCCTGCCCGCGCCCGAGCGATCTGATCGGCAAAGCTTTCGCCGCCCGGCGGCCGGTTGTTGCCCGGCGATTGCCAGAATGCGCGATAGGCTGCGCCGAGTTCGGCTTCGATCTCGCTGTGGCGCCGGCCGGTCCAATCGCCAAAATCCTGCTCGCGAAAGGCGTCGTCCTCCGCTGCCGTCAGGCCAAGCTTTGCTGCGGTCTCGCGGGTGCGCCGCGCCGGACTGCAGACCGCGCGAGCGTGAGCCGGCAGCCTCACCTGCAACGACGCGAATGCCGCGGCATCGCTGAGGTCGGCGGGCGCATCCGGCGCGTGGATCACGCTGCGCGGATCGTCCACCGGCGCATGACGGATTAGCCAGAGACGCGTTTCGCGATCCATGTTCCGCTCACGCTTTCATTTTGACGCGTTTTCTTCACCCGAACCGGTATCCACTTCGCTCGAAAGCGCTCGCTCTAACCCAACCGCGCCGCGAGCAGCACCAGGATCGCGGTTTCCGCGACCTGTTCGGCGCCGCCCAGCACGTCGCCGGTCTGGCCGCCGATCTGCCGCTTTGCCACGAGCGCCATGATCAGTGCGCTCGCACCGGCCGCAATCGCCGCAAGCAGCGCGCTGCCGAACGGCAAGGCGAGGACTGCGATCAGCAGCGCCAGGCCGGCCGCGACCGCCGCGATCGCACCATCGGGCTTTCCGGCATTGGCGGCGAGCCCATCCTTGCGCGCATAGGGCAGGCTGATCGCGATCCATGGCAGCACGCCGCGGCCCAGCGCGTGCGCAGATATCAGGCTCTGCACCACAAGACCACTCGGAATTGTCGCGAGAGCCCCAAGCTTGGCGGCAAAGCTCACCACCAGCGCCAGCGCGCCATAGGTGCCGAGCCGGCTGTCGCGCATGATCTCGAGCTTGGCCGCGATATCGCGGCCGCCACCGAACCCGTCGGCGACATCGGCGAGCCCGTCCTCATGCAGCGCGCCGGTGAGCAGCGCGCTGCCGCCGAGCGCGAGCGCGGCGGCGGCGAGATCCGGCACACCGATCGCCCGCAGCAGCAGGCAAAACAGGCCGATCGCCGCCCCGATGGCGGCCCCGACCAGGGGAAACAGCCGCTGCGCCCGGGCAAAGCTCTCCGTCCGCGCGCCGTCCGGATGCGGCATCGGCAGGCGGGTCAGGAAGGCGGTCGCGGTCCGGAGATCGTCGAGCCATTGATTCATGGTGAAGGCCTGGAAATTGGGCTAAAGCGCGACGGGATCGGGCTCGATCTCATCGCGCTTTGGCTTCTTGTTAGGGCATGATCTCCGCGCAAATGCTACGCATTTGTCGCGAGGGAAAACCGCTTCACACTTTTCCGGATCATGCACTAGCTTGCGGCCCGCTCGACGAGGGAATCGCATGCAGTTCAGTACTCTAGACGACATCCGCGGCTTTTGTCGCGACCTGCCGCAGGGCGACGCGGCCAGTGCCGCGGCCGCCGCGCAGCGCCAGCAGAACCTGACCAAGCCGCCGGGCAGCCTCGGCCGCCTGGAGGAGGTTGCGATCTGGCTGGCGCGCTGGCAGCGGCGCGAGATGCCCCGGCTCGACCACGTCACGATCGCCGTGTTCGCCGGCAATCACGGCATCGCCGAGCGCGGCGTTTCAGCCTATCCCTCCGAGGTCACCGCGCAGATGGTGGCGAACTTCGCCGCCGGCGGCGCTGCGATCAACCAGATCGCCAAGCTTGCCGGTGCGGAGCTGCGCGTCGAGCCGCTCGAGCTGGCGCGCCCGACCCGCGATTTCACGACCGGGCCGGCGATGGACGCCGCCGATTTCCTCGTCGCGCTCGATACCGGCTGGCGCGCGGTGCCCGAGCAATGCGATTTGCTCGTGGTCGGCGAGATGGGCATCGCCAACACCACGGTCGCCGCGACGCTGTGCGCGGCCTTGATGGGCGGGCGCGGCGTACGCTGGGCCGGCCGCGGCACCGGCGTCGACGATGCCGGCCTTATACGCAAGCGCACGACGATCGATGCGGCGCTCAAGCTGCATCGCGGCGTGATCGACGATCCGCTCGTCACCGCGACGTCGCTCGGCGGACGCGAGCTCGCGGCGATCGCGGGCGCTGTGCTGGCGGCGCGCGCACGCTGCATTCCGGTGCTGCTCGACGGCTTCGTGGCGACCGCAGCGGTGCTGCCGCTGGCGCGCCTTCAACCCAACAGCCTCGCGCATTGCCGCGCCGGACATGTGTCGGCCGAGCTCGGCCACCGCGAATTGCTGCGCGAGCTCGAACTCGCCCCCTTGCTCGATCTTAACATGCGGCTCGGCGAAGGCTCCGGCGCGGGGGTCGCGATCCTTTTGTTGCGCGCGGCACTCGCCTGTCATGGCGGCATGGCGACCTTTGCCGAGGCCGGCGTCTCCGGCGCGGACTGACAAACTGTCGCCGCATGCGCTAGCCTAACTAGCGTTTGGCACATACCGGGACGCCATCAACCGAAGGAACCGCCGCATGCGCATCGGGGCGATTTGGACGATCTTGGGATTGGCGGCGGCGCTTTGCGCCAATATCTCCAGCGCCGAGGCCGATGTTCGTATCCTCGCCAGCCCCGGCGGGCAGGTCGGCCCGTTCATCGAACTGTTCGACAAGGTGCGCGAATCGGGCGAGCGCGTCGTGATCGACGGGCCCTGCCTGTCGGCCTGCACCCTGGTGCTGTCGATGGTGCCGGGCGACCGCATCTGCGTGACGCGGCGCGCCGTGCTCGGCTTCCACGCCGCACGCTCGATCGACCAGCGCGGCCGCACCTATGCAGAGCCGGAAGCGTCCGTGGCGGTGTTGCAAGCCTATCCGGCACCGGTGCGCGGCTGGATCGTCCGCCGCGGCGGCCTGACCTCGCGCCTGCTGCTGCTGCGCGGCCGCGAGCTCGCGGCGATCTATCCGCGGTGCAGGTGAGATTTGCAGTCTGTAGAGTGTCGTAGCCCGGATGATGCGAAGCGCAATCCGGGGGACTCCTTGCGCGGATTGGGTGCCCCGGATTTCGCTGCGCTCCATCCGGACTACGGCTCCCATCCCGTCATTCCGCGGTGCGAGTCTTGCGGCGCATTTGCGCCGCTGGGCGAGCCTCGAAGGATCAACGGCCACCAGCCGGGCCGTCGTGCTTCGCGACCGCCGCTACGCGGCCTCCTCAGCATGACGGGTAGGGAATGAGTTCGGCGGAATAGGCCGCCAACCTACATCCCCTGCGGACAGTTCACCATCCAGGGGATGCCGAACTGATCGACGCACATGCCGAAGCCGTTGGAGAAAAAGGTCTTGCCGAACGGCATCGTCACCGTGCCGCCTTCGGACAACGCCTTGAAGCGGCGTTCGGCCTCCGTGGGATCCTCGACCTGCAGCGCGACGTGAAAACCCTGCGGCTTCTGAAAGTGGCCGGGCGGGGCGTCGGAGGCCATGATGATCTCGCCGTCGATCGCGAGACGGGCGTGCATGATCTTGTCTTTCCAGCCGGGCGGCGTCTGCATCTCCGCACTGCCCTCGCCGTAGGGGAAGGTTTCCTCGATTCGCGCACCGAGAACCTTCTGGTAGAAGTTCAGCGCGGCGCCGCAATTTCCGTCGTAGGAGAGATAGGGGTTGACCTGCATCGCATGCTCCCTTGGGTCATTCGAGCCTCGTCCCGGTGGTATCGGAGCGAGGGCTCTGGATTGTTATCTTGACACGTTTTCTCGGCGCGATCCGTTAAACCACTTCGCGCGAAAACGCGCTATTTTTCCGTCAGCTTCTTCAGATTGGCGAGACCGGCCTCGAAATCCTTGCCGATCATGTGATCCAGGTTCATGAACACCTGCATCACCTTCGACATGAAGACGGCCGGACCATACATGGTCCATGTGACGCTGGTCGCATCTCCCTGCGGCAGCATTGTGAACTCGGCGGTGTTGTGACCCTCGAACGGCTTGATGAAGTCGAGCTTGATGACGACCTTCGACGGCGCGGAGGATTGCAGGATCTCCATGCGGCCGGCGCCGACATTCTTGTTGCCGTCCCAGGCATAGACCGCACCCTGGCCGCGCCCGGCGCCGCCATAGATCCGCTTCATGGCCGGATCCCGGTTCTCGTAGGGCGACCAGGCCGTCCACTGATGGAAATCGTCGATCAATGGAAAGATCCGCTCGGCCGGCGCGTTGATGCTGGTCGCACGCGTGACGCGGAACGTGCCCGGCTTGGTCGCCGCGAGGACAAGGATGACGGCAATCGCGACGACGAGGACAATCGCGATGACGGCAATGGTCTCCAACATGACGGTCTCCACAAGAATGGATTGAACAATACCTCACCGGCGAAACGGAAGCATTGCGCGCAGATTGCCGTCGCGCAGATAGAGCCCGCCCCACAGCATCAGCCCGAGATAGAGCCCGAACAGCGTGTGGGTGAACAGCGGGCTGCCGATCCGCACATGCGATGCGATCGCGCCGCCGAGATAGCCGGTGAGCAGGATGGCGCCGAGGATCGAGGTCGGCGGCACCGAGTAGAGCAGCGTGCAGACGATGGTGATGATGCCGAGGCTGCGCGCCAGCGCATCGCTCGCGCCGAAGCCCATCCTGTCCATGGTCTCGGTGACGACCGACAGCGGCACCAGCTTGATCGCGCCGTCGAACAGCAGGAACAGGACGACCACGCCGCTCATGACGCGACCGGTGATGCAGGCGGGCTTTGAGACTTCGGTGTCGACGATCGTCGGCATGACAGGCTCCGTATCGCTTGGTGATGCTCTCTGCCTTCATGACGAACGGCGGAGTACGGGGCCGACAGATCGCGACAAGATTTTTCGCAGGCATGACCGGAGTTGCGAGAACGACGCACACATCGATCAATCCGCCCGGGGCTTACCCCTCTCCCCAGCCCTCCCCCCCAAGGGGGGAGGGAGCCTGACTAGCGTGCTCACCTCACCCAATCGGCAGGCGTTGTTCTTGCCCTCGCGTGAGGGACGCATCGGCGGAAGGGTTCCCTCTCCCCTTGCGGGAGAGGGGTACCGCACGGGAGGTTTCTCAACTTGCACTCGGACGAGGCACGACCATGCGAGCGCTACTTCGCCTTCGCGTTGCGCGGCTGGCTGTCGCGCATCAGGCGGTCGATGTGCATGCGGATGTGGGCGGCTTCGGCGGTGGTGTTGGCGAGCGCGATGGCGCGGTCGAAGGCGATGCGGGCCTCCTCGTTGCGACCGAGCTGCATCAGGAAGGCGCCGCGCACGCCGAAATAATGGAAGTAATTGGCAAGCCGCGGCGCCAAGGGCTCGATCATCTCGAGCGCGGCTTCCGGCCCCTTCACCTTGGAGACTGCAACGGCGCGGTTGAGCGTGATCACCGGCGACGGCTGCATGACCTCGAGCGCGCCGTACAGCAGATCGATCTGGGTCCAGTCGGTATCCTCGGGCTTTTCCGCACGGGCGTGCAGCGCTGCGATCGCCGCCTGCACCTGATAGGGCCCGCTGCGGCGGTGACGCATCGCCTTGTCGATCAGCGCGAGGCCCTCGGCGATCTGCTTCTGATTCCACAGGCTGCGGTCCTGGTCGTCGAGCAGGATCACCTGGCCATCGGCGTCGAAGCGCGCCTCAGCGCGGGCATGCTGCAGCAACAGCAGCGCGGTGAGCCCCATGATCTCGGGCTCGCTCTGGAACAGCCGCAGCAGCAGGCGGGCGAGGCGAATCGCCTCCTCGCACAGCGGCGCGCGGATTTCGGCGGTGTCGCCGCTCGCCGAATAGCCCTCGTTGAAGATCAAGTAGATCATCGCCGCGACCGAGGCGAGCCGCTCGCTGCGCTCGACCGCGCCCGGCGTCTCGAACGGCACGTTGGCATCGGCGACGCGCGCCTTGGCCCGCGTGATGCGCTGCTCCATCGCCGCTTCCGAGACCAAAAAGGCGCGCGCGATCTGCTTCACCGTGAGACCTGAGACGATGCGCAGCGCGAGCGCGATCTGCTGCGTCGCCGGCAGATCCTTGTGACAGCAGATGAAGAGCAGCCGCAGGATGTCGTCGCGGTAGTGCGAGCCGTCGAGCCGCTCGGCGATCTCGTCCTCGGCGTCGTCGAGGTCGGAGATCGCCTGGTCGTCGTCGGGCAGCGGCTGCTGCTTCTTGTTGCGGCGGACCTCGTCGATCGCAACGTTGCGGCCGACCATGATCAGCCACGCCGCGGGATCGCGCGGCGGACCGTTCTGCGGCCAACTCTTGAGCGCCCGCAGGCAGGCGTTCTGGAACGCTTCCTCGGCGGTGTCGAGATTGCGGAAATAGCGCAGCAGTGCGCCGACCGCCTGGGGACGCGCGGACGTCAACGCAGCATCGATCCAGGCGGTGTCGGTCACGCTCACGCCTTGGTACCCCCCTGACTGAAGTAGCCGACCGGGCGGATCTCATAGGTGCCGCCGGGATTGGCCTCGCCGAGGTCGCGGGCGATATCGAGCACCTCGTCGAGGTTCTTGCCCTCGACCAGATAGAAGCCGAGCAACTGTTCCTTGGTTTCGGCGAACGGGCCGTCCAGCACCAGCGGCGGATTTTCCTTGCGCAGCGTGGTCGCCGCAGTGGTCGGCAACAGTCGCGCCACCGGGCCGAGCTTGCCCTGCTTGGCGAGCTTGTCCTGCACGACGGACAGTTTCTGCATGACGGAGGCGTCGTGTTCCTTGCTCCAGGAGCCGACCATGTCTTCGTCATGATAGCAGAGGATGGCGTACAGCATCGAAAAGGCATCTCCGTTCATTGCAAGAACGAACGATTATGCCCGCTGCCGACAGGTGGCGCGAAAGAAATTTAGGTTCCGGATGCCGGCGTTGGACTTTGATCGAGGCACCATGGCGAGCTTCGACGGACGGGATGTTTGTCGCGGCGACGGCGCGTCAGGCCGTCGCCGCGACGATGAAACCTGCGGTTACCAATAGACGCCGTAGCGGGCGGCGATCCGGCGCGCCTTGGCTTCATCGCTCTCGCGATGGCGGATGTGGCTCCTCGTCACCGGACGGGACGCCGGCTGCCGCTGGGACTGCACGGGTTGCGCCTGGGCCTGCGATTGGACCGGCCGGGCTTTGCCCTGCGCTTGAGCAACGGCCGGTTGCGCCTGAGCCGGCGCATCAGCGTTTGCGAGCATGAGGCCGCGGCTTTGATCGGCGTGGGGCGTGGCGACGGCGGCGAGGATGAAAGCCGACACCACGATCAGTTTGCGCATGGAAGTTCTCCCCTGTTGATGGCAGGAGATTGAGAGCGGGCCGGACCCGCTCTGTGATATCAATCACATTGACGTTGGAGGTATCGGGATGGGTAAGGGCGCACTGGCGCTGCTGATCAATGGCGGCTCGGAGAACTGGTCGTCGGCGCGCTGGAAGGCGCGGTTCGACGCGGTCTGCTCGGACCGCCCGGTGGTGCTGCTGCCGGACGGCGCGTTCGATCCCGCCGAGGTGCATTACGCCGCGGTGTGGAAGCCGAAGCCGGGCGAGCTCGCGGCGTTCAAGAACCTGCGCGTCATCTTCAATCTCGGCGCCGGGGTCGACGCGCTGATGGCCGATCGCTCGCTGCCCGACGTGCCGCTGGTGCGGGTCGCGGTCTCCGATCTCACCGACCGCATGACCGAATATGTCGTGCTGCATGTGCTGATGCATCACCGCCAGGAGCTCTATTTGCGCGAGTCGCAGCGGCTGAAGCGCTGGGCGCCGGACTATCAATGGGCCGCGAGCGCGATCACCGTCGGCGTCATGGGGCTCGGCACGCTCGGCGCCGCCTCGGCGCAGGCACTGCGCGCGCTCGGCTTTCGCGTCGTCGGCTGGAGCCGCAGCGAGAAGCGGATCGACGGCATCGCCTGCTACCACGGCGCCGATGGGCTCGACACGTTTCTGCGCGAGACCAACATCCTGGTCTGCCTGCTGCCGCTGACGCCGGATACGCGGCATGTGCTCAACTGCGACGCGTTCGCGAAGCTGAACCGCAAGAGCCCGCTCGGCGCGCCCGTCATCATCAATGCCGGCCGCGGCGGCTTGCAGAACGAGGCCGACATCCTGCGCGCGCTCGATGACGGCACGCTGGGCGCCGCCTCGCTCGACGTCTTCGAGACCGAGCCGCTGCCCGAGGCGAGCCCGTTCTGGAGCCACCCGAAGGTGGTGCTGACGCCGCACAACGCCGCCGACACCGACGCCGACGAGATCTCGAAATATGTCGCGCAGCAGATCGCGCGTTTCGAGGCCGGCGGCACGCTGGAAAACCTCGTCGATCGCAAGCGGGGGTATTAGCACCTGCGTGCAGCCTGGATGCAGCGAAGCGAAATCCGGGGTTCTTTGCGCCGGGCCAACCGCTCCCGGATTGCGCTGCGCTCCATCCGGGCTACGAAACCGGCGATTGCGGAATCGCGCGTGAGCGTCTTTGCGAGGAGCGCAGCGACGACGCAATCCATCGTACCGCGTATGCGGAGACATAAGCTGCTTCGCGGAACCTGTCATCCGGCGGCGCTTCGCGCCGACCGGGTGGCTCGCAATGACGGACAAGATGCACGGCTGACTAAGACGCCTTGCGCGCGAAGGTGACGTGGGTCGCGTGCGGGCTCGCGACATGCGAGACGACGGCATAGCCGAGGGCGGGCAGATCAAGACCTGCGAACAAATTCTCGCCGGCGCCGAGCACGACCGGCGGCAGCACCAGTTGCAACTCGTCGAGCAGGCGCGCCTGCAAAAATTGCCGCACCACCGAGACCCCACCGCCGACGCGGATATCCTTGTCGCCGGCAACGGCGCGCGCCCGCTCGAGCGCCGCGCGCATGCCGTCGGTCACGAAGCGGAACGTGGTGCCGCCTTCCATCTCGATGTCGGGCCGCGCGTGATGGGTCAGCACGAACACCGGCGTGTGGTACGGCGGGTTGTTGCCCCACCAGCCTTTCCAGGCATGATCCGGCCACGGCCCGCGGATCGGGCCGAACATGTTGCGCCCCATGATCCAGGCGCCGATCCCCTCCATCGACTTGCGGGCGATCTCGTCGTCGAGGCCGGTGGAGCCGCCGTCCTGGCCAATCATCGCGCGAAAGGTTCGCGTCTCGAAGAACCAGGCGGCGGGCAGCGCCAGGCCGCCGACGCCGAACGGATGTTCGAGGCTCTGATTCAGCGCCGCGCCAAATCCGTCGATCGAGACCGTGAATACTGAAGTCCTGACTTTTCCCATGATGTTCCGCTTCCGTGAGTGGGGAGACCTTACGGAGGACGGGCGGGAAAGCCAGCGCCCGACATTTGCCCGGCAGGAACATTTGGGCGGCTATTTCGCCCCGCATAGCACGTCGATGGCGCCCTTCACGATCGCCTCGAGCTCCTTGCGCGGCACGCGGGCGCGGGCGCGGATCGCGATGGTGTGGATGGTGGCAGAGGCCAGATGCGCCAGCGACGCCGGATCGGTCCCCTCAGGCAACTGGCCGCGCTCCTTGGCGTGGCGGAAGCAGATGCCGAACGCCTTGTCGAGTTCGGTCAGGCCCTCGACCACCATGGTGCGGATGTCCGGATCCGACACCGCCTCGGACGCGGCCGTCATCACGGTGAAGCAACCGCGCGGGCCGGACTCGCCGGAGAGATAGATGTCGAGCGCGATGCGATAGATGCGATCGAGCCGCTCGCGCAGCGGCGCGTCGGCACGGAAGATGTCGACCATCGCGGCGCGCGCGTCGTCGCGATAGCGCTGGTAGCTCTTGATGTAGAGCTCGCGCTTGTCGCCGAACGCGCCATAGAGGCTCGGCCGGTTCATGCCGGTCGCTGCACTCAGATCGTCGAGCGAGGTCGCGGCAAAGCCGTCGCGCCTGAACAGGTCGAGTGCCTTGCCGAGCGCGACTTCGGGCTCATAGGCGCGCGGCCGCCCGCGCCGCTTCGGCGCGACGGGCGCTGCAAATTTGGCAGCAGATGGCGGCTTCTTATTTTTTTGTACCATTTCGCATTAAATTCCTTGACCGGACAAATATTATCCAGGACAGTACAAAAATCAACAACGGCCGGACACCCGCGCCAGACACCGGAGGCACCCATGGACCTTTATTTCTCGCCCCTCGCCTGCTCGATGGCGACCCGCGTCGCGCTCTATGAAGCCGGCCAGCCGGCCAATTATCTCGAGGTCGACCCGAAGACCAAGGCGGTGCGCAACGACGGCTCCGACTTCAACAAGGTCAACCCGCTCGGGCTGGTGCCGACGCTGCGCACCGACGACGGCATCGTGCTGACCGAGAACGCCGCAATCCTGCAATATGTCGCCGACCAGTTTCCGCGCGCCGGCATCGGCACCGCATCGAACGCCGAGCGTTCAAAGCTGCATCAATGGCTGTGCTTCATCGGCACCGAGCTGCACAAGGGCCTGTTCCTGCCGCTGCTCGACAAAAAGGCACCGCCGGAAGCCAAGAGCTACGCGCTCGAGAAATACGCCTCGCGGCTCGACTATCTCGAGGACCATCTGAAGGGCCGCGACTACCTGCTCGACCATTTCAGCGTCGCCGACGCCTATCTCGTCACCGTCATCAACTGGACCATGGCGACACCGCCGATCGAGCTCGCAAAATGGCCGGCGCTGAAGGCCTATTACGAACGCCTGCGCACCCGGCCCTCGGTCGCAAAGGCGCTCGCGGAGGAGTTCGAGCTCTACAAGGCCGAGATCGCGCGGCACAAGGCTGCCGCGTAGGGCTTCTCACGGCACCGTCTCCTCTCCACCTCCCCGTTCGGGGAGAGGGTCAGGGCGAAGGGTTGCTACCGCAAATGCGCCGCTTGCTGCTAGATCAGCATCCCCGGCAAATCGAAAGCTTGCGGGTGTTGGAGAGCTCATCCGCAGGCTCGCCCTTTCCTGTGGCAGGAGGCGGCACGTCCATGAAGACTGGCTGGAATTTCTTCCATTGATCGTAGTATTCCGCCGGCAACGCGTACGGCTGGCATTCAGTGATCGCTCGCAGCGCACTGTTTTGATAAGCCTGAGCATAGCCTGACATGGCCGGCTTGCTCCCTGGCAACACCACAGGTTGCCCATCGAGCTTGCCCTCTCGGGTCAGCTCGATCATGAACTCAACCCTTATACTCGCTGCATCGCTTCCGACGCGTGGAGGTCTCCTCCAACACCTCTCGAGCTGATGTCTGAACATCGACCCCCAAGTATCGGCCTCGCGCATTTCATTCCTCGCTGCGCTTGGCTGGATAGGAACGGCTATGAAGACCGTCGCGAGGAGGAGGCCTGCGAGCGCAACGGCGGCAGGACGTTCAATTGGCATATAATAAGGTCCGGTAGACGCGGTGAGGTTGCAACGCGGACCAGAATAAACCGACCCTCATCGAGACCCGCAATCGTTTTCGATGAGCCGGCACAAACGCGCCATAGCCCGGATGGAGCCAACGGGTCGCGCGAACGTGCGCCCGATGACAGGCTCCGCGCAATCCGGGAACGCTAGCGACAGGAGAAGCTGCCCCGGATTTCGCTGCGCTGCATCCGGGCTACGGGGCCGATCAGAACGGCTCCGGCCCGAGGCCCGGGACGTCGACCGGACGCGGGCCCGGGGCGGGCCAATGGAAGCGGCGGTCCTTCTCTGCGATCGCGATGTCGTTGATCGAGGCTTCGCGGCGGCGCATCAGGCCGTGCTCGTCGAACTCCCACTGCTCGTTGCCGTAGGAACGAAACCAGTTGCCGGCGGCGTCGTGCCATTCGTACTGGAAGCGCACCGCGATGCGATTGCCGTCGAACGCCCAGAGATCCTTGATCAGGCGATACTCCTGCTCCTTCTCCCATTTGCGGGTCAGGAAGGCCACGATCGCATCGCGGCCCTGAAACACCTCGGAGCGATTGCGCCAGCGGCTGTCCTCGGTGTAGGCGCCGGCGACCCGAACCGGGTCGCGCGAATTCCAGGCATCCTCCGCCATGCGCGCCTTCTGCGCGGCGGTCTCACGGGTAAAGGGCGGCAGTGGCGGGCGTGACATCGGCGATTCCTCGTTGTTGGCATCGCAAATCTATCGCCGCGCGGCACAGAGTCGATGGGGCATTCGCTATCGCCCCATAGTCAGGCCAGATCGGCCTTCATCAGCGCGCGAATAGCCTTCGGAATCGGCTGCGCGCGGCCGCCGCTGATGAAGGCGACGCGGACCTCGGCCTTCACAAGCACGTCATCGCCGCGCCGGACTTCCTGAGCGAGCATGATGGAGGCGCCCTTCACCGCGATCGGCCACGTCACGACGTCGAGCACGTCGTCCATCCGCGCCGGCTTGAGGAAGTCGAGCGTCATCGAGCGCACGACAAAGGCGAAGCCGCCGGTCTCCTCCTGCGCTTCATCGAACAGCGCCTGCTGCTCGGCGCCCATCAGGCGGAGATGATTGGTGCGGCCGCGCTCCATGAAGCGCAGGTAATTGGCGTGATAGACGATGCCCGAAAAATCGGTGTCTTCGTAATAGACGCGGACCTGCATATGGTGGCGGCCGTCGCGGATCTGGCCGTCGAGAATGGGTGAAGTCACGTGCAGCCCCCGATTGCGCAAAACTCCGGTTCGTATTGCGCAAAATCGCCGGCCAACGCAAGCGCAGTCGGGAAATTCCACGATCGTCCGGCGGTCTCGATCAGGCGATCTTCTGGAATACCTTGTTTTTGACGACCTCTTGATAACGGTGATCTCTTCTGACGAGGTCATCGACGATCATCTTGACTTGATAGGCGTCGATCTGCTCGTCGGTGTACTGATCGCCGATGACCGGAATTTTCGCAGGATCGAGCGACGACCCCCGCAGGCGCCATTCATAGTCGTCGAAATCCATGTAACCGCCGACCTTGAGCAGTCGATCGCACAAGAAGAAATTCAAGGCGTCGACAGCAACCGTATGCGCGCCGTCGAGAAAGCAATAGTCATAGATCGGAGCGCCCTCATGCTGCTTGATCAGCTTCATGAGAGACCAGTTGTAGGAATCGTTGAACTTCTGGGTGTTGCCGAAATATGAGATCTTGTTGGGGTAAGCGCTGAGCTTTGTCTCTGCGCGCTGAACCGCCTCGTTGAAATCGAAAAGGTGCAGTTCGCACTCAGGAAACAGTTGGCAGACGATTCTTGCCGTATCCGCCATGTAGATTCCAAATTCGGCGTAACAGAACGTCTGTTCACGGCCGAAAACGGTTTTCATGAATTCGTAGGTGCCTGCCGTCCCGTGGACGCCAACGACAAGCTTGCTCGGATACCAATTCTGCATTTCGCCCACCCGTTTCAGCCGACCCTAGATTACAACCTAAGGTACAACTGCATCCCGACGCGGTCAAAGGCCCACGGGTGCGTCAACAGGCATCGGCACAGGGAACTGAGCGAGCACAACGCCTCCGGAACCTCAGGAAGATTAATCTGTTCCCGGGCGCGATGCACGAAGCTTCGGCCCGCATTGCGAAAATCGCAGACCGATGCCCGTGTGATCAGGACACCAGCGGCCCCTTTGCGCCAAGCGTGACCTGCACGATCTCGGGCGGCACGCCGAGGCGGACCGGCATGATGCTGCAGCCGAGGCCGCCGGAGACCACGACGTCGCATTTCAGCTTGATATGGCCATAGGCAAGCCGCATGCCGTGCTTCACCGGCACCGCCGGAGACCAGCCGAGCAGCCGGACCTGGCCGCCATGGGTGTGGCCGGACAGCTGCAACGCGACGCGCGAGGGCACGCGGAGCGCGACGTCGGGCTCATGCGCGAGCAGGATCACCGGCGCGTTGTCAGTGACCTTGGCAAGCGTCGCGTTGAGATCGTCGACGCCGATCCGCGAGACCTGGCGATAGGGCCGCGCCGCCATGAAGGCGAGCTGGTCGCCGAGACCGGCGAGCCAGAACGGACGGCCGTCCTTGGCGAGCCGCACCGCGTCGTTCTCATAGACCGGAATCCCGGCCCGCTCCAGCGCGCGGCGCGCGAGCGGGATGCCGCGCCCCAAGCGCTGTACCGCCTTGTCTTCCCAGTAGTCGTGGTTGCCGAGCACGGCGTGTACGCCGAGCGGCGCCTTCAGGCCCTTCAGCTCCGCGGCCCAGTCGGAGGCCGGAATGAAGCGGGTGACGTGGCGCAGCCCCGCGACATAGTCGCCGAGCAGCACGATGATGTCGGGGTTCAGGGCGTTTGTCCGCTCGACGATCTCAGCGATGCGATCGAGCGACATCCAGGGATCGCAGGCGTGGATGTCGGCGAGTGCGGCGATCTTGAGCGGAAAGTCCGCCGGCCATTGCCGCGGCGAGAGGTCGTAGCGCGTGAGCGCGAGGCGGACGACCGGCTCGCTCAAGCCATAGGCCGCGGTCGAAGCGGTGGCGGCGGTCAACCCGCCGAACCCGCGCAGAAAATGACGACGTGAAATCATGGACGTGCGATCGGTGATGCCTGGCGCTTGTGGAAAACACTCGGGGCTATCATAGGCCCTTTGATTAGAGCGAAATTGGGCCGCGCTAGTGCAGACGGTCTGCAGAGATGCCGCAATGGTTAGCGGGCAAGGTTATCGGCAAGCGCGACGCGCCGCATCAGCACGTCATTCACGTCTTTGGGAGCGGAGGCCTTTTGTTCGAGCATGAAAACCGCTTCGCGCTCTTCCGGATCATGCGTCAGTCCTCGTCGCCATTGCCGCCGAACAGGCCGAACTGCGAGGGATCGCGGTTCGGCTCGGCGAGGCCGAGATGGCGAAAGGCGTGCGAGGTCAGGAGCCGGCCACGCGGGGTGCGCTGCAGATAGCCGCACTGGATCAGATAGGGCTCGATGATGTCCTCGATCGCATCGCGCGGCTCCGACAGCGCCGCCGCCATGGTCTCGACGCCGACCGGCCCGCCGCCATAGTTCAGGGCGATGGTGGTGAGATAGCGCCGGTCCATCGCATCGAGCCCGGCGCTGTCGACCTCGAGCGCGCTCAGCGCCCGGTCGGCGATGCCGCGGTCGACGGAATCGGCGTCCGCCGCGGAGGCAAAGTCGCGCACCCGGCGCAGCAGGCGGCCGGCAATGCGCGGCGTGCCGCGGGCGCGGCGCGCGATCTCGTTGGCGCCATCCGGGCTCATGCCGATGTTCAGCACGCGGGCGCCGCGGGTGACGATCTTCTCGAGCTCTGCCTCGGTGTAGAAATTGAGCCGGATCGGAATGCCGAAGCGGTCGCGCAACGGATTGGTGAGCAGCCCCGCACGCGTCGTCGCGCCGACCAGGGTGAATTTCGACAGCTCGATTTTCACCGAGCGCGCCGCCGGACCTTCGCCGATGATCAGGTCGAGCTGAAAGTCCTCCATCGCGGGATAGAGCACTTCCTCGACCGCCGGGCTGAGGCGATGGATCTCGTCGATGAACAGCACGTCCCGCTCTTCGAGATTAGTCAGCAGCGCCGCGAGATCGCCGGCCTTCGCAATGACCGGCCCGGAGGTGGCACGAAAGCCGACGCCGAGCTCGCGCGCGACGATCTGCGCCAGCGTGGTCTTGCCGAGGCCGGGCGGACCGACGAACAGCACGTGATCGAGCGCCTCGCCGCGCTTCTTCGCGGCCTCGATGAAGATCGAGAGATTCTTGCGCGCCTGGGCCTGGCCGACGAACTCCGTCAGCGATTGCGGCCGCAGCGCGGTGTCGCCGACATCGTCGGAGCGGCGTTCGGGCGAGACCATGCGCGAGGGCGTGTTCATGATGCGAGACTAACACGAGGTGGTTGTTCTCCCTCGCTCCGCTCTTGCGGGGAGAGGGTTGGGGTGAGGGGCTGCTTCCGCGAACAAGGTGCATGTTGAGACCTGTACCCCCTCACCCGGATCGCATCTGCGATGCGATCCGACCCCTCCCCGCAAGCGGGGCGAGGTGAAGAAGAGAGGCGCTCTAATGCACAAGTCACTTCGACAGTTCCTTCAGGCCCAGCCGGATCAGTTGCGCGGTCTCGGCCTTCTCACCGGCGCTGCGCGAGGCGGCGGCGATGGCGGCGGCGGCCTGAGGCTGGCCGTAGCCGAGATTGACCAGCGCCGAGATCGCGTCGGTGACCGGACGCGGCGCGCGGTTGTTGTCAATCGCGCCCGAAAGGTGCACCACCGCGGGATCGACATCGGCAAAGCCCGGCGCCTTGTCCTTCAATTCGCTGACGATGCGCTCGGCGACCTTCGGCCCGACCCCGGGCGTCCGCGCCACCGCCGCCTTGTCGCGCAGCGCGATGGCGTTGGCGAGATCGGTCGGCGGCAGCGTGCCGAGCACCGCGAGCGCGACCTTGGCGCCGACCCCCTGCACGGTCTGCAGCAGGCGAAACCATTCGCGCTCATGATCCGAGCGGAAGCCGAACAGTTTGATCTGATCCTCGCGGACATAGGTCTCGATCGAGAGCACGGCGGCCCCGCCCGGCGACGGCAGCGCCTGCAACGTGCGACCGGCGCAATGAACCTGATAACCGACGCCGCCGACGTCGAGGATCACGTAATCCTCGCCATAGGAATCGATCAGGCCCTTCAGCTTGCCGATCATAGGTTCGCGACCCTGAGGCGCAGCGCGGTGCTCTGGCGGTGATGCGCGTGGGTGATCGCGACCGCGAGCGCGTCGGCGGCGTCGGCGGACGGCGGCTCGGCTTTCGGCAGCAGGATCTTCAGCATCACCTGGATCTGGCTCTTCTCGGCATGTCCGGCGCCGACCACGGTCTTCTTGACCTGGTTCGGCGCGTATTCGGCGACCGAGATACCGAACATTGCGGGCGCCAGCATGGCGACGCCGCGCGCCTGGCCGAGCTTCAGCGTGGCCACGCCGTCCTTGTTGACAAAGGTCTGCTCGACCGCCGCCTCCACCGGTCGGTGGTCGGCGAGCACAGCAGCCAGCCCCTCATGGATCGCAAGCAGCCGGTTCGCCAGCGGCAGATCGTCCGGCGGCTCGACCGAACCGCAGGCGATGTAGACCAGACGGTTGCCTTCGGTTTCGATCACCCCCCAGCCGGTGCGGCGGAGACCCGGATCGATACCGATGATGCGGACGGGAGAGCGAATCGGCTGGGATGTCATGGGCTAGTGATACCGCCTGCGCCGGGAGAACGAAACACAAACGGAGCCTCATACCCGGGAAAGCACAACATCCCGCAAATCGTCATGCGCAGGCTTGACCGCGCATCCATCGATCCTTTGGTTTTGATGGATTGCCGGGTCACGCCCGGCGACGACAAAGCAAACTACCCGCCCATCTTCGCGATCAGCGCGTCGGACACCTCGAAATTGGCGAACACGTTCTGCACGTCGTCGTGCTCGTTGAGCAGGTCCATCAGCTTCAGCAATTTTTCGCCGGTCTCGTCGTCGACCGCGACGGTGTTCTGCGGCTTCCAGGTCAGCGCCGCCTTGCGCGGCTCGCCGAACTTCGCCTCCAGCGCTTTGGCCACTTCGCGGAACGTGTCCTGCGAGGCGTAGACCTCATGGCCGCCCTCGCTGGAGACCACGTCGTCGGCGCCGGCCTCGATCGCGGCGTCCAGCATGGCGTCGTCGGAGGCGACCTTGGCGTCGTATTCGATGATGCCGGTGCGGTCGAACATGAAGGCGACCGAGCCGGTTTCGCCGAGATTGCCGCCGGATTTGGTGAAGAAGGAGCGGATGTCGGAGGCGGCACGGTTGCGGTTGTCGGTCAGCGCCTCGACGATCACGGCGACGCCGCCGGGGCCATAACCCTCGTAGCGGATCTCGTCGTAGTTCTCGCCCTCATTGCCCGCCGCCTTCTTGATGGCGCGGTCGATATTGTCCTTGGGCATGTTCTCGGCGCGGGCCGCGACCACGGCGGCGCGCAGCCGCGGATTCATCGCCGGGTCCGGGGTGCCGAGCTTGGCCGCCACGGTGATTTCGCGGGCCAGCTTGCCGAAAAGCTTCGACTTCTGGGCATCCTGCCGGCCCTTGCGGTGCATGATGTTCTTGAATTGGGAATGGCCGGCCATGCGACGTCTCTTCGGAGCTTAGGGTCTGAACGGGGATGGAAAACGCGGCCTTATAGGCCCCCCACGATCAAAATCAAAGGATCGGCGGGGCCCTCCAGCGGAGGAATACTACCGCAAGCCGGAATATGAGGCACTTGTTAACCATGACTTCATGCCCGGGTGCGAGGATCGCCCGTCCCGCCGCAACTTTCCAGAGCCCCAAAGAGCCCACATGGCGTTCGGTCTGTTTCGAAAGCACGTGCCGGAGCCGGCTGCGCCGGCCGTCGCGCCGCAGGTTCCAACCGCGGCCGCCGCCGCTGAGGTCTCGACCGAGGCTGATTCGGCCAAGGATTCGTCCAAGGAGATCCTGGAATTGCTGGAACTCGAGCTCGGCGCGATGATCCGCCAGCTCGAACGCGCCGCGAGTTCGGTCGCCGACGGCGCCGAGGCGACGGCAGCCAAGCTCGCGACCATCCGCGCCCGCACCGACGCGCTGACCGGCCGCAGCAGCGATGCGCAGAGCACCGCGACGACGTTCTCGCAAGCCGCCGACCGCTTCACCCACTCCGCCGAGGGCATCGGGGCGCAGGTGCGCAGCGCGAGCCAGCTCGCCGACGACGCCGCGGGCGCGGCGCGCGAGGCCACCGCCAATGTCGATCGCCTGCGCGAGTCTTCAGCCGCAATCGGCAACGTCGTCAATCTGATCGCGCAGATCGCGCGGCAGACCACGCTGCTGGCGTTGAACTCGACGATCGAGGCGGCGCGCGCCGGAGCCGCCGGCAAGGGCTTTGCGGTGGTCGCAACCGAGGTCAAGGCGCTGGCGGTGCAGACCCAGAGCGCGACCGAGGAGATCACCCGCAAGATCGAGGCGTTGCAGAAGGACGCCACCGGATCCGCGGACGCGGTGCACCGCATCTCGCAGGCGATCGAAAAGATCCGCCCGGTGTTCGAGAACGTCAACGGCGCGGTCGCCGAGCAGAATGAAATCACCGGCGAGATGGGCCAGAACGCCGCTTCCGCCTCGAACTTCATCGTCTCGGTCGGCACCAGCGCCGGCGAGATCGATTCGGCAACGCGCGAAGCCGCCGCGCATGGCGACAATGTCGCCAAGGCCGGCAAGGCGGTGACCGCCTTCGCCCAGAAGCTGAAAGCGCGTTGCGCGGTGCTGCTGCGCCAGGACGAGCGCGGCGATCCGCGCAAGAACGAGCGCTTGCCCTGCAGCCTCAAGATCGAGATCACGACCGCGCGCGGCATCGTCACGGCGCCGGTCTACGAGATCGCGATGGACGGCATCCTGATCGGCGGACCCGATGCCGAGAAGCTGCCGACGCAGGAGACTCTGAACGCGACATTGCAGGAGATCGGCGCGTGCCGGATCCGGATCGGCGAGCGCTCCAAGGCGGGCAGCCAGGCCCGCTTCGAGGCGGCAACCGCCCAGCTGCGCGAAAAAATCGAAGACCGGATGTGGGCGATCCACGAGGAGAACGCCGAGCTCGTGACCCGCGCGATCGAAGCCGGCGGCACGCTGAGCAAGATGTTCGAGAACGGGCTGGCGAGCGGCGCGATCACGATCGCCGACATGTTCGACACCGACTATGTCGAGATCGCAGGCACCAACCCGGTGCAGTACCGCACCAAAATGCTGGACTGGGCGGAGCGCACGCTGCCGGCGTTCCAGGAGGCGTTCCTCGCCAGGGACAGGCGAATGGCGTTCTGCGTGATGATCGACCAGAACGGCTATCTGCCGGTCCATAACAAGCTCTACTCGCAGCCGCAGCGGCCGGGCGACGTGGCATACAACACCGCCAACAGCCGCAACCGCCGCATCTTCAACGACGCCGCGGGTCTCGCCGCCGGCCGCAACCAGCGCGCCTATCTGATCCAGACCTATGCGCGCGACATGGGAGGCGGCAACACGGTGATGATGCGCGAGATCGACGTACCGATCCGCGTGCGCGGCCGGCATTGGGGCGGGTTCCGCACCGCCTACAAGCTTTAAACGCTTCGTAGCCCGGATGGAGCGAAGCGTAATCCGGGGCACGTGTTTCCACGGGCGGGAGCCCCCGGATTTCGCTGCGCTGCATCCGGACTACACAGTGCGCGCTCAGGCAAGACCGGCAGCGCGAATCACGCTCTAGTTTTGAATGGAAATGCATTGGCGGGCCAGCGGGCCGCTGTGACAGAGGAAGTGCTGATATGTCGGCCGCGCAGCTTGCAGTTCTGGATACGCCATCGGACCGAACGCTGGCCGAGCGGCTGGTGGACCAGCTCGCCGACCGCATCGGCGGCCTCGGGGTGGAACTCGCCGACATCGCCGGCAACGTCCAGGAGGTCGCGAACCGCGTCAGCACCCAGTCCGAGCGCTTCCATCATCTGCAGACGACGGCCGAGACCATGGTCGCCGCCAATCACGACATCGCCAACGCATCGCAGGCGGTGCAAACGACTGCATCCGCCGCGGTCGGCCAGATCGCGGAGTCCCGCCATGTGGTCGAGACGGCGGTCAGCCATATTGCCGAGCTCGTCGCAGCGGTCGGACGGATCGAGGCGCGGCTCGCCGCGGTCGGCTCCGCGCTGAGCCAGGTCGCCAAGGTCTCCGGGTCGATCGAGGCGATCGCCAAGCAGACCAATCTGCTGGCGCTCAATGCCACCATCGAGGCGGCGCGCGCCGGCACCGCCGGCCGCGGCTTTGCCGTGGTCGCGAGCGAAGTGAAGAACCTTGCGGAAGCGACCCGCCAGGCGACGCATCAGATTTCCGACACCGTGCGCGATCTCGACGGCCAGATCGGCAGCCTGATCGGCGAGAGCAGCGATGCCTCGTTGCGCGCCAAGAGCGCCGGCGAAGGCGCGCAGCAGATTTCGGGCATCATCATGCGCGTGCAGGAAGGCTTCTCATCCGTCGGCGCCGAGATCGGCAGCGTGGCGCGCGCCGCGACCTCCAATCTCGGCCATTGCGACAGCGTGATCGCGGAGCTGAACGAGCTGGCCAAGGGCGTCGATCTCTCCTCGCGCGACCTCAAGCACGCCGACAGCCGCGTCGCAAAACTGCTCGAGCTCTCCGAGAGCCTGATCGTGACCATCGCCGACAGCGGCGTCGAGACCAGTGACACGCCGCTGATCCGCGTCGTGATCGACACCGCAAGGCAGATTTCAGAGCTGTTCGAGAATGCCGTCGCGCGCGGCGAGATCACGCTCGCGCAATTGATGGACGAGAATTATCGCGAGATCGCCGGCACCAATCCGAAGCAGTATCTGACCGACTACGTCGCGTTTACCGACCGGGTGCTGCCCGCGATCCAGGATCCGATCCAGAAGAGCGACCCGCGCATCGTGTTCTGCGTCGCCTGGGCGCGCAGCGGCTATCTGCCGACCCACAATCCGAACTACCGGCAGCCGCAGGGACCGGACCCGGTCTGGAACAACGCCAATTGCCGCAACCGCCGCCTGTTCAACGACCGCGCGGTGAGCAAGGTCGCGGCCAACACGAAGCCGTTCCTGCTGCAGACCTATCGCCGCGACATGGGCGGCGGCAATTTCGTGCTGATGAAGGACCTGTCGTCGCCGATCGTGGTGAACGGCCGCCACTGGGGCGCATTCCGGATGGGTTTTCGGCAGGGCTAGGCCAGCCCCTTGGCCGGGACGGGGGCCGCACTGCCAAAATATGGAAAACAACCCCATGCAAAGGAGGCCGGCTGCCGGCGCTCGACACTGCACTTGACACGTCGGGCAACTCAGAAGTATTCTTCTATTATTCCGAAATGACTTGTAGCCCGGATGAAGCGAAGCGCAATCGGGGAATCTCGCAATCTCAAAGACCGGTCCCGGATTGCGCTTCGCTGCATCCGGGGGGCTACGGTAACTTCACTACGTCCAGAATCCCGGCACCGCGGGCTCGAGCCGCCCGCCGGCGCGCACCGGCGCGACCTTCACCGCGAGCCCGGTCGCGTCGTCGGTCTCGACCGCGACGCCGCTCAGCGTGGCCACACCGCCCGCCGGCTCGAACCGGCCGGAGGGAATGCCGGTGAGGAAGCGCTGCAGTGGCTCCTCCTTCTGCATGCCGATCACCGAGTCATAGTCGCCGGTCATGCCGGCATCGCTCATATAGGCGGTGCCGCCGGGCAGCACCTGATGATCTGATGTCGGCACATGGGTATGGGTACCGACCACGAGGCTGACGCGGCCGTCGCAGAAGAAGCCGATGCCCTGCTTCTCGCTGGTCGCCTCGGCGTGGAAATCGACCACGATGGC
Organism: Bradyrhizobium sp. BR2003; assembly: GCF_009720285.1. Taxonomy (NCBI): domain Bacteria; kingdom Pseudomonadati; phylum Pseudomonadota; class Alphaproteobacteria; order Hyphomicrobiales; family Nitrobacteraceae; genus Bradyrhizobium; species Bradyrhizobium sp. BR2003. The sequence continues at coordinate 296,399 of NZ_SMYJ01000030.1, forward strand.
GTCACAGCCTTGGCGCAGCGGGCAGGCCTCGAGCTCGCGCTCGATGGCGCTGAACGGATCGTTCGAGGATGGCTCCATGAAGACGCGGCCGATCGCATTGATGACCAGCGCGCGCTTGCCGCTCTTGGTATCGACCAGCGTGGCGCCGCGGCCGGGCGAATGGCGCGGGAAATTCAACGGGCGGATCAGGCGCGGCGCGCGCTCGATGAAGACCAGCGCCTCCTTCTGATTCCAGGCGTGGTTGCCGAGCGTGATCGCATCGGCGCCGGCATCGAGCAGCTCCTGATAGATCGCCTCGGTGATGCCGAAGCCGCCGGCGGAATTTTCGCCATTGACGACCACGAGATCGAGCGACCAGTCCCTGATCATGCCGGGAAGGTGGTCGGCGATGGCGGTGCGGCCGGTCCTGCCGACGACGTCACCAACGAAGAGAATTCGCAAGGCTAGCTACTCCGGAAATCGAACGTCTTGCGCTCCGTTAGCACAAAATCGAGCGGGACGTCGTGCGACAGCGCCGGAATCGCCTTGGTTTCCTGTGCAGCAAAGGCAAGTCCGACCCCGATCACATGCTTGGCCTTGCGCAGATGCGCGAAGGTATAGTCGTAATAGCCGGCGCCGTAGCCGATGCGGTGACCGAGCTTGTCGAATGCCGCGAGCGGCACCAGCATCACGTCCGGATGCACCTCGGCGGCGGCCGGCGACGGCTCGGGAATGCCGAGCGGCCCGAGCATCAGCCGGTCCTGCGGCGACCAGCTGCGGAAGGTCAACGACTGGCCGCGCGCATTGATGCAGGGCAGCGCGAGCCGCGCGCCCTTGTCGGCAAGCTTCTTCATCAACGGCGCCGGATCGAGCTCGCTGCGGATCGGCGCATAGCCCGAGACGATCATGCCCTGCGCGATCTCGAACGGCGCGCCGCGCTTGGCGAGCGCTTCGGCAGCCGTCGCGCGCTGCTCGTCGCTCAGCGCATCGCGCTTGGCGAGAGCAAGTGCCCGGAGCTCGGCCTTCGATGGAGATGCGTGCATGATCCATCTTCCGCTGTCGTCGTCCGCGACAACGGACGATCCATCATTCCAGAGACGCTAGCTTTCGTTAAGGCCAGGCCGCGGCGCGCTGGACGCCCCGTATCGCGGGGCACAACACTGCTAGATAATTCAACCGCCGCAGCGCGACGACAAGGCAACAGCAAAAATCAGTGCGAAGCCGCAGAGGCCGTTGGAGCGCTCGATCCCGGAGTTCCCTACGAAAGTAGGTGGGCACCATATGTCCGGGTCCACGGACCCGGCCAGGGACAGTTCCCTAAAGGATCGATAAGGCCCCGGGGATATATGGCTCCTGACGCACGACGCAGCTTCGCGGGGGCTAATCTAGCCATCGTTGCCGCAATCCGCCAGCGGTAAGGAAGACGCAGTCACCCTCCCCTGGAGGGGGAGGGTGAAGAAAAATCACCCGATCGCGATGCCGCCGCCGATGGTGCGGTTGAGCACCTGCGTGGTGCGCTCGATTCGCTCGGCGGCGGCGTTGAGCGCGTTGGAGACCGCGGTCTGGGTCGCGCGGGCGCGGTCGATCGCGGCAACGCGCGCATTGCGCAGCTGCTCGACCTCTTCCTCGAGGCTGCGGATGCGAGCGCTGGCGTCGACCAGTTCGTCGCAGGCGGTGAGCGCCGCCATCACCGTCAGCCGCGCATCGCCGATCTCGCCGAACTTGCCGCGCAGCGATTCCACGCGCTGCTGGAGATTTTCCGCGAGCTTCAGCAGCCGCACCTCCTGGCCCTCCTCGCAGGCCATCCGGTATTGCCGGCCATTGATGGTGACGTTGATGTGGCTCATCTGCTGTCTCCGCCGTCGAGCACGGCGCGAATGCTGCCGATTGCCGCGTCGAGTTTTTCCGCGATCTCGCGATTGGCACGTTCGAGCTTGCGCGTCTTCACCAGCGATCCGTCGAGCTCGTCGGCAAGCCGCGAGCGATCGGCGCCGAGTGCCTGGATCCGGCTCGCCAATTCGTTCTCGTCGCGGTCGGCCTCGCGGCGCCGCTCCACCGAACTCTCCAGCGCATCAAGCGCTGCCATCAGCCGCTTTGTCGCAGCATCGATATCGGCAAGCGGTGCCTCGGTATTGCCAGACCCGTTGGCGAGACGATCACTCATGACACGCGGCGTGGACCTTTCGGTTGGCTTGGTAGCCTGCTGCAGACAAGCCTGCCGCACGGCAAAACTGGCGGTTCGGCAAGCGTTTACGGGACGAAATTTACGTGGCAAGCGAGCCCAGCGCAACGGCGGCGCAGAACTATGCACCGTTGAATGAAATAGGGCGATTTCGGGCAACTTTTCCCCGTTTTGAGGCGTTTCATCGCCTTGGACTTGCGGAATTGAGGTGCTAATCCACCCCCAACCCGTAAGGCCATCCACGCGCGTATCGCGGCTGCCCGCCCCGATCCGTCCAGCAATCAGCTCCTCATTTTAGGCGGACTTTTCATCATGACGCAGGTCGATCACACCCGTATGGCCAATGCGATCCGTGGCCTTGCCATGGACGCCGTCGAGAAGGCGAATTCCGGCCATCCCGGCCTGCCGATGGGCGCCGCCGACATCGCGACCGTCCTGTTCACAAAATTCCTGAAATTCGATGCGGCCGACACGGCGTGGCCCGATCGCGACCGCTTCGTGCTCTCGGCCGGCCACGGCTCGATGCTGCTCTATTCGTTGCTGTACCTCACCGGCAACAAGGACATGACGCTCGACCAGCTCAAGCATTTCCGCCAGCTCGGATCTCTGACGCCGGGCCACCCCGAGAACTTCCACACCAAGGGCATCGAGACCACCACCGGTCCGCTCGGCCAGGGCATTGCGACCGCGGTCGGCATGGCGGTCGCCGAGAAGATGCTGGCCGCCGAGTTCGGCAAGAAGATCGTCAACCACCACACCTATGTGCTCGCCTCCGACGGCGACCTGATGGAGGGCATCTCGCAGGAAGCGATCGCGCTCGCCGGTGTCTGGCGGCTCAACAAGATGATCGTGCTGTACGACGACAATGGCATCTCGATCGACGGCCCGACCTCGATCTCCGATTCCGTCGATCAGGTGAAGCGCTTCAAGTCCGCAGGCTGGGCCGCCGAATTGATCGACGGCCACGATCCGCAGGCGATTGCCGCTGCGATCACCCGCGCGCAGAAATCCAACAAGCCCTCGATGATCGCCTGCAAGACCACGATCGGGTACGGCGCGCCGCACAAGGCCGGCACTGCCAAGGCGCATGGCGAGGCGCTCGGCGCCGACGAGCTCAAGGCGGCCAAGGAGAAGCTCGGCATCTCGCTCGAGCCGTTCTCGGTGCCTGACGATGTGCTGAAGGCCTGGCGCGAGGCAGGCGCCCGCGGCGCCGCCGAGCACAAGGCGTGGGACGAGCAATTCGCGCAGCTCGGCAGCCGCAAGCGCGCCGAGTTCGAACGCCGCATTCGTCACGAGCGGCCGCAGTCGCTCGCCAAGGGGCTGCGCGCCTTCAAGAAGGGGCTGCTGGAAAATCCGCTCAACGTCGCGACCCGCAAATCCTCGGAAGCTGCGATCGAGGTGATTGCGGCTGCGATGCCGATGGAGTTCGTGGCCGGCTCGGCCGACCTCACCGGCTCCAACAACAACAAGGCGAAGTCGGCGACGGCGTTCGGCGCCAAGACGCCGAAGGGCCGCTTCATCCATTACGGCGTCCGCGAGCACGGCATGGCCGCGTGCCTCAACGGCATCTTCCTGCACGGCGGCTTCGCGCCGAACGGCGCCACCTTCCTGGTGTTCACCGACTACGCGCGCGGCGCGATGCGGCTGTCGGCGCTGATGGGCACCGGCGTCGTCTATGTCATGACGCATGACTCGATCGGCCTCGGCGAGGACGGCCCGACGCACCAGCCGGTCGAGCATCTGTCCGCGCTGCGCGCGATGCCCAACATGCGCGTGTTCCGTCCCTGCGACGCAGTCGAGACCGCCGAGTGCTGGGAACTGGCGCTCAACCGCGTCGACGGACCGACAGTGCTGGCGCTGACCCGCCAGAACCTGCCGCAGCTCCGCACCACGGCGCCGAACGACAACCCGTGCAGCCACGGCGCCTATGAGCTGGTCGCAGCGCAGGGTGACGCAAAAGTGTCATTGTTCGCGTCGGGTTCCGAGGTCCAGATCGCGGTTGAGGCGCAGAAGCAGCTCGCCGGACGCGGCATCGCGACACGGGTGGTCTCGGTCCCGTCGCTGGAATTGCTGCTGGCACAGCCCGCCGAGCGGCAAAATGCCATTATCGGCAACGCTCCGGTCAAGATCGCGATCGAGGCCGCGGTGCGCTGGGGCTGGGATGCCGTGATCGGCCATGACGGCGAATTCATCGGCATGCACGGATTTGGCGCCAGCGCCCCGGCGAAGGACCTTTTCCGGCATTTCGGCATTACTGCTGAAGCCGTCGTTAACGCTGCCACGAAGCGCGTCTGACGCTGGCCTGACACCCGCGGGCCAAGGTTGAGCTTGTCGCAAAAAAGGATTACCTAAGCTCCATCTTTTCCGTATGCGCCCGGCCGAACCGGGCGTTCCGCCGTAAAAACCTCGTGGGAGCCCCTCCCGCGGGGCTGACAACAGCATTAGAGGAGACGAGCATGGCAATCCGCGTCGCGATCAACGGGTTTGGACGCATCGGCCGCAACATTCTGCGCGCCATCGCCGAGTCCGGCCGCAAGGATATCGAGGTGGTCGGCATCAACGACCTCGGCCCGGTCGAGACCAACGCGCACCTGCTGCGCTTCGATTCCGTGCATGGCCGCTTCCCCGGCACCGTCACCGTCGACGGCGATACGATCAGCCTCGGCGACAACAAGATCAAGGTTTCGGCCGAGCGCGATCCCTCCAAGCTGCCGTGGAAGGCGCTCGGCGTCGACGTCGCGCTGGAATGCACCGGCATCTTCACCGCGAAGGACAAGGCCTCGGCCCATCTCGCCGCCGGCGCCAAGCGCGTGCTGGTCTCGGCGCCCGCCGATGGCGCTGACGCCACCATCGTCTACGGCGTCAACCACGACACGCTGACCAAGGATCACCTGGTGGTCTCGAACGGCTCCTGCACCACCAACTGCCTCGCGCCGGTCGCCAAGGTCCTGAACGACACTGTCGGCATCGAGACCGGCTTCATGACCACGATCCACGCCTATACCGGCGACCAGCCGACGCTCGACACCCTGCACAAGGATCTCTATCGCGGCCGCGCCGCGGCGATGTCGATGATCCCGACCTCGACCGGTGCCGCGAAGGCGATCGGCCTCGTGCTGCCCGAGCTGAAGGGCAAGCTCGACGGCGTCTCGGTCCGCGTTCCGACCCCGAACGTTTCCGTGATCGACCTCAAGATCGTCGCCAAGCGCGCAACCGACGCCAAGGAGATCAACGAGGCGATGAAGCGTGCGTCCGAGCAGCAGCTCAAGGGCATCCTCGGCTACACCAACGCGCCGAACGTCTCGATCGACTTCAACCACGATCCGCACTCGTCGACCTTCCACATGGACCAGACCAAGGTGCAGAACGGCAACTTCGTGCGCGTGATGTCCTGGTACGACAATGAGTGGGGCTTCTCGAACCGTATGGCGGACACCGCCGTCGCGATCGGCAAGCTGGTTTAAGTTCGACTGTTCGTGATGCCCGGCCAAGCGCCGGGCATCTGCGTGTTTGCCCCCCGCGTTCGCGACCTCAACGGCCGCGACATCGGCAAGCGAAAGCGACGCCGTCCGTCGGACGGTAGTGTCCGGCCGCACAGGAAACGCTCATGACAAAATCGTTCCGTACCCTCGACGACGTCAACGTGAAGGGCAAGCGCGTGCTGCTGCGCGTCGACCTCAACGTCCCCATGGAAGGCGGCCGCGTCACCGATGCCACGCGGCTCGAGCGCGTTGCCCCCACCATCACCGAAATTTCCGACAAGGGCGGCAAGGTGATCCTGCTCGCCCATTTCGGCCGCCCCAAGGGCCGCGATCCCAAGGAATCGCTGAAGCCGGTCGCCGACGCGCTGTCGAAGGTGATCAAGCGCCCGGTGGCCTTCGCCGAGGATTGCATCGGCGATGCCGCGGCCGCCGCCGTCGCGGCCCTCAAGGACGGCGACATCCTCTGCCTGGAAAACACGCGTTTCCATAAGGAGGAAGAGAAGAACGACGCCGGCTTCGTCGCAGAGCTCGCCAAGCTCGGCGACATCTGGGTCAACGACGCCTTCTCCGCCGCGCATCGCGCCCACGCCTCGACCGAAGGCCTCGGCCACAAGCTTCCGGCCTATGCCGGCCGCACCATGCAGGCCGAGCTCGACGCGCTCGGCAAGGCGCTGGAAGCGCCGACCAAGCCGGTGATCGCGATCATCGGCGGCGCCAAGGTCTCGACCAAGATCGACCTCTTGGAAAACCTCGTGAACAAGGTCGACGCGCTGGTGATCGGCGGCGGCATGGCCAACACCTTCCTGCACGCGCAAGGCGTCGCCGTCGGCAAGTCGCTCGCCGAAAAGGATCTTGCCCCGACCGCGCTGCGGATCATGGAGAAGGCCAACGCCGCCAACTGCGCGATCATCCTCCCCGTTGACGCTGTCGTCGCCAACCAGTTTGCCGCCAACGCGCCGTCGCATGCCTATGGCCTCGATGCGATCCCGGCCGACGGCATGATCCTCGACGTCGGTCCGCAATCGATCGCGCGCATCCATGCCGCGATCGACGACGCGGCGACGCTGGTCTGGAACGGCCCGCTCGGCGCGTTCGAGCTGACGCCGTTCGACCGCGGCACCATGGTGTCGGCCAAGCATGCCGCCGAACGCACCAAGGCCAGGAAGCTGATCTCGGTCGCCGGCGGCGGCGACACCGTCGCGGCGCTGAACCAGGCGGGCGTGGGCGGTGATTTTTCCTACGTCTCGACCGCGGGCGGCGCGTTTCTTGAATGGATGGAAGGCAAGCCGCTGCCGGGCGTCGAAGTTCTGAAAAACCGTTGATCCAGAGCATGATCCGGAAAAGTGTGAAGCGGTTTTCCGAAAAGATCATGCTCAAACAAAGAGCAAAAGGGCGATGAAAATGAGCTCATCGCGCTTCAAATCCGCGAACTTGCACCACAGGGAGAAATGGAATGGCTCGCATAACGTTGCGGCAACTGCTCGACCACGCGGCCGAGCATGATTACGGCGTACCTGCCTTCAACATCAACAACATGGAACAGGCGCTGTCGATCATGGCGGCAGCCTCGGAGGTCGATGCGCCCGTCATCATCCAGGCCTCGCGCGGCGCGCGGTCCTACGCCAACGACGTCATGCTCAAGCACATGATGGACGCCGTCACCGAGATCTACCCGCAGATCCCGGTCTGCGTGCATCTCGACCACGGCAACGAACCCGCCACCTGCATGACCGCGATCCAGGCCGGCTTCACTTCGGTCATGATGGACGGCTCGCTGAAGGCCGACGGCAAGACCCCCGGCGACTGGGACTACAATGTCGGCGTCACCAAGACCGTGACCGGCATGGCCCATCTCGGCGGCATCTCGGTGGAAGGCGAGCTCGGCGTGCTCGGCTCGCTCGAGACCGGCATGGGCGACAAGGAAGACGGCCATGGCGCCGAGGGCAAGCTGTCGCACGACCAGCTGCTGACCAATCCGGACGAAGCCGTGAAGTTCGTCCAGGAGACCAAGGTCGACGCGCTGGCGATCGCGATGGGCACCTCGCACGGCGCCTACAAGTTCACCCGCAAGCCCGACGGCGACATCCTCGCCATGAACGTGATCGAGGAAATCCATCGCAAGCTGCCGAACACGCATCTCGTCATGCACGGCTCCTCGTCGGTGCCGCAGGAGCTGCAGGAGATCATCAACGCCAATGGCGGCAAGATGAAGCCGACCTGGGGCGTGCCGGTCGCCGAGATCCAGCGCGGCATCAAGAACGGCGTGCGCAAGATCAACATCGACACCGACAACCGGATGGCGATGACCGGCCAGATCCGCAAGGTGCTGAAGGACAATCCGGAAGAGTTCGATCCGCGCAAATACCTGAAGCCCGCAATGGAGGCGATGACCAAGCTGTGCAAGCAGCGCCTGCAGGAGTTCAACACCGCGGGCCAGGCCAGCAAGATCAAGAAGGTGCTGACCACGGCGGAAATGGCCAAGCGCTACGCCGCGGGCCAGCTCGACCCCAAGGTCGCCTGAGCGCTCTTCACTCACCGCGGACTGCGATCACCTCTCCCCATCGTCGGGGAGAGGTCGGATCGCGTCAGCGATCCGGGTGAGGGGTTCAGCTCCTCGATAGGGCGCACCCCCTCACCCGCGCCTTCGGCGCGACCTCTCCCGATGGGAGAGGTGGAACGTCCAAACACCGGCCGCGACGAACGTTTTCTAGGCATTTGCCCGAGAACCGCCTATTTTGGTTTGCAAAGGCAATGGCTCTGGAGGACGCCCCGATGAACCTCTCCGACCTCAACAAAATCGCGCTTGCCATGGTCACCCCGGGCAAGGGCATCCTCGCCGCCGACGAATCCTCCGGCACGATCAAGAAGCGGTTCGACGCCATCAAGGTCGATTCGACCGAGGACAATCGCCGCGACTATCGCGAGATGCTGTTCCGCTCGCAGGAGGCGATGAGCAAGTACATCTCCGGCGTCATCCTTTACGACGAGACGATCTGGCAGAACGCCAGGGACGGCACGCCGCTGATCAAGCTGATCGAGCAGGCCGGCGCGATCCCCGGCATCAAGGTCGACGAGGGCACGCAGCCTTTGCCGAACTGCCCGGGCGAACTCGTCACCGTCGGCCTCGACAAGCTCGCCGAGCGGCTGAAGAAATATTACGAGCGCGGTGCGCGCTTTGCGAAATGGCGCGCGGTGATCGATATCGGGCCGCGAATCCCGACCCAGACCGCGGTCCGCGTCAACGCGCATGCGCTGGCGCGCTACGCCGCGTTGTGCCAGGCCGCGCAGATCGTGCCGATCGTCGAACCTGAGGTGCTGATGGACGGCGATCACGACATCGACCGCTGCTATGAGGTGACGCAGCGCGTGCTGAACCGAACCTTCCAGGAATTGCGGGTGCAGCGCGTCGCGCTCGAAGGCATGATCCTGAAGCCCAACATGGCGATCTCGGGCAAGAAGTGCCCGAAGCAGGCGCCGGTGCAGGAAGTCGCCGAGAAGACCGTCCGCCTGCTCAAGAGCTGCGTGCCGGCCGCGGTGCCCGGCATCGCCTTCCTCTCCGGCGGACAGAGCGACGAGGAAGCGACCGCGCATCTCGACGCCATGAACAAGATCGGCAATTTGCCCTGGAAACTGACCTTCTCCTATGGCCGCGCGCTGCAGGCGGCGCCGCAGAAGGCGTGGTCCGGCAAGCCCGACAACGTCCCCGCGGGTCAGCGCGCCTTCTCGCATCGCGCCCGGATGAACGGACTCGCGAGCACCGGCAATTGGGAAGCCGGCCTCGAGAAACAGGCGGCATAATTGGCGACCAAGCCCGTTCCGCCGCGGCCGGCGCCGCGCCTCTATCTGGCAACGCCGCCGGTCGATGAGCCCGCGCGGCTTGCGACCGAGCTCACCGAGCTGCTTGCCGCGGCCGATGTCGCCGCCGTGCTGGTGCGGCTGCGCGACAGCGATCCGCGCAGCATGATCTCCACCATCAAGGCGCTGGCGCCTGCGATCCAGGACGCCGGCGCGGCCCTGCTGATCGACGGCCATCCCGATATCGTGGCGCGCGCCGGCGCCGACGGCGCGCATCTGACCGGCATCGCCGCGATGCAAGAGGCGGTGCCGTCGCTGAAACCCGACCGCATTGTCGGCGTCGGCGGGCTCGCGACCCGCCACGATTCCATGGCCGCGGGCGAAGCCGGTGCCGACTATGTGCTGTTCGGCGAGCCCGACGCCAACGGACAGCGGCCCTCGCGCGAGGCCATCGCCGAGCGGCTGGAATGGTGGGACGAATTGTTCGAGCCGCCCTGCGTCGGCTTTGCAACCTCGCGCGAGGAGGCCGAGGCGTTCGCGGCGGCCGGCGCGGATTTCGTGCTGGTCGGAGACTTCATCTGGTCCGATCCGCGCGGCGCCAAGGCGGCGCTTGTCGAGATCGACGACGCGATTGCGCGGGCGCATGCCGGCACATTCGGCAAGGCCAAGGCCGACGGAAAGGCCGAGGGATGACGCCGGAATGAAATGCCTGCGTCCGATAGGTATTGCGCTCGGCTGCACGATGCTGGCGAGCGGCGCGATGGCGCAGCTCTCGATCACGCCGCCGGCACAGACGCCGCCGCCTGCGAAGAAGGAGGCTGCGAAGCCGAAGGTGCATTCACCGGTCGCGAAGAAGCCGACGCCCAAGCCCGCCGCCTCCGCGACTCCGAAGCCTGCCGCATCTCCAACGCCCTCGCCGACCCCGCCCCCGACCCAGGCCGTCGACGATCCCAATGTCGACCTCGTCTACGGCGCCTATCAGCGCGGCATGTACAAGACTGCGTTCGACCTCGCGACCGCGCGCGCGCAGAACAACAACGACGCCAAGGCCATGACCATGCTGGGCGAGCTCTATGCCAATGGGCTCGGCGTCAAGCGCGACTACGTCAAGGCCGACGAGTGGTACAAGCGCGCCTCCGATGCCGGCGACCGCGAGGCGATGTTCGCGCTCGCCATGATGAAGATCGCAGGCCGCGGCGGCACGGTCGACAAGGATGCCGCGGTCAAGCTGCTGGCGTCGTCGGCCAAGCTCGGCGAGCCCAAGGCGGCCTATAATCTCGCGCTGCTCTATCTCGACGGCCAGACCCTGCCGCAGGACCTCCGCCGCTCCGCCGAGCTGTTGCGCATGGCCGCCGACGCCGGCAGCCCCGAGGCGCAATACGCGCTCGCGACCTTCTACAAGGAAGGCACCGGCGTGCCGAAGGACCTCGAGAAGGCGGCGCGGCTGCTGCAGGCCGCCTCGCTGGCCGACAATGTCGATGCCGAGGTCGAATATGCCATCGCGCTCTACAACGGCTCGGGCACGCCGCGGAACGTGCCGGCGGCGGTGGCGCTGCTGCGCAAGGCGGCCCGGCAGAACAGCGCGATCGCGCAAAATCGCCTCGCCCATGTGCTGGCGACCGGCGCCGGCGCCCCGGTGGACAAGGTCGAGGCGCTGAAATGGCACACGGTCGCCAAGACCGCCGGCAAGGGCGACCCCGATCTCGACGACATCCTCGCCGATATGAGCCCGGAAGACCGCGCCAAGGGCGAGGCAGCCGCGCGAAAATGGATCGGAAACAACGTCAAATGACGCCTTGACGGCGCCACTTCCAGAGGGCACCCAGTCCGAAACCCAGGGCGCCACAGGCCGTTTCCCGTCATCCTGAGGTGCGAGCGGAGCGAGCCTCGAAGGATGCACGGCCCCGGAGCGGGCTGCCGATCCTTCGAGACGCGCGTTCCGCGCTCCTCAGGATGACGGGCAGGGTCTTGCCCACGCTGCCCGATCGATTTCCAACGCTCGAAAGCCACCAACTTCCATCATGCTCTATTCCGCTCTCATCAATGTCATGGTCAAGGCCGCGCGCCGCGCCGGCCGCAGCCTCAAGCGCGACCTCGGCGAGATCGAACATCTCCAGGTGTCGCTGAAGGGGCCGGCGAACTTCGTCTCGCTCGCCGACAAGCGCGCCGAGGAGATGCTTTACACCGACCTCGAGAAGGCCCGGCCCGGCTACGGGTTCCTCGGCGAGGAAGGCGGCAAGCGCGAAGGCAGCGACAAGAGCCACACCTGGATCGTCGATCCCTTGGACGGCACCACCAACTTCCTGCACGGCATCCCGCAATTCGCGATCTCGATCGGGCTGAAGCGCGAGGACACCGTGATCGCCGGCGTGATCTACAATCCCGCCAATGACGAGCTCTATATCGCCGAGCGCGGCAAGGGCGCGTTCCTCAACGACCAGCGCCTGCGCGTCGCCGGCCGCCGCCAGCTCAACGAATGCGTGGTAGCCTGCGGCCTGCCGCATATCGGCCGTGGCAATCACCAGCTGGCGCTGCAGGAGATGGCCGCGCTGCAGAGCAAGGTCGCGGGCTTCCGCCGCTTCGGCGCCGCCTCGCTCGACCTCGCCTTCGTCGCCGCCGGCCGCCTCGACGGCTATTGGGAGCGCAATCTGCAGGCCTGGGACGTCGCGGCCGGCCTGCTGATGGTCCGCGAGGCCGGCGGCACCGTCTCCGGCATCCAGGGCAATGACGATCCGCTGCAGACCGGCCACGTCGTCTGCGGCAACGAGTTCGTGCACGGCGAGCTGATCAGGATCCTGAAGCCGCTCGGGCAGTAGGGCGACGGCGCGATCTAATCGTCGTTGTCCTCGTCGTCTTCCCCGTCACGAAATTCACCGCCGAGGGACAGGCCCTCGATGGTCGTGGCGCCCTTCGCCTTGATCACCCGGCGCAGCGGGACCGAGCTCTCGCTTCGCAGCGCCTCCATCAGATGTTCCGAATGGGTGACGATCCAGATGCCGGCGCGGCGCGACGCCTTGGCAATCAGCCGCGCCAATGGCGCCAGCAGCGATGGATGCAGGCATGAAGAGCCGCCGGATCGAGCGATAATTCGAGATCGCAATATCGCTCGGCCGCATCGCATGCCCTCAATCCCCGGGTTGCCCAAACGCTCCCCGTTCAATCCAGAGCTGCAATCTGGATTGGTCGGCTTGCGAAAGCAAGCCGCTGATCTGACCGGCGCCGGTCCCTGATATCAGTGACCGATCCTCGCCGGCGCGGGCGGGCCATACACCTCGCCCTGCCCCGACGCCGTCTCGCGGTCGCCGGCCAGCACGCGCTGCACGCTGACGAAGAACACCGGCACCAGCAGCAGCGCGAGGATCACGACGGCGATCATGCCGCCCATCACCGACGTGCCGAGCGCCTGCTGGCTGGCGCCGCCGGCGCCGGTCGCGATCGCCATCGGCAGCACGCCGCAGACGAAGGCCAGACCGGTCATCAGGATCGGGCGGAATCTGAGGCTGCACGCCTCGATGGTCGCCTCGACCAGCGGCTTGCCCTGCGCGCGCAGATCCTTGGCGAACTCGATGATCAGGATCGCGTCCTTGGCGGCAAGACCGATGATGGTGATCAGGCCGACGGTGAAATAGACGTCGTTGGAGAGCCCGCGCATCGTCGCCGCCACCACCGCGCCGAGAATGCCGAGCGGAATGGTGAGCAGCACCGCGAGCGGAATGGTCCAGCTCTCATAGAGCGCCGCGAGCAGCAGGAACACCACCAGCACCGACAGCGCGAGCAGGAACGGCGCCTGCGAGCCCGACAGCTTCTCCTGCAGCGACTGGCCGGTCCATTCATAGCCGAAGCCGCGCGGCAGCTTGTCGGCGAGCCTCTCCATTTCTGCGATCGCATCGCCCGAGGTGAAGCCGGGCCGCGCCTCGCCGGAGATGCGCACCGCCGGATAGTAGTTGAAGCCCGCGATCTGCGTCGGCCCCTTCGTCCACTCGATGGTGGCGAAGGCCGAGAACGGCACCAGCTGGCCGCGGCTGTTCTTGACGTTGTAGTTGAGGATGTCGTCCGCGTTCATGCGGCTGGTCTTGTCGGCCTGCACGATGACGCGCTGCATGCGCCCGCGGTTCGGGAAGTCGTTGATGTAGTTCGAGCCGAGATTGGTCGAGATCGTGTTGTTGATGTCCTCGAAGGTGACGCCGAACGCGCCCGCCTTCTCGCGGTCGATCATCAGATTGACCTGCGGCGCCGGCGGCAGGCCTTCGACATAGACCTTCTGCAGGATCGGGCTGGCATTGGCCTCCGCGATCAGGCGGTCGCTTGCTGCGATCAGCGCCGAATAACCCTTCTGGCCGCGGTCCTGCAGGCGGAACGAGAAGCCCGAGGAGTTGCCGAGGTTGTCGATCGGCGGCGGCTGCAACGCCGAGATCCTGGCGTCGCGGATCGACGACAAATCGCGGTTGATGTCGGCGACGATGGCGGCGGCGGAATCCTTCGGGCCGCGCTCCGACCAGTCCTTCAGCGTGATGAAGGCCTGCGCGGTGTTCATGCCCTGGCCGAGGAAGCTGAAGCCGGTGAGGAACGTGACATTCTCGATACCGGCGCGGTCCTTCAGGTACTTCTCGACCTGCTCGACCGCAGCTTCGGTCCGGGCATAGGACGACTCCGACGGCGTCTGCACGTCGGTCGTGATGAAGCCCTGGTCGTCGACCGGCAGAAAGCCGCCGGGCAGCCGCACGAAGCCGTAGGCGACGCCGAGGAACAGCACGAGGTAGATCAGCATCAGGCGGCCGGTGCGCTTCAGCGAGCCCTGCACGGTGCGGGTATAGCCGGCGCGGCTGGTGTCGAGCACGCGGTTGAACCAGCCGAACACGCCCTTGCTGACATGGCCGTGGCCCTTTTTGACCGGCTTGAGCAGCGTCGCGCACAGCGCCGGCGTCAGCGACAGCGCGAGCAGCGCCGAGAACGCGATCGCCGCCACCATGGTGACCGAGAACTGCCGGTAGATGATGCCGACCGAGCCGGGGAAGAACGCCATCGGCACGAACACCGCCATCAGCACCAGCGTGATGCCGATGATGGCGCCGGTGATCTGCGACATCGCCTTCTTGGTGGCTTCCTTCGGCGGCAGGCCTTCCTCCGCCATGATGCGTTCGACGTTCTCGACCACGACGATGGCGTCGTCGACGAGGATGCCGACCGCCAGCACCATGCCGAACATGGTCAGCATGTTGATCGAGAAGCCGGCGATCATCAGCGTGGCGCAGGCGCCGAGCAGCGCCACCGGAACAACGATGGTCGGGATGATGGTGTAGCGGATGTTCTGCAGAAACAGGAACATCACGACGAACACCAGCACCACGGCCTCGACCAGCGTCGTCAAAACCTTCTTGATCGAAGCCTCGACCACCGGCGTGATGTTGTAGGGAATTTCGTAGGAGATATTGGCCGGGAAGAAGCGCGACAACTCCTTCATCTTGGCTTCGACCGCGCTCGCGGTCGCCAGCGCATTGCCCTTCGGCGACAGCAGCACCGAGAGGCCGGCGGTCGGCTTGCCGTCCAGGCGCGTGTTGAACTGATAGCTGAGGCCGCCGACCTCGATCCGCGCGACGTCGCGCAGGCGGACCGTCGAACCGTCATTGTTGGCGCGCAGGATGATGGCGCCGAACTCATCGGGCGAGGACAGCTGGCCCTTCACCAGCACCTGCGCGGAAATCTTCTGGGTATCGGTGCTCGGCTCGGCGCCGATGCTGCCGGAGGCGACCTGGGCATTCTGCGCCGTGATCGCCTTGTTGACGTCGTCGGCGGAGGCCGTAGCCGACCAGCTTGGCCGGATCGATCCAGATCCGCAAGGACCGCTCGGTCGAGTACAGCGTGGCGCGGCCGACGCCGGGGATGCGGCGCACTTCGCCCAGCACGTTGCGGATCATGAAGTCGCCGAGGCCCACTTCATCCAGCGAGCCGTCGGTCGAGTTCAGTGTGATGATCTGCAGCACGGCGGACGAGGCTTCCTCGACCAGGATGCCCTGCTGGATCACGGCGCGCGGCAGCCGAGCCTCGACGCGCTTGAGGCGGTTCTGCACCTCGACCGAAGCCTGGCTGGTGTCGGTGCCCGGCTTGAAGTTGGCGATGATCTCGACTTGGCCGAGCGAGTCGGAGGTCGATTCGAAGTTCAGGATGTTGGCGGCGCCGTTGAGCTCCTCCTCGATCAGCCGCGTCACGCTGTTGTAGAGGTTCTCCGGCGACGCGCCGGGATAGCTGGTCGAGATCGAGATCGAGGGCGGCGCGATGATCGGATATTGCGCGACCGCGAGCAGCGGAATCGAGATCGCACCGATCAGACAGATGAACAGCGCGACGACCCAGGCGAAGATCGGCCTGTCGATGAAGAAGCTAGGCATGTCGGATCACCGCACTGCGTGCGCGGTCTGCTGCGAATCCGTCGTTGCTGCAGCAGCGTCGATCTCACGCCAGGCTTGCGGCCGGACCTTGTCGCCGGCGGCGAATTTCTGGAACCCCTCGACGACGACCTTGTCGCCGGCCTTCAGGCCGTCGGTCACGAACCAGGAACCACCCTGCAGCGAGCCGGTGCGCACCGGCTGCACCGCGACGTGATTG
Organism: Bradyrhizobium sp. BR2003; assembly: GCF_009720285.1. Taxonomy (NCBI): domain Bacteria; kingdom Pseudomonadati; phylum Pseudomonadota; class Alphaproteobacteria; order Hyphomicrobiales; family Nitrobacteraceae; genus Bradyrhizobium; species Bradyrhizobium sp. BR2003. The sequence goes on from NZ_SMYJ01000030.1 coordinate 312,440, forward strand.
TCGGCCTTGACGACGAACACCTCGCTGCCGCCGCCGCCATTGCGCTGGATCGCCTGCTGCGGCACGGCAATCGCATCGCTGTCGATGCCCTGCTCGATCAGCACGCGCACATACATGCCCGGCAGCAGGATGCGATGCGGGTTCGGGAACTCGCCGCGCAACGTTACCTGCCCGGTATAGGCGTCGACCTTGGCGTCGGAGAACAGCAGCTTGCCCGGCAGCGGGTAGATCGAGCCGTCGTCGAGCACGAGGCGCACCTTCATCGCGTCGGGCGCGATGCGGTCGAGGTCGCCGCTCTCGAAGGCGCGGCGGAGCTGGTTCATCTCGGTCACCGACTGCTGGAAGTCGGCGTAGATCGGATCGAGCTGCTGGATGGTCGCAAGGCTCGCGGCGTCGTTCTGCACCACGAGCGCGCCCTCGCTGACCAGCGCCGCACCGATGGTGCCGTCGATCGGCGCGCGGATCGTGGCGTAATCCAGATTGAGCTTGGCGCGCGCGACTTCGGCCTCGCGGCCCTGCACGTCGGCTTCGGCCTGCTTCAGCGTCGCGATCGCCTTTTCGTTCTCGGCTTCCGGCGCCGCGCGCTGGCTGGTCAAGGTGGCGATACGGCGGGCCTGCAACGCGGCCTGTTCGAGCACGGCCTTGGCGCGCGCCAGCGCCGCCTCGGTCGACTGCAATTCGACTTCGAACGGGCGCGGATCGATCTGGTACAAGGGATCGCCGACCTTCACCTCGCTGCCCTGATGGAACATGCGGTTGACGACGATGCCCGAGACGCGCGGGCGTACCTCGGAAACACGGGTCGGCGCGATGCGGCCCGGCAGCTCGCGCACCATCGCGCGCGCCTGCGGTTTCACGGTGACGACACTGACGTCCGGCTCGGGTGCTTGCACGGCGGCGGTTGCGGTGTTCGGCTCGTCGCAGCTAGCAAGCAGTGGCGCCGTCACGGCCAGCATCAGAGCAATGCATGCCGATTGCGCGCGAAGTCCAGACATTGAGATAATCGCCCCTGAAAGGTTTGAACAAACGAACAGCGGTGTCACGGCGACACCGCTCGTGTTGCTGCGATGAAAATAAAATCTGCTTGCTGCGACGCAATGCGTTTTTCGGCGGCTCAATGTCACAGAACGCTATCACTCTGATTTAGCAGCATCTTTTATCTTGTCACCGCATTGTGAGCGGGTTCCATCGCAGGCTGTGGGAATGCGTTAAGGTCTGCATGAGCGGGAACCCCGCCATTTTGCCTGCGCGGAATGCCGCACCTCGCAACACCGAGACGATCGGACCGAATCACCGCGCGGCGCGCGCGCCTCATCCGAGGGTGCGTGCAAACCGACCTCATCTCGC